>JAITFI010000039.1 GCA_031281485.1 Chitinispirillales bacterium | reverse complement strand
GAGACGCCCAGAGCCTTGCAACGCATGTCGTTGATCGACAGGAACGTCGTCTGGCCGCTGTTGGCGCCGATTTGCGACATCAGGGAGTCGTTGAGGTTCGACGTCGCCGGGTCGTATTCCGTAAAGATGAACGTGAAGCTGTCCTGAACCTTCAGGTCGTAGTAACGCGCCGCTAAACCGTCGCTGACGTTGGCGGAGAATTGTACGTTCTTGCCGCCCGCGCCTATGGTTACGCTGCCGGAGAAAGTCGTGGTGGGGTCGGTTACTACCGTCCCGGCCATTAGTTTGACCGAACCGTTGGCGGCGGCGAGAGTCGCCCCGTCGTAACTATTCATACCGCCTAATTTTGAGCCGGCGGCTAAGGTGCTGTCCTTTGCGAGGATGAATCTCGCGACGTTGGGCACTTCGCCGGTCATCGCCGTGATGCTCTCCGCCAACGTTACGCGGCCCTGCTCGACGAACACCACGCCGTTGGCGGTATTCGGATCGCCAAGCGTTGAGTTGTGCGTGAGAACCGTACCGTCTTCGAGCGTGATGCTCTTGCCGGCCGCTACCGTCTCGCCGCCCACTTTGAGAATTTTGTTGACGTTATCATAGGAGATATCAACCTCTTTGCCTTTGACCTCAATCTTTATGGTGTTAGTCGTACCCGGTGTTTGGAGCATCTCAATGCTGCTGCCCTTAGCCAAGACGCTGCCTATGGCGAGAGCGTTGATATCGCCGTTGGCGGCCGCGGTCTTTGCATTTGTATTGCACGTAAGGTTGACTGTGTTTCCGACCGTAACGTTACTGCTGATCGCCCCGTTCTTGACGAGAAGGTTGGAGGCTTTAATGAGGTTCGTGTCGTTCAAACGGGTCGTGGACGCAAAATTCAAAGTGCTTTGGGCGGCGATGGTGAACGCCGTCGTTTTGGTGCCCGCGGAGTCTAAAGCGTCAGCGGTCGTGATACTGCCGCTCTCTACGCTGACCAACCCGCCGCCGTGGTTCTTCAGAACCGTACCGTTATCCAACGCGATGCTCTGACCTGCCTCAACCCTCACTACGGTGCCGCTTGTCGGCGTAATTTCAAGCACGCCGTTCACGCTCTTCATCGAACTCATACCGGGGTTATTCGGCGCGGTATTGTTGATACCAAAAGCCACACCATCCGTCAATGTAAAGTTTGACCCGGTAACCAAAACGCTGCCTGCGGCTACCGTCGCCATTTCTTTATGTGTAACTTCCGCCCCGAGAGTTACATCTTCTCCGGCCTTGGTACCGACCGCCCCTGCCGTGGCGATGTTAAGTATCCCGCCGCCCTCAGCTATAATCGTCCCCGCCTCCAGCCCGTTGGCCAATATCTTAGTATCCGGCGTATAGGTCTTGAACTTGTAAACCTGCCCGTCCGGCCCGACCAAGTTATAATCCTCGGCCTTGAACACTTTGTCATTGTTGGCGTCGAAAGTCTGGCCCGTCTTTATGAGCATGTAAGCCCCGTCAAACGCCCAGCTCTTGTCGCTGCTGATACTCGCCGCCATCCCCTTCTCTTTGTTGGCGTCTATCACCACGCTGCTGTTGTTGTTGATCCGCAGAGTCCCCACGATCTCGTCGCGCACACCGGTGGCGCTGCCCTCGAGCAGTTTCTTGGTGTTGAACTCGGTCGTGTTTCCGATTCTGTCAATTTCAGCCTTAAGCTGTGTAACCTCTGCCTGCAACTCTTCACGGTCTTTGTCCGTGTTGGTGTCGTTGGCGGATTGGACTGACAGTTCGCGCATCCTTTGGAGGATGGAGTGCGTTTCGGCGAGAGCGCCTTCCGCGGTTTGTATTAATGATATGGTGTCTGAGGAGTTTTTGGAAGCCATTGACAAGCCTCTGACTTGGCCCCTCATTTTCTCGGATATCGCCAATCCCGCGGCGTCGTCGCCTGCGCGGTTGATACGGAATCCGCTGGACAATTTTTCCATCGACTTCGAGCCGTCAAGCTCGCTGATACCCATTTGGCGGTGGGTGTTGATGGCGGTTAAGTTGTGGTTGATACGCATAAAACCCTCCTGGTTTTGGTTATTAATTTAGCGGCCTCATGCCGCCGTTTTGCGGGCTTTGGGGTTCGGCATCCGTGCCGTCCCGTGGCTCACAGTTATTATATCGGTGGGATTTTTCGCGGTCTTTAGGGTTTTCGTGGGATTTGGTGAAATATTTGCCGGGAAGTAGGAATTTTTTGCCCGGCGGGGCCAAAAACGTCGATTTTGGGGCGTGGGGGGCGTTTTTGGGGGGTCGGGTGAAGATTTTTTTGCTTAGGTATTGACTTTTTGCTTGGAATCACCTATATTATTATTGTTGTGGGTCGATACGGCTTCCAACGTCAGCGGAATTGGACCGCTGTTTGGGAGTTCGGTCGATCGCTGGGTTTTGGAAGTCAGCTATGGCGTTCGCGAACGACTTCTGCGCAAGTTGAGCGCAGTTCCTTTGAGAGCGCTATAGTTTTTTCTCTGTAGACGGATTCTTGAACTTGTTTATTATGTTAAGCATTTGGGCTTCTGCATTTCGTGACCACTTCGGCGGAAATTGAGACCGCCGTTGGCTTACGAATGCAGAGGCTTTTTCTTTGTTAACGTATCGTAGTAGACCGTCATTCGACCAAACAAAAATATCGTTTATTTGGTCTTTCGGGTAAAGGCTTCTTATAGAGTTTATTTCGACGACGCTTTTGTTCGCGCCTCTTTTGTGATACACCTCCATTGCGACGACAAAATTTACTCCGCCGCTCTTCAATTCCGTTAGAATAACTTTGCAGTCCACCCTCGTTTTGCTGTCAAAAACCATTATCGGATATTGTATAGCCTTCGGCAAACCCCTTATATCCGATAAATTAAATGGGTGTGGATTCTTGTAATTGGGATCAGACTTTTCTTTCAGCATTGTCGCGTTTAACTCAATATCTAAATCCGGAATCCCAGCCGACCGCAGTATCTCTCCGGGACGTCCAAGTTGGTATACGTGCCCTGCCGGTAGCGTCCCTTCTATCTGCATCTGTAGCTCTTCGTTGAATCGCTTATTTATCATAAAGTCTTTTTAATCCTATAATCCTTATAATCCTACTAATCCTAATTCAGACAGTGTTTTAATCAGTAAAGCTCCAAGATCTCCTCCTCCGCCCGCTTGAACTGCGGGGACTCCGGCTTGGATTCGTAGGCCGACTTGACCCGCTTCCACGCTTCTTGGGCTTGTTTACGGGTTGCTTCCGTGGGGGCGGCCTTGAAGCGGTAGCTTCTGATAAGGGCTATGTAGTAGAGGGCCTCGCCGATAACGGCGCCGCGGTTGCGTAGGGCGCTTGGGCGGGTTAGGGAGGTTTCTAAGGCGGCTATGGCGCGGGGGTGGTCGTTGCGGTAGAAATGGTAGCGGCCGGCGGTCAGGAAGTATAGAGCGTCGTTTGTTTGGGCGGCGCTGTCTAAGGCGGAACGCGCCTTGTCCAACCGGCGCGATTCTATGTAGGCTTCTAAGAGCATTAGATGGCGAACGCCTCGCTTTTCCGTGAACATGACGCTGTTTTTTTCCAGGATTCTGATTGCGCGGTCCCATTCCTTTTTGCCGATTGCTTCCGCGGCGCTCTTTATCAGGGCGCTTTCGGTGATAGGCGGGGCGGGCGCGGCGCCGTGGTGGGCGGCCTTGGTATTAATATCTATAGTATTAACGTCCGCGGTATCAATATTAATAGTATTAATGCCGGCGGTATTAACATCGGTTATACCGACGTCCGTAGTATCAATATCAATAATATTAACGTCGGCGGTACTAACGGCATTGGTAGGTTTTGTATTATTGACGGGAGCCGTGGGGACCGGAGGCGGTGTGTTTACGGACGCGGAGACGTCGGTGTCGGCGGGGTCGGCGGCATCCGTATTGACGGGTGTTGAGAAGAATTTTGTCGCCGCGACGGAGTGTTTGTTGTCTTTTTGGGGGGAAGGGCGCGATATCAGCCTTATTGTCAGGTAAGACGCGGACAGAACGGCTATCATGGCGGCGGCCGCGTATACGGTTTTGCGCTTGGCCGGCGGCCGTTTGACGGACGACTGATTTGCGTTGACAACCGTACCATTATCGGTATCGATATTAACATTAGTATCGATATTTTTATCAACCGTATCAATCGTATTAACAGTATTAACACTATTAACACTATTAACACTATCAACTGTATTAACATCGGCACTAACGACAATATCAGTATTAACACCGGCATTAACATCATCAGTACTAACGGTATTATCAATATTAACAACGGCATTGATATTATCAGTACTAACGGTATTATCAGTATCAACAACGGCATTGATATTATCAGCACTAACGGCATTATCAGTATTGACAACGGCATTGGCATTATCTGTATCGACATTATCAACATTTGTACCTATATTTACATTAACATTAAGATCCGCGTTTATCAATACGGTCGGTGTGACCCCCGCGTCTTCGGTGTCTCCTGAGAAGAATTTGTACAGCGTCTTTTGCGGCGCGTTTTCTTTGGCGATTTTGGCGTAGGCTCGTTGCAGGTCGCCTATCAGTTCCGCTGTGTTTTGGTAGCGTTCTTGTGCCGGGGCTTTCAGGCACTTTAGGATGATGTTTGACAGGGCGGGGGGCACCGGCGGGTCGTACTCGCTTGGCGGTTTGAAGCTGTTTGCGGCGCGGCGCATTGTGAGTTCCGGTATGCTCTTTTGCGGGAAGGTTTTGGTGCCGGTCGCCATCTCGTAGAGTATCGCGCCGAAGGAGTATATGTCGCTGCGCGGGTCTATTTGGCCGCCTCCTAGCTGTTCCGGCGATAGGTAGTGCAGCGTCCCAACGATGTTTCCGTCTATGGTGTGCAGGCCGGCTTGGGCGGGGCGGGCTATGCCGAAGTCGGTGAGTTTTATCTCGCTGCGTTTGGAGACGAGTATGTTCGCCGGTTTGAGGTCGCGGTGGATGATCCCGTCGTAGGAGTTGCCGCCGAGGGTGAATTTGAGCGTGTGGGCGTAGTGCAGGGCGCTTGCGACGCAGAGCCCGGCGGCGCAGCACACCGCGTCCGGGAGGCGTCCGCGCGCGTCAAGCGTTTCTTGCAAGTTGCCGCCGTCCACGTACTCCATCTCCATGTACGGCACGCCGTTCCACTCGCCGATGTTGTAGACCTCCACGATGTGCGGGTGGCGCAGCTTGGCGGTGATCTTCGCTTCGGTCTCGAAGCGGGCGTGCAGCGTGTCCAATGAGAGCATCTTGACCGCCCGAAAGAGTTCGAGCCGCTCGTTCCAGACCTTGTAGACGGAGGCCATCCCGCCGGCGCCGATGGTGTCGACGACGAGGCCGAAGCCGATGCGGGTTTGGCCGATGAGCGGTCGGGCGGGGGAGGGCGCGGATTGCGGGGCCGGCAGGACGGGGTCACGCTCCACGACGGTTTTTTCGATTTCCGACTCGTCGAGAATGTGCATCTTTTCTCCTTTACCAAATAAAGATCGTTACTTGCAGCGCGACGGATAATATTCCGGCCCCTATCAGCGCCAGCGTCCGTTTCAGTTCCGCGTCTTTCGATATTTCCAAATACTCGGCGGCTTTTGCGGAAAACTCGTCCCCCTCGGCGGAACTTGCCTCTTTTGCGAAATAGTGTTTTTGCCGAAAGGCTGACCGCTCGCCCTGTTCGTAAACCGCGTAGGCGAAACCGCATACCGCCCCCGCTCCCAAGGCTAATTGTATCTGCCGCCGTTTGGTGAACAGCGGCGGCTTCTGCAGCCTCCGCGAGACCACCGCCTGCTGGTCGGCGCGCAACGTCAAATCTTCTACGGCGGTGAGGTAGCCGCTCTCGTGGCGCAGCTCTATCTTGTACATCCCCGGGACGACGAACTCGTTGACAAGCGGCGTCTTGCCAAGTTCAGCCACGATCACCACATCCGCCCCCGGCGGATCGGAATCTACCCGCAGCCGAGCGTACGCCTGCCCCTCGGCGCCGTAGGCGCGAATGGTGGAAGCCGATATTGCCAGCAACATCAATAATCGTATTGATAATGACGATACCCTCATAATAAAAACTCCTTCCCCGAAGTTAAAAGTTACGATTTCCGGACGTAGCCAATGACGTCGGTAAAACCGAGAGACGACGTTACAACGAGAGTTACAACGGTACAACGAGAGATACATCCGTACAACGAGAGACAATAACACAACGAGAAAGGGGCCCCGCCCCAAATATCTGTATAAAGATAATATTATGATACTGAGTAAGTCAATAGGTACAAAAAAAATTTAAAAAATCTATTGACATCCGTCAACAAAACAATTATCTTTACTATAGTCGGCTCATACTTCCCGACTTTCTCTCGCGGCATAGCTATATTGATGCCCTTCTCGTAGTACTCTCGTTGTACCAATCTCGTATTAATGTTTTGATTTTGACGTATTTATCAAAAGGTATTTTAATGAATCAAAAGATATTGTGGCGCGAAGGTACCTTCCTTCAGCCCCACCACTTCCAATTCTCCGACCGTCTCCACGCCGCCCGCGTCAACACCCGCGTAGCCTCTCTCGCCTACGCCGGCTTCCAGTACGGCTTCACAGATCTGGAGATCGACCGCGACGCGTTGCTCGTCGGCAATTTCACGCTGATCCGCGCCGCCGGCGTCCTTCCGGACGGCACCTGTTTCTCCGTCGGCATTGCTCAGGGCGGCCCCTCTTCCGCCGGCGGCGTCTTGTCGCGTTCCTTCTCCGCGTTCTGCCGACCCGACCGTCAGACGCTTGACGTTTACTTTGTGTTGCCCGTCTGCGAGCCCGCCGGCGTCGGTGTCCAAAGTGTTGACGTCGCCGCCGATGGACGCTCCGCCGCCTGCCGTTACGTCGAGCGCGCGCTCTCGCTCCCGGATGAGCTCTCCGCCGACAACGTCAAGGAGATAGAGGTCGGCGAGCCGAACTACCAAATCCGCTTTGAGGGCGAGCCGCTCGACGGTTGCGTGTGGTTGCGCGTGGCAAAGATGTCGCGCGGCGGCAGCGGATACATGGAGCTCGCGCGCGGCTACGCCCCGCCGGTTCTCTTCACGCGGGCGGCCGATGTTTTGCGCGGCGCTCTCAGCGGTTTGCTTGAGTTGCTATGGGCGCGGATAGGCTCCTTAGCCAAGTGCCGCCGCCGCAGTGAGTGGGGTCAGGCCTTTTTCTCCGCCACGGAGGAGAATTCATTCAGGATAATGAGTACGCTATGTACCTTCACGCCGCTGTTGGGGCGTTTGTTAGAGCTGCCCAAAATCCATCCCTTCGAGTGCTACGCCCATCTGATGATGCTCTACGGCAGCCTGCAATGCTTCTCACCGACGCTGTCGCCGGAAAACTTCCCGGCCTACAACCACGACGACCCCGCCGCGACGTTCACGGAATTGGCCGACCGCGTTCGCGACGCGCTGAAAGCGGAGTTCTGGACGACCTGCGTCTCGCTGCCCTTAGAGCAAGTAAGCGCGTCGACATGGCACTGCCGCTTCCCCGACGACCGCTTCGCGACAAGAGCGAATCTGTTCATAGGCGTAAGCGCCGATGTGGACCGCAAGAAATTGTTGGTAGACATATTACAGCGCGTAAAAGCCGGCTCGCGCGAGAATTTGGATTTACTGATATCATCGTCATTGCAGGGATTGCCGTTAATCCACGTAAGGAATATACCTGAAGGCTTGCCGGCGAAGCCGGAGTACGTCTACTTCGCGGTTGACAGACACGGTCCGTTGTGGAACTCTGTGGAAAGCACAGGAACGTTGGGTATACATTTTTCGGGAGGGGTTTATACGGATATGAAGTTGGAAGTTTTGGGTTTGAAGTTTCAATAAAAGGAGAAAATATGTACCGATACCCAAACAGCGTCATAATGCTCTGCGCTGAGATCGTCAATAAGGTAACTGAGATTCCGACGTATACGTCAATAATAGATTTAGACGACTTCCACGCCTCAATGCGCGCAAAATTTGACGCAGTAATCCGGCACTGCCGTCGAAAATCTTTGCCCGACAGCGCCGCTCTCGAACTCATCTATCCGCTGGCCGCCTTGGTTGACGAGACGCTTTTGAGCGATCCCAAATATCGCGCCTATTGGACGGAGCGTCCGTTGCAGCTGCGTTACTTCGAGGAGGTGATAGCGGGCACAAAGTTCTTCGCGAAATTGGAAGCCCATATCCGAACCGACGAGCGCAGCGTTGATATATTGGAGACCTACTTCATATCCTTAGCGCTCGGTTTAAAGGGCATGTACGGCGGCGAGGAGGCCAAACGCCGCGCCAAAATTGCCGAGAGTTTGGGGACGGCGCTGATAGATATCCGTAATAAGAGCAAAAAATCGCCGGAAATGATTGACAAGCCGGAAAAGCATACGCCGTGGCGTTTGTGGACGTTAGCGGCGTTGACGGTCGCGGCGGTACTATTAATGATTATCACGGCGGTTATCAGGGGTATAGCGATAAGGAATTTGATTGAGTTTCTGGGGAGTATTTAATCAATCAATAAGGAATAATATAAATTGAAATTAATAACGAAATTCTTTAGCGATATCGGCGTCTCCAAAAAGCCGTGGTTTTTAATAGACGGCCCGCGCGGTTCCGGCAAAAGCTTGCTTTTAACCGGCTCCGCGGCGTCGTTTAAATCGATACGTTCCGGTTTCTTCGCCGGCGCCGACGCCGTCTATATCGATCCTCCGAGCGCCATGATATCCGCGTCGGACGACGGCCGGGGCGCCTTCTGCCGCCGCCTCGTGCGGTATAAGTTCTTACAACGCCGCGCGCTCGACGGTCTGCTCGTCGTTGTTGACATACGCGAATTATTATCAATGGACGCCGCGGCGGTTGATGGAGTGGCCGCCGATCTGCGCGGCAGGGCCGACGCCGTCGCTTCGGCCACCGGTTACGACATCCCAGTGTACTTTATCTTCAACAAAATCGATTTGCTTGACGGTTTTGCGGAGTTTTTCGGTGATAAAGGCGCGGCGGCGGGCGGATTGCCGGTCTTGGGCGCTTTATTGGGAGGGCGCGTCGCGGAGGCGGAGCGCGCGCCCGCGGCGGCGTTCTCAGACCGTTTTAGAGAGATCTGCGGCGGGCTCTCCGACGTCTGCGTTCGGAAGGTGATATCCGCCGACAACCCCGGGCACTATGACAAGAACAGGCGCTTATACGGCTTTTTGACGCGATTTACGCTTGCGGAGGCTCAAATCGCCGCGTTTTTAACGGAGTTTTTCAAGCCGCGCGGCAATGAGTTCGCGCGCTTTTGCGGATTTTTCTTCACGTCAAGCAAAGCGGACGCCGCGGCGCTATCCCGTAAGGTTGTCGGCGAGGTTATACCCAAGACGCCGTATAGGGCCAAAGAGGCGGCGCGGGGGACGTGGCTCTGCTATTTGAGGCGTGCGGGTTCGTATGCCTTGACGGGGCTCTTGTGGGCGGCCTTCGTGTCGCTCTTTGTCGGCGGCGGTTTACGCGACGCGGCGCGTATACGGGCGCTTCAAGCGGAGCTTTCGGAGATGTTTGAGGGCGGCGCGGTATCGGCGAATCAGTTCGCCGCGTTGGAAAAATTGCGGGCGTCGCGCGAGTACCTACGTGGAACGTTCAGGCGTCCGTGGCGGTTGGTTTTCGGAACGGAGGCGGCGTGCGGCGCGGTATTACACGCTTACGTGTCCGCGTCGGAGCGGGTGGCGGCGCAACCGGCGGCGCGCTTTATAGAATCGTCCCTCAATCAACGGATAGCCGCGCGCGCGGGCGAGCTGCCGGCGTCCGAGAGGTTGGCGCTCTATCGCGAACTGGAGGCGTATCTGTTATTGACAAGCGGGAATCCGGTTAAAGGCGTCAACGCGGATTCCGCGGCCCGCCGGATCGCGTCGGCGTTCAAAACATTGCCGGGCGTGGATGGCGAGATCGTTACGGCAAATATAGGTATGGTGGTAAAATTGGCCGCTGAGGGCAGTTATAAAAATGTCCCGGCGGATGCCGAGATGATCGAAACCGCGCGTAATAAACTTGCCGCCGCGCCGCAAGCCGCGGCGGTCTACGCGTCGGTGATGGACAGGTTGGTCCAAACGCACAGCCCGCTCCCGATGCCGCAGATCACGGGCGGGGGCGGGCTGCTCAAGTACGGGCGCGACGTAAGCGGTCTGTATACGCGCGGCGGCTGGGAGAACGCGGCGCTCCCGGAGCTTATCAAAGCCTCCAAGGAGCCGATCAAGGCCGACTGGGTGACGGGGCCTATATCCGCGGCGTTTGGCGAGGAGAGGCTGCTTTCGGAGCTGGTATCGCTCTACGCGGACGACTTGGGCCGCCGCTGGTTAGACTTTATAAGGAACGCTCGCGTGAACGTGCAGCCGAGTCTGCCGCTTATGGCGCGTGATTTGGAGCTGCTTGCCGATCGCGACGGCGAGGTCGGGAGGATGCTCGCCGCCGTCTGCTCCCTTGCCGCGCAGCAGCCGTCCGAACTCTCGCTTTCGCGTGTCTCGGCCAAGTCAGCCTCGTCTATAAAGGAGCAGGTGTCCGGCGCGGTAAACAAACTGCGCGGCGACGCCGCGAGCATAGCCTTCGACATACGTGACCCCTTTGCCGCAACGCGCGTAGCGTCGTTTGCGCACGTGGAGGCGTTTCTGAAAAACGGCGCGTTCGACGGCTACCAAGGCGGTTTGGGCAAGCTCGCGGCCCAGATAAAAGTGTGCGGCGACCGCAACAGCTATGTCCCGTTCATAGCCCGCGGCGCCGACGACCCGCTCAGGGAGTGCCGCTCGGCTATAGGCCGCGCTTGCGCGTCTATGCCGGCGCAAGTCTCCGCGCCGCTTAAGCGGATTCTCGAACAGCCGCTTGACGCCGCCTCCGCCGCCTTGACAAAGGCCGTGACGGAGGAGATTGAGGAGAGCTTTCGCGCCGAAGTGGTCAACCCGTATGTTAATAAACTTATCAACCGCTACCCGTTTGACAAAAGGGGAAATGACGCGGCGTGGAGCGACTTCGAGGAGTTCTTCAAACCGCAAAGCGGTATTCTATGGAGGTACCGCGACAAGTATCTTTCCGGCGTCATGGAGCGCACCTCGCGCGGTTGGGAGAGCGCCGGTCGGTCGGCTGCGCTGCCGCTGTCTGTAAACGACGAGTTGACGCTCTGTTTTAGCGGCGCGGAGCGGATAGCGGATAACTTCTTCAAGAGGGACGGCGCCCCCAAACGCCACGAGATCATCTTCCGCCCCATCAAGTCAAGCAGCGGAGAGGCGGTGCTGTCGGTAGGCGACAAAGTGTTTGATTTCAAGTCCGGCCAGCCGGTCACAATCGGCAGACAGCAAGGAGCCGAGGCCGACGAGCCGATCACCCTGCGCCTGACCACCGCCGACAAAGCGCAAGAGGAGACGCGTTTCACCGGCGAATGGTCGGCCATCCGTCTTTTTGAAGCCGGCAAAGTTGACAGATTGGGAAATGACAGATACAGGGTCAATTGGCGGTTAAACGTGAGAGGCATATACACGGCAAATATCACGGCGACGGTACAGAGCAACACGGAGGCGCTGTTTGACAGGGGCGTGACTGAGAATTTTGTTGTGCCTAAGCGGGTATTTAGGAATAACTGAGTTTTTTACAATATATTGCGCCTCTAATCCGAATACATTAATAGGGAATGGTCATGGCGCCGGCATCCCTAAATAGAACAATGTTGTTTAACCGGAAAGGGAGGCATATTATGAATATCCGTTCGAAAATTATGCAATCGATCGTAGTCGGTGCGGCCGTAGCCGCGCTGGCGGTTGGGACAATGAGTGCTTTTAACACCAAATCAATCGTCGTCGTCGCCGCTATTATATCGGTGTTTTGCGCGATAGCGGCCGTTTTAGGCCTGTTAATCGCGGAGAGCATAAACATACCGTTTAACGCCTCAGGCGACGGACGCCTGACGGGGACGGACGCGGCGTCGAAATCGAACGCCGACGATCAGGCGAGGTTGTTTGTGGCCAAGGCGAACGCCGTTGACGCCGCCGTTAAGCGTATGACGAAAGCGGTCGACCGTATTAAAGCCGCTTCCGCCAAAAACGCCAAAATTATAAAGAGATTCAATTACACGGCGATCCGAGCCCATTTATTGGCCTTCAGAACGACCATCAAGGCGGCGCGCGCCGGCGACGGCGGAAACGGATACGCGTTCATAGCCGACGAGGTGCGCAATTTCGCGCAACGCTGCTCTCTGACGGCAAAGAATGCCGCCGACATGATCGAGAAATCGGTGAGAGAGGCCGACAACGGGGTCAAATTGGTCGAGGATGCGGCGAAATCTATCGGTAAGATTGTTGTTGATACTGAGCCGGTGGTAGTTTGACTGTCTAATTAATAAAAAGTCAAAATCTTTAAAATCTTTAAATCTTTTTTAGACGAAAGGGCGCGATAAATCGCGTCCTTTCATAGGATATGCGGGGCTAAACCCCGCATATAAAGTCAACGTCAAAAGATAACATCAAAAGAAAAAAGCCTTTGATTTTGATTTTATATATGCGGGGTTTAGCCCCGCACTTCCGTCTAAAAAAGATTTAAAAGATTTTGATTTTTTAGCCTTCCGTCTAAAAAAGAACTTGTTTATCTCGGTGAAGCCAATTTGATGAGGCCCCGTGGCGGCTGAGGGTAGCCCGAAACCGATATTTTTTTTATTTTTATCTTGATTTTTTTACGCCAATACCTTATACTTATATAGGTAATGAATTAGGTAATGATGTTAAAACATAGCCTTGATAGGGGTACACTATGGCGTTGGCGGCATTGGTTTTACAGACAGCGGTGTTGCTGTTTATCCTGTCTAAAATGCGTGTTTTGGCTGATATAGGTACCTGCCCGGGATTGGCACGAAATTTGTTACCCCCCCCCCCCCACATTTTTTGAGTGTCGTAACTCGTTGTAAATCAAGGATTTACGCTACTTTACTTAAGACTTCGTATTCTACCACTACAGTAGGATATATGGCGGCTTCTTGCCGTCCGGATATCCATCCGCTGAAACAGCTATCAATAAATATGTTGCGCAAACTAACCCGCCGCCAGTCCTCACGCCCGCTTGTTCGGTCGCAGGTGTCGGAGGGGACGTATTTGATTAGGGGAGTGGTCAAGACGGCGGGGGGGAAGAAGGGAGAGGATGGAGGTGGTCGTTGGTGTGAGGTAGGAATGGGATATGGAGAAATTTCATTTAACATTTTTTACAAGGAGTTAGTATGA
Source organism: Chitinispirillales bacterium (assembly GCA_031281485.1). Lineage (GTDB taxonomy): Bacteria > Fibrobacterota > Chitinivibrionia > Chitinivibrionales > Chitinispirillaceae > GUT77. Next base: position 7,598 of record JAITFI010000039.1, on the reverse strand, counting down.
GTTTTTTTACACGGCGGTTTTATAGACTGACGCTTTTACTGGTTGTGTTTTTTGCGGTAGGTACGTTTGCGCAAGACCTGCCCACTTTAGCCGTTTATGTGTCTGGCGCGCAAACTCCTGCCGTCAACAAAGCAATGGCTAATGGGCTAATTAGTGCTTTAGCTAATAGCGGACACTATCAGGCGGCGGATAATTATAAAGATTTTTTTGATCAGGTAGCGGAAGAGCAAAAAGGCGGCGCAGTGTCTATGAACGCTGAACAAGTCAAGAAGTTGGGACAGCGGTTCGATATGCAGTACATTTGCATAGCGGAGATAGTTACGGTTTTAGACGAAAATCAAATATCGACGCAAGTTGTCAATGTGGAAACGGGAAAAGTTGTGGCGATAGGTGTTGCCGAGAGTTCGCTGAAAACACTAGCTGACATCACGGATGTTTCCGAGCGGATTGTCTCGAAGATGATTAAAAATGTTCCGCCGCCGTCACCACCGCAACAGGTAAAGCAGACGTTACCGGCGGCCACGTCTGCAATTGGAGTTGATATGCAAAAATCAACGGCGCAACCTCAACAAGTGCAGTCTAAGATGAGTTTGCCCCAGCAGGTGCAACCTAAGGCGAGTCAACCACAACAGGCCTACTCCCAACAGAGTTCGCCACGGCAAAAGCAAGGATATTACAGACGAAATCATTCTCAACAGAATTATTCACAAAGCCAAGATGTTCAAGTTGTCACCAACAATAATATCATCAACAAGGTTGATTACAAACAACAGCCGGTCTATCAGGACTTTACTACAGCAGAACGATTGGGGACATGGGTGATAAACGATATAATTCCGGGTATGGGATCATTTATTATAATGGGAGATGCCAAAGGCGGAGTTGCTCAGTTGTTGCTTGGTGTTGGGGGTTATATATGTATTTTCAATGGGTTTTCGGAGGAGTATAATTACTACAATGGGATAAGATATCAAGTAGGGGTTAAGCCAAATGCGGCGCTATATATCGGAGTGGGTGCGCTGACTTCATGCGTTATATGTAATGTTGCCCGTTCGGTAACCTATAAAAAGAAACTGCCAGCCCAATATGGTATCACAGAGGATAGCAGTTTGAAAATGGCGGTTTTGCCGGATAAGTATGGCGATATTAAAGCTTATTTGGCGTACGACGTGAAGTTTTAAATGTTCATCGTAGATCAAATCCGTACTCATCCTGGTCTCCAAGGGCGGTCCCAAGCCGCCCTTAATTTTAATTTGACTTTATCTGTCCCCAAATATTATCTTAGTTTATGGGGCGGTATCGGTCGGTCGCTCCTAAAAAGACCAAAAACGCTATAGGTGTAAACCCGGAGAAGATTATGTTGGTAGAAACAAAGCAGATGGTACCGATTACCCAACTCCAAAAGGAGCTTACCCGAACAATCCGTAATCTGTCGGATTCCGGAAAGGCCGTGTATATTTTAAAGGATAATAATATGGAGGCCGTGTTGCTGTCATATCAGGAGTATGAGTATTTAAAAGAACTTGAGGAAGTATTTGAGCGGCATGAAATAAAAAATATGGTGGAGACTCGCATGGAAAGGTATGATCCTAAAGATACTGTTTCGTGGGAAGACGTTAAAAAAGAGATATAAGCTATGGATATCCGATTCATTCCAGAGGCCGTAAAGGACTATAAGTCTCTTGATGGGAGTATAAAGTTATTGGTTAATAAAAAAATAGAAAAATTAAGAGAAGACGCGTATATTGGTGAAGAATTAGGAAATAAAAATAATATAGATTTGACCGGATATTACAAGATTTATGTGGCAAAAAAGAAATATAGGATTGTTTATAGGATAGTAAAAAACGAGATTGAAATAATTGAGATATGAGGAATAGGTAAGAGGGATAAGTTGGAAGTATACAAAGAGATTGGAAAAAGAATAAAAAGCAGAGAATAACGAGGTACCAAGGGCGGCTCCAATCCGCCCTTAATTTTAATTTGACTTCACTAGCGTCCCGTAGAATCTCCCAGTACGGTAAAAGTCAAATTCTTTTTTTTTAGACGAAGCCTTCCGTCTAAAAAAGATTTTAAAGAATTGGCTTTTTTAGGCTTCGTCTAAAAAAGATTTTAAAAGAATTTGACTTTGTCCATCCCCAAATATTATCTTATGTGGGTGTGGGTAGTTTAGATTAAGGGTTGAACGTCAATAGGAGGCGGTTGTATGGAAACAACGATTGTTGAAAACGCTAAAGTCATGGCGAAGGGCCAGATAACGCTCCCGAGGGATGTTCAGGCGCGTATTGGCGTTGGGGCAGGCGATAGGGTTGCGCTTATTTGCGAGGGCGACAGGGTCATATTAATGAACGCCGCCGTCTACGCGATGCGTGCGCTTCAACGCGGTATGGAGGGCAAGTGGGAAGAGGCGGGCATACGTTCCGATGACGACGTTATGGACATTGTAAAGGAAGTACGGGCGGAGATTGAAAACAGATAAAGTATTCATTGATTCGAACGTCTTGGTATCGGCCGCAAGAAACCCAAATGGCAAGCCTTTTCTTGCTTTTTTGAAAGCTATCACATTTCCGAATGTAGGTGTGATTTGCGACCAAAATATCGACGAAATACGACGTGTTTTTAACCGCAAGTTCCCGAATCAGATTCCGCTTCTTGAGCATTTTCTGGCGGAAGCGTTGCCGTTTTTGCTTGTTGTATCGACACCGACTGATGAAATTGACGACGAAGAAAAAATCCGCGATGTAAGCGATCGCCCAATCCTAAGAGCCGCTATTGCGGCCGGTGTTGATATACTGATAACCGGCGACAAGGACTTTCTTGAATCCAATGTAAGTGTTCCGAGGATTATGACAATTGCCGAGTTTTTAGACATGGCTCAGGAATCATAACTCATCCCGGTCTCCAAGGGCGGTCCCAATCCGCCCTTAATTTTAATTTGACTTAAGACTTTCCCCACGCCCCGATGATCGCCTCGATAAGTCCGTCTTCATCCAAGTCAATTTCCCGCCGCTCCGGCTTATCTTTCTCCATGAACCAAGCGACTGATTCCCGGATCGCCGTTGCGAAGTTTTTCTCGCACTTAAACCCCGGAACAAACCTCTTAATCTTCGAGTTGTCGAAGACCCCGTTTTCCGCTTTGTCGCCCAAAAGTTTCCCCAGCGCGTCCGGGTATCGCTTCACTATAAAAGATGTAGGTATGTGGACAGGGTTTATTTTCTCCGCTCCCAAAGCAGCCCCCAGTTCTTTGTAGATGTCGTTCCAACTAAGCGCCTCGTCGCTCGTGATGTGGAATGCCTCGCCGACGGCCGCTTTGTTCCCTACAAGCCCGGCAAGCCCTTTGGCGAAATCTGACGACGCGGTCAGCGTCCACAGCGACTCTCCCTTGTCGTGTATGATGAATCCTTTTCCGGCCAGTATCCGCGCCGCCACGGTGAATCCGCTGCCGTTTATGGGGGAGGGGATCCACGTGCGTCCGAAGGTGTGGGAGGGGCGGACTATTGTCACCGGAAAGCCGTCACCCATAACGGATTCGAGGTACTCCTCGCAGGCGGTCTTGTCCTGAGCGTAGGGCCAGAACGGGTTGCCGCGCGGTGTTTCCTCGGTGATAGGGAGCTTGGTGTGCGGTTTGGCGTAGACGGTGGCGCTGGATATGAAGATGTACTGAGCGGTTCGGCCCCGCAGTGTCTTGTACGCGTTTCGGCAGTTGTCCGGGGTGAAGGCCATGAAGTCTAAGACGGCGTCGAAGGAGAGGTCTTTCAGCGCGTTCTCAAACTCCTGAGGGTTGAAGCGGTCGGCCTTGATGTGCCGGCATCCGCGGGGTGTGGGGTGTCTGCCGGTGTTGAGTAGCGTGAGGTTGTGGTTTTGGGAGATTAAGAGTTCCGTCGCCTCGGAAGAGATGTTGCCCGTGCCGCCGATTATCAGGATATCCATCGGTTACCTCCAAAACCTACGTCTTGCCGGTCTCTTTATCTCTTTCGCTCCAAGCGAAATTCGCGCGCACGATATCTTCGTCCTCGCCCTCCTCGTCCACGTTGTCCTTGATTTTCACGAAGCCCTCTATGTTCTTCAGGAAGAGGTCTACGAGGTCGGGGTCGAAGTCTTCGCCGCGTCCCTTGCCGATTATGTCGCAGGAGACGTCGATGGGGTAAGGCATTTTGTACGGGCGTTTGGAGGTCAGCGCGTCGAAGGTGTCGCAGATGGCGACTATCCGCGCGTTTATGGGTATGTCTTCGCCCTTTATTCCGTGTGGGTAGCCGCGTCCGTTCCACTTTTCGTGGTGGAAGAGGGCTATCTGTCTGGCGCACTCTATTATGGGGGATTTGGGGTTGTTGAGTATGGCGGCGCCTATGGTGGTGTGCTTCTTCATTTCGTTGAACTCCGCGTCGGTCAGCTTGCCGTTTTTGAAGAGGATGTTGTCCTTTATCCCGATTTTGCCGACGTCGTGCATGGGGGAGGTGAACTCCATCTCCTCGACCTGTTCGGGGGTTTGCCCGTAGAGGCTGGCTAGGTATACGCTGTAGCGGCTCATCCGCAGGATGTGGTTGCCGGTCTCGTTGTCTTTGTACTCGCTTGCCACGGCGAGGCGGTTGATGGTGTCTTTGTAGGCGTCGCGGAGGTTTTTCTTCGCGCCGTCGAGCTCTTTGAGTTTTTTGTGCAGGTCGTTTATGGTCTTCACGGCCTGCGCCGACATGAGCGCGGAGTCTTTGTGCCGCTCTTTGGAGAGGATGTAGGCTTTGGCGGCCTCGTTCTTGAACTTTTCAAGCTCGACGCGCAGAAACGCCAGTTCCTGTTCGTGGAGCCTGTTTTTGTCCAGCTCGCACCGGTAGGCCTCGTAATAATCAACGTCCTCGCGCCGCTCCGCCGCTTCCGCGCCGATTGTAATCTCTGATATTGATGGCACAGATTCTCCCGTGTTAGGCTTTATTCCCAAACAGCGTCTCGATCTTGTCCATCAGGTCGAGCGGGCTGAAAGGTTTCTGAATGAACTCCGCGACCCCGGCTTCGAGCGCCGCCTCGCGCAACTCCATTTCCGAGCCGCTGAGCATTATGACCTTGCAATCGGCCGTCTCCGGCGCCGCCTTTATGCGCCGCGTGGCCTCCATGCCGTCGATAGTGCCCGGCATCATCATGTCCATGACGACCAAGTCCGGCTTGTGCAGAGCCGCGGCCTCAACCGCCGCGTCCCCCGTCTCCGCCTCGGCCACCTCCCACCCGTCGAACTCAAGGGTGGCCCGCACGAGCTGGCGGATCTCGCGTTTATCGTCAACAATAAGCAGCTTTTTCGTTCCCATAAACCCCGTACCGCCTTATTTATATAATGTGATACGCCCCTCGCCATCCCTCCCGCACACTCGCCTAATATAATATATGGGCGGTAAACTGTCAATAAAAAAAATCAATGTATAGTATTTTTATTGACTTTAATCCTGATCAGTGGATCTCCTTGCCGAGGTACCCCTTCATAAAGAAGAAGTCGTTCAGCTTGAACATAAGCGCCTCCTGGTCCACCGGCTTCGCTATGTGGTCGTTCATCCCGGCCTCCTTGCACCGCTGCACGTCCTCGCTCAGCGCGTTCGCCGTCATGGCGACTATGGGGATCGATTTCGCTTTCGTGGTGCCCATGGCCCTTATGCGCCTCGTCGCCTCGAAGCCGTCCATCTCCGGCATCTGTATGTCCATCAGGACTATGTCGTACTTGTCCGGGTTCTCGCCGAACTTGCCGACCGCCTCCGCGCCGTTTACCGCCACGTCTATGCTGACGTGGGTCTCCTCCAAAAACGCGGCTATGATCTCGCGGTTGATGTCGATGTCCTCCACGAGGAGTATCGTGTTGCCGCTGAAACTCACCGTGGGCGGGGTCACGGTATCGTTGCCGTTGGTCTTTATAACGCAGGTCGGCATGATCTCGCTTATGGAATCCAGCACCGAAGAGGGCGAGATCGGCTTCGTGACGCACTTCACTATACCAGCCTCGCGCGCTTTCTGCTCAAACTCCTTCCAATCGTACATGGAGACCATGACGATGGAGACGTTCTCCCCGGTGGTCTCCTTGATCTTCCGCGCCGCCTCTATGCCGTCCATCTTGGGCATCATGTAGTCCATGAATATGATGTCGTAGGGGCGCCCTTCCAACCTTGCCTTTTCCGATTTGGCGACGGCCTCATCGCCGTCGCAGGCGTACTCGCACTGAAAGCCGAGCGTCATCAGGACGTGGGATATGTACTCGCGGGACTCCGCCGAGTCGTCGACCGCGAGCACCCTCACGCTCTTGGCGTGCACGGAGCGCAGCAACTGCTCGCGCTCCCGCTTGGCGCCGACAACGTCCCCCGTGCCCTTGCGCATCTTGACGGTGAAGGAGAACGTGCTCCCCTTGCCCGGCTCGCTCGATACGTTGATTGTGCCGCCCATCATCTCGACGATGCGCTTGTTGATCGCCAGACCCAGGCCCGTCCCGCCGAATTTGCGCAATATGGTGCTGTCGGCCTGCTCAAACGGTTTGAAGAGCTTGGCCGCCTGCGCCTTCGTCAGCCCGATGCCGTTGTCCTTAACCTCCACCCCTATCACGCACTCATTGCCGTCGCAACTGCCCGCCGCGTGGACGTAGATGTCTATCTTGCCGCCGTCGTCCGTAAACTTTACGGCGTTACTGACCAAGTTCGCGATGACCTGCGAGAAGCGCAATTCGTCGCTCACAACGTACTCCGGCAGCTTCTTGTCTATGGTCAGCGACAGCGCCTGCTTCTTCTCCTCCGCCTTGACGTTCATCATGTCGTATATCTTGTTGAGCGCCGTGTCTAAGGAGAACTCCGTGTTTGAGAGTTCAAACTTGTTCGCCTCTATCTTAGACATGTCGAGCACGTCGTTTATGAGCGCGAGCAGGTGCTTGGAGGCGCCGTCGATCTTCAAGAGGCAGTCCTGCACCTTCTCCGGGCCGGCGGACGGCGATCTCGCGATTTGCGTCATGCCGATGATGGCGTTCATCGGGGAGCGTATCTCGTGGCTCATCCGCGACAAAAACTCGCTCTTCGACCTGTTGGCGAACTCCGCGGCGTTTATGCCCTCCAAGGCTTGCCTGTTCATCTCCTCAATGCTGGAGACCATGTCGTTTAAGTGCTGCTCCATCGGGGTAAACCCGTCGGAGGCGACGTTGAGCCTCTTTGAAAGGTCGCCGGCCGCAACCGCGTCGGCAAAGGCCGTGACCTTTGAGATCTTGCCGAGCAGGTACCGGACAAACACGGACGCGCACACGCCTATCAGCAGCAGGCACACGATGGGAATGACCGCCGAGTGGTGCGGCTTTTTAGCGAAATAATCGCTGAACAGGCCGCCGTCGAGATGGCCGCTCAAGACGGCGAACGGCGTGAGGGTCAGTAGGACGATTATTGCGACAAACACAAAAACCGGCACCGCGATGCTTTTTGTTTTCATTAGTTTCCCCCTAAAAAAGCCAGATTCAAATAATAAAGGTCAAAATCAAAATCATTTAAGGGGAGGGCTGCGCCCTCCCTCGCTCCAACCAAAATGGCTTCGCCATTTTGTTTTCCGCTACCCACCCTGCGGGGCTCCGCCCCGCAACGCCCCGTCGGATAAACATGCGC
>JAITFI010000094.1 GCA_031281485.1 Chitinispirillales bacterium | reverse complement strand
GAAGCCAACTTGTTTATCTCGGCGAAGCCAACTTGTTTATCTCGGCGAAGCCAACTTGTTTATCTCGGCGAAGCCAAACCCCGCATATAAAATCAAAGTCAAAAGAAAAAAGCCTTTTTGGTGACTTTGACGTTGATTTTGACTTAATATGCGGGGTTTAGCCCCGCATATCCTATGAAAGGGCGCGATTTATCGCGCCCTTTCGTCTAAAAATGATTTAAAGATTTTAAAGATTTTAAAGATTTTAAAAGATTTTGATTTTACACACCATTTACACGCCCAACCTAAACATTTCACACTCTTACGCTAACTTATCTACTATGGCATAAACTATTTTTATCCCGTCGGTTTATACTTATTCAAATATTCAAACTACATGCCTTAACTGTGCATAGATTGGCGGATTAATAATTTATGGTGGCAATAATAGACATAGGTTCAAACACTATACGTCTCTCGGTCTACGACGTCAGTTCCGCCGGAGATATCAAGCAGACCTATAAGCAAAAGAGCGTCGCCGGGCTTGCCGGACACGTGGATAAGCGGAGTTTCTTGACGGACGAGGGGGTGCGGACGGCTTGCGCGGCGCTCAACCGCTTCCGAGCGGCGGTTTCCGGGATGAACATCTCGGAGACGCACGTCTTCGCCACGGCGTCGCTGCGCAACGTGCTCAACGCCTCGCGGGTTATAGAGGACATCAAGCGGGAGACGGGGTACGACGTCATCATTATATCGGGCGAGGAGGAGGCCATCTGCGACTACATAGGGGCCAATAACCGCGCGTCCATGAGCGACGGGCTTCTTATCGACATCGGCGGGGGCAGCACGGAACTTGTTATATGCAAGGGCGGGCGTATCGATAAGGCCGCGTCCATCCCCATCGGGGCGCTGAGCATGTACTCAAAGTACGTCAGCGCCGTCCTTCCCACCAAAGCGCAAAGCGAGAAGATCGCCGCCGAAACGCTCAAAAAACTTGAGGTAATCAAAGGCAAGGCGCTCCACACGATGTGCGGCGTGGGCGGGACTATGCGGGCGCTCTACAAGCTCAACAACTCAATCTTCGAAGCGCCGCCTGACAACCGCGCCGTGCCCGTGAAGAACGCGAAAAAGATTCTCAGCATGATCGCCACCGACACAAAGCTCATGGTCGGCAGAATACTGCAAATAGCCCCGGAACGCATCCACACAATAACGCCGGGGTTAATCATCATGAACACGATCATAAAAAAGTACGATTGCAAAACAATCTCCGTCAGCGAATCAGGAGTGCGGGAAGGGTATTTGATAAGGAACATATTACACCGAGACATAGGAAAAACGGGGTCTCCGGTAACGCTTACGGCTTACGGTTGTAAGGGTTCATAAAGACTTTGATTTTTAATGTAAATAAAGTGTAAATAATATGTATAGCAACACGTATTTATGGTTGGTTATGCAGCCGATACTTAAAAACAACAGATATAAGGGACAAACCAACTTATGAGCACCAACGCCAGCGCACTCCTGCGTTACACGCAGAACCGCGAACTCTCGTGGCTTAAGTTCAACGAGCGCGTCCTTGAAGAAGCGCAGGACGCGAACGTACCGATCCTTGAGCGCTTAAAATTCGTTTCCATATTCACGAACAATCTCGACGAGTTCTTCATGGTCCGCGTAGGCAGTCTGTGCGACCTCGCCATAGAGCACGGCGACGCCATAGACAACAAATCAGGGCTAACTCCGAGCGGTCAGCTTGAGGTCGTCTACAACGCCGTGCGGCCGCTCTACGCCAAACGCGATGAGGTATACTCGGAAATCAGGAGTCAGATACGCCAATACGGTATCTGCTCGCTCGACATAGCCGACCTCACAACCGAGGAGAAGAAATTTGTAAAGAACTACTTCAAACTTGAGGTGCTTCCGGTCATGTCGCCGCAGATCGTGGGCTCGCATCACCCGTTTCCGCACCTATTAAACAAGGCGGTTCACGTCGCGGCCATGCTGCAACGCAAAAACAGCGCCATGATCGGCATCGCGGCGCTGCCCGACACCGTGCCGGAGGTGCTCTTCCTTCCCGGCGACGACCTCAGATACATCACGCTTGACAAAATAGTGCTCGAAAATATAGACGCCCTATTCGAGATGTACGAAATAGCCGAGAAGAACGTCTTGTGCGTCACGCGCAACGCCGATATAGACTACGAGGAGGAGGGCGAGGAGATAGAGGGCGACTTTCGTTTTCTCATGAAAAAACTGCTGAAGAAGCGCCGCCGCCTCTCCGTCGTCCGATTGGAAATGACATCCCCGCCGGAAGAGAATTTTGAGAAACTCTTCTGCGAGAGATTGCAAATCGGGAAACGCGAGATTTTCGTGACCAAAGCGCCCATGAAGTTCTCGCACATCTCGCTCATAACAAGCAAGCTCAATCCGGAAGCCAAGCACTCCATGTCATATCAGAGCTTCACCCCTCAGATCACGTTGCAATCAACGCCTAATGAGAGCATAATGAGGCAGATACGCAAACAAGACTTACTCTTGATGTACCCGTTCGAGAGCATGGACCCGTTCCTGCGTATGATAAGGGAGGCCGCCAACGATCCGACCGTCATATCCATAAAGATAAGCATTTACCGCGTGGCCCAGAAGGCGCGCCTGATAGAGTACCTCTGCGCCGCCGCCGAAAACGGCAAGGACGTCACCGTGCTGATAGAACTGCGGGCGCGCTTCGACGAGCAGAACAACATCAACTGGTCGGAGAGGCTTGAAGAGGCGGGATGCCGGCTCATCTTCGGGTTCGACGAGATCAAGGTGCACGCCAAGCTGTGCCTCATCACACGCAAAGAGCGCGGGGAGATACAGTATATCACGCAGGTGGGGACAGGCAACTACAACGAGGTCACCGCCGAGTTCTACACCGACCTCACGCTCATCACCGCCGACCAGAAGATCGGCGCGGAGGCCAACCGTTTCTTCAGGAACATGGCGGTGGCGCACCTGAACGACAACTACGAGCACTTGCTGGTAGCGCCCGCCAACCTGAAAAGCGGCGTCTTGGCTCTGATCGACGAACAGATCGCGCTGGGCGAAAAGGGGCGCATACTCATGAAGCTCAACTCCATGACAGACATAGACGTGATCCGAAAGCTCTCCGAGGCCTCATGCGCCGGCGTGAAGGTAGACCTCATCATCCGCGGCATCTGCTGCCTGATTCCCGGACTGCCCGGAGCGACGGAGAACATATCGGTGATAAGCATAGTGGGCCGTTTCTTAGAGCACTCGCGGGTCTACAGCTTCGGCGCAGGCGCGGCGCAGAAGATGTACATAGCGTCCGCCGACATGATGACGCGGAACACGACGCGCCGCGTGGAGGTGGCCGCCCCGATCTTCGACGAGCAGATAAAGGCGCTCATAAACAAGATGATCAACACGGAACTATGCGACAACGTGAAGGCGCGCCGTCTGCGCAGCGACGGCTTCTACGAAAAGATACACCGCGACGGCGAGCCGGTGGACAGCCAAGAATTACTGATAAAGGAGGCGGCGGAACGTATGGAAATAGCGCGGCGAAACGAGACGACCGCGCTTGATAAGAAAAAGAGCGTAGTACGCTCGAAACTCAAGGACTGGCTTGGGCGGCTGACGGACTGGATATGATTAAAATTACTCCGCCTCCGCCCTTTTGATCGCCTCCGCCGCTATCTTTTTGAGCGGCAGGACTATTGTGGCGGCGCCTAATTTGAAGGCTTCGCCGGGCATGCCCCACACCACGCTTGACGCTTCGTCCTGCACTATCGTATACGCGCCGGCCTCTTTCATGGCGAGCAGACCTTTGGCTCCGTCTTTGCCCATGCCGGTCAGGATCATGCCGACGGCGTTCGCGCCGGCGTACTGCGCCACGGAGTTGAAGAGCACTTCTACGGCGGGGCGTTGGTGGAAAACCAGCGGCCCGTCTTTAAGCTCGACTAAGTACTGCGCGCCCGACCTTTTTAGCACCATGTGTTTGTTGCCGGGGGCGAGAAGCGCCCTGCCGGGGATAACGCGGTCGCCGTTCTCGGCTTCCTTGACGTTTATCTCGCAAGTGCTGTTGAGCCTTTCGGCGAAAGACTTGGTGAAGTACTCGGGCATGTGTTGTACGATAACCGTTCCGGGGGCGCCCGCCGGGAAAGATACGAGCACGTCTTTTATGGCCTCGGTGCCGCCGGTGGAGGCGCCTATGGCGATAATTTTGTTGGTCGTTTTGGTCATGGCGAGGCGCTTTGGAGGTTCCGTAGACATAGCGGCCCTCTCTCTTATCATATCGGCGCGCTTTTTCATATCGACCATCGCGGCGGCTTTTATCTTTTGTATCAGTATTTCGGACATATCGCCCACGCTGTACGCGGTGCCGGGTTTGCACATAACGTCTATGGCGCCGTACTGGAGCGCCTCCATGGCGAGTTCGCTGCCGGCGACGGTGAGCGAGGAAACAATTATAACCGGGATCGGGTGATGTTTCATCAGTTTGCGCAAGAAAGTCACGCCGTCCATACGCGGCATCTCGACGTCGAGAGTGATGACGTCGGGCTTGAGTTGCACGATCTTATCACGGGCGACATAAGGGTCGGGGGCGGTGCCCACAACTTCAATGTCCTTGTCTTTGGAGAATTCGCGCGTCAGTATCTGCCGCACAACAGCGGAATCGTCTACTACCAAGACCTTTACTTTCATAGTCACCGCTCCTTGCAAATCTTGTAAAGTCAGGATTTATACACAGTCAACTTCACAACAAGGCAATACCCTTCCGTCTCAAAGAACTGCATGCACTCGGCGTCCGCGTCCTCGTCAACCTTCGCCAGATCGTTGAGCACTCCTATGACCGGCGCGCTTAGGTTGAAAACGGCCTCTTCGCCGTAAGCCTCTGTCAGGAAGCGCCCGCACATTATGTTCAGCGTCTCCTTCAGGGCGTCCGCGGCGTGGTTGCCGGCGGCTTCTTCGTCCGGCTCCACCCCCAAAATGTTACTTGCCAACACCAAGCATAAGTTCTTACCGGCCGCTATCTCGAACTTCCCGTTCGTGGGGCCGGTGAAGCGCATTGAAGCTTCGTAAGCGTCCTCTATACGGTTGTAGTCGAACGCTGAGGCATCCTGAGACTCACAAAATAGAAACGCCAACTGCTCCAAAATGAGCTTGCAAACGCCGTCCAATATCATAGACGCAACTGCTGAATCCACTTTTACCGCCTTTCATTATTTGGAAAATCAATTCTCTATAATTAATACTATTTTCCTATAATCATTATTGTAACGATTTTTACAAAATAACTATTCAATGGCGTCGCGCATGGGCTTGTTACGCGCTCCCCGCGCCGGCGTTGGCATCGCCGCCGGCGACTTCTTCGGCGGCCTCGTCGGCGCTGCCCTGAAGCACGCCGTCTACCACCGACTTGAAGAGCTCCGGGGAGACCGGCTTGCGCAGGAAGCCGCGCACGCCCATTTCGCGCAACGTATCGAGTCTCGTCTTGCTGCCCTCCGTGGAGATGACTACCACCGGCGTAGACTCCATATACCCCAGCTTCTGCATCTCCTTAACCATCTCCACGCCGTTCATCACGGGCATGTTGATGTCGGCAAAGACAATGTCGACCCACTCCTTCTCTAGGACGCCGAGCGCCTCACGGCCGTTCTCGGCCTCAAAGACAGTCCCGATCTCGAGGCCGGCCATGCAAATCGTCTTCGTCAAGACAGCGCGCATCGTCTGCGAATCGTCTACAATCAAAATATTGTATGCCATTGTCACAGCTCCTAACTAAATTTCTCTCTCTTCGCCTTTAGAGCGGATTAGTGTTCTTCCCGTAGCCATGTCGAGGACGAGCGTACGGGATACATCGCCGCCCACCTCCGAACCGTTAAGTAAAATCCCGTTCTTCCACAGCAACTTGCGGAAGAGCGTGACGTTCCTTTCGCCAATTCTGAAAAAACCGTTTGCATCTAAGATTGCCGCGCACCCCGCCGCCTTCACCACCATACGCGACTTTTGGCCGCCCGCCTCGAAGAACTTCTGGAAGAGCAACGAAACACCCGTGTCAACAAACATCGCGGGATTTTGTATTGCCTTGCTCTTATCCTCGGTTGAGCAATTAGGCAACTGGCAGTGAACCATGCCGCCGACCTGCGCTTTCCCGTCGTAGACGGTCACACCCAAGCACGACCCAAGCGAATACGTGATGATCGTATCATCCGCGTTCTTGGTCAACGCCCAATCCGATATGCCGACAGTTATATTGCTCATTGTATTTATCGTTTCTTAATCATATACGTATGCCCCGCGAACAAGCTCAACCCGCAGACGGCACGCCATTTTTATAAATCTATACGCCACATCCAAAATCCCCGGCCGCCAACCCGCCGCGTCACGATTTCAAATACACCGACGGTTGCACGGTATCCATATTGCACAGCATCCCGGCCATACTCTCCGAGTGGCCCACCATCAGGTAACCGCCCGGACGCAGCAATCGGGAAAATTCGTCCATCAACTTCTTCCTTACTATATTGTCAAAGTATATCATCACGTTCCGGCAGAAGATGAGATCGAACGGACCCTTCATAGGAAACGGCGGTTTCGATAAATTCAACCGCTTGAACGTAAGCATGTTCGCGAGCGTGTTGTTCACCGTGTACACCTTGTTGGAGCCCGATCCGCTCACGGTAAAATACTTGCTCCGCAACTGCGGGTTAACCCCCTGCATTTTCGCCTCGGAGTACTGCCCCGCCCTGGCCATCTTCAATATTTTCGTCGATATGTCGGTGGCCAATATCTTGCAATCGCCGCGGAAACCCTGCGCGTTCTCGAGGAAGGTCATGGCGAGCGTGTACGGTTCCTCCCCGCTCGAACTGGCCGCGCACCAAATACGCACCTTGTCGCGCCCCTCTTCCACCATCTTTCTGACATAATCCGCCATAAAGACAAAGTGATCGTTCTCACGGAAGAAAGAAGTAACGTTCGTGGAGATCACGTCGAGAAACTCAATGAACTCCGCCTCCGACTCCTCGCTGGTGCCGGTCAGGTATTGCAGGTAATCCTTGTAGTTGTCGTACCCAAGTGCACGCAACCGCTTACCTACGCGGGCGGAGACAAGCGCCTCTTTGCCCTCGCCGAGCGTTATACCGCTCTTGTCGTAGATCAACTGACGAAACGTGTCAAATGTCCGCCTATCCATCTCCATAGCAGGTTCCCCCTCCCTATTCGCTTTGATCTTTCTTTTTATTGCCGGTATCTCTTACCTAATATGTATATAATTATAACATAAAGGCAATCATAAAATCAATTAATCCAATCTTCCGCCCGCAATTTCATAACTTTCAATACCGCCACCTGACCGGTAGACAAGTCGAATACCACCTTACGCCCGACCCTGCCGCCCACGTCTTCCGACATTATGGTTATTCCTTTTTCGTTCAAAATCTTTCTGGCGACCTCTACGTTTTTCATGCCCGTGCTGTCCGTGGCGCCGTCGGGATGGCCGCCCCCTATTATGTGGGCCGTAAGGCTGCTTACGTTGCAACCCTCCTCGCACATAAGCTTGATCAGCGCCATCGTGGCCACGTTTCCGTACTTAGGCGTCGCCTGTTCCTTGCGCATAGTCTGCGGGTAGATGAAGTGGTTCATCCCGCCGCAATGCGCCTCCGCATCCCACAGGCACACCGAGACGCAACTGCCCAATACCGTTTGAACGGCGCCTTCGCCGGTCGCGATATATATACAGCCGCGTTCTAATAGGTGTTGCAGTTCGCCCATTGCCTATGCCCCCCCAATACAATGAAAAGCGTCAATTCTCGGGATCTTCTATTGTACTTCCGCTCCTCATAGCCAACTTTACGGTTTCGGCGACGTCTATGATCAGGCTGACCTTGCCGTCCGGCATGATCGCGCCGCCGGAAACGCCGTCTATCTTTCCCACGCCTTCGCCAAGCTTCTTGATAACCGTCTGCTGCTGGCCTATGATTTTGTCTACCAACAGGCCGGTACGTTTGCCGGCGTCCTCGACCACCATCACTATTCCGTTATCTATGGATATGGTGTTCTTCTTGCCCATAACCTCAGCCAAACTGTAGAGCGGCAGCAGCTGGCCGTGGCACATCACCATCTTCTGGGTGCCCATAACGTCCGTCAGGTCGGTCTTCGCCGGTTTGAAGTTTTCCACAACCGAGAATGTGGGGAGTATGTAGCGCTCGTCCCCGGCGCAGACAATCATGCCGTCCATGATCGCCAGCGTGAGCGGCAGGTGGATGACGAACGTGGTGCCCTGACCCGGCTTAGTATTTATCTCTATGCGTCCGCGCAGCGACTCAACGTTCTTCTTGACCACGTCCATGCCCACGCCGCGGCCTGAGATGTCGGTCACTTGGGCAGCGGTTGAAAAACCGGGGGCGAATATCATGTGGTGGATCTCGGCGTCGGACAGCTGCGCGTCGGGAGCTAATAAGCCCTTCTCCACAGCCTTTTTGAATATGGCGTCGCGGTCGAGGCCTTTGCCGTCGTCCTGCACTTCGACGCAGATAGAGCCGCCCTTTTGGTAGGCCCTTAGCGTAATTGTGCCGGTACGCGACTTACCGACCGCCTCGCGTTCGTCGGGATGCTCCAACCCATGGTCGGCGGAGTTGCGGATCATGTGCACAAGCGGATCGGATATATGCTCTATTACAGACTTGTCAAGCTCGGTGTCCTCACCCTCGCTCACAAACGCGATCTCCTTGTCGGCCTTCCTCGCGAGGTCGCGCACGAGGCGCGCCATCTTGTTGAAGGTGGCTTTGAGGGACATCATACGCATTGAGAGCCCGATCTCCTGCAACTGCCGCGTGATCTTCGTGAGCTGGCGGGCGTTGACGCCAAGCCGCGTGCTCTGCAAGTCCTTCCCGGCAAGCCCGCCGGTCACCATAGACTCCGTTATGACGAGCTCGCCGATCATGTCGACGAGTTTGTCGAGTTTATCGGTATCGACCTTCACGCTCTCCTTGATAACGACCACGCCCTTGTTGACGGGGGCGCCCTGCTTCTCAAGAGCCTGAGAAATGTCGTTGGGGCCGACCGCGCCGCGCTCAACCAATATCTCGCCCATCTTGGTGCCGGGCCTGCGCTCCTGCTCGTGCAGCACGGACTCCACTTCCTCCGGCGAAACCTTGCCCTCCTTGACCAATATCTCGCCAAGCTTCGGCATGGGTTTGTTGTTTAGCAGGCTCTCGTTCATGGCGTGAACCGAGGCGATAATCTGGTCCATGATCTCCTGGACCACATACTGAGTGTTGTTCTCAAGCGCCAAGGTGAGCGACTCCACCTCTTTCTTCAGGGTGTCGACCGTGGAGAATATGAGGTCTATGGCCGCGCTGTTGAGCACGAAGACCTTCTCCCGCGCCTTGTCCATGAGGCTCTCGGTGGCGTGGGCGAGCGCTTGTATGGCGTCGAGCGATAAGAAGCCGGCGACGCCCTTTATGGTGTGGAAGACGCGGAACAACTCGTTTATGATGTCGACGTCGGCGGGTGTGACCTCAAGCCTGAGCAGTGCCGCGTCGGCGTTCGCGAAGTGCTCCTGCGCCTCGGCTATGAACTCGGTGAGCAGCGACGCGTCAAGCGTGGATACGTCGATCTCTCTTCTGAACTTCACCTCCGGCTTGGCCTTTGCCGAGGTGTCGACGAAGAAACCGTCGGCGTCCTGCTTGAGCGGCGCCGCCGCCGTCTTGGGCGTCGAATCGCCCTCGTCGGCGTCCATATCGAAATCCAAATCCTTGGCTAAGTCGCCGCCGCCTGACGCGCCGGCGCCTCCCTCTTCCAACGGGACAGACGCGCCCTCCACGTACTGGAACCCGCGGCGCAACGTCGTGAGCCTCTCCGCGATCTTCGCGATCCCCTCTTCCGGCTTGATCTCTTGGAAGATGATCTTCTCCACCATCGCGACACATTCGCTCGCCGCCGCCTGCACGTTGGCGTCTTCGGAGGCGCCGCGCAACTTCTCGAGCTTGGAGTGAATGCCTACGGCGAGCGCCTGATTGTCGGTAGGATCGACTAGGATAAGCGACGCCGAGATATCCTCCACAATCTCGATAACCTCCTGCATCGAGTCGCCGCCGCCTGCCGCGCCGCCGCCGCTACACTTACGGATAAGCGCGGAGAGCGCCTCGGCAACCTGCTTCTTGCCGTCCGCCGGAGAGATCTCCTGAAAGATTATCTTCTCGATAATCGTGATACACTCGTTCGCCCCGTTCTGCACGGCGGCGTCGCTTGAACCGTCACGCAGCTTCTCAAGCTTCGCGTGAACGTTGACAGCCAACGCTTGATTGTCGGCAGGGTCCGTAGCGGCCAACGCCGCCGCGATCTCCTCCGCCGCCTTCACGACATCCTGCACTCCGCCTTCGCTAGCCATAGAGCCATCCCCTCTTCTCTCTGCCGAATTTCTTCAATTATTCTTAAGTTACACAACCCAAAAATCAGACGCAGAAAATAACATATTAATATAGTTTATCCGCACAACCAAATACAACTATATTTTTTTTTGATTGTATTTATTATTTTTTTGACTTTTTCGGCTTTATCATTATTTTTCATTTTGATATTAAGATTTTTATAGTATTAAAGGATTAGTAGGATTTAAATCAGTGAAACCAAAGCCTACTTCTTCCTGGCAAACGTCTGCTCATAAGACTGCGTAACCGTAATCTCAAGCATCTGAAACGACTCCCTGTCCAAATACTTGATGAGCGGTTTCCGGTACTTGTTGAAGCGTTTGTAGGCCTCTTTAACGTTATTTTGCTCTACCAGCCCGTAAATCCTCGCCATATAATCCTCGGCCTTCTCCCTGTTTTTGTCCAAATTGGCCCTGGCGGCCGCCGCGGCGCGGTCTCCGTTCTGTACGGAGCTCTCCAGCATCGCGAAGGCGCTCTTCTCCATCGCCCCCGACAAAAACCCCTTCTCCTTATTAAATAGGCGCGTCGCGTCCTTGGACTTGTTGTGCTGCAAGAGCGTGTAGATGTTGTTGCTGAGGTTGGCCACCCTGTCGCGCACCTTGCGCAGGCTGTCGGCCTTCTCCTGGGCCCGCCGCATAGCCTTGTTCTGTACGCCGAGCACCGCCTCGTAGTCCTTGCGCGAGCCTTCTACGGTATCGGCCTCCACCATCTTGACCTTGGATTCGAGCGCCCTATCGGGGCGCACCCTCATAATGGCCTGATCGACGACGGACGAGCGCTCGCTGGATATGTTCATCCGCTTCTGCAGGACGTCCTGCAGGTACTCGATGGCGGCGTCGGGTCCCTGCTTGTCTAAAACAGCCAAGTTCAGCTTGACGAGGGAGTCTTCGCGAAAGTTCAAGGCGTTCATGGCGCGCTCGGCGCGCTCGGCGGCCTCCGATCCCTCCTTGGAAGGCAGGTGTTCGCGGATTTCGTTCAGGCGGTTCTGCGCCATAGTGAGGTTGGAGCGGCTTTCGGAGAGACGGTACTCCCTATAGGCCTTCTCGCCCGCATCGAGCGCGGCGAGCACACGCGGCATGTCCGTGCTTGCCCCTTGCAGCCTATCCAAGCGCGTACGCTGGCCCGCGAGCTGCGCGCTGCTTATCATAAGATAGTTCTTGTTCTTCTCACAGTACTCAAGCTCGCGCCGGGCCGTGAAGACGTCGTTGGAGTTGAGCGCCTTCTCAAGCGAATACAACGCCTCCTGCGATACTTGGCGGTAGCGCTTGTTGTAGTGGTCTGCAATGTTGTTGGCTTGGCGCGTGTCGACCTCCTGCATCCGCCTGAAAATCCCCCGCACCATGGCAAAATCCGGCCGCAGCTTATTAGCCTCGCCGTTGTACTGCCTTATAAGATCGTTGGCCGTAAGTATGCGCTTGTCCTCGGCGATGCGGCGCATCTCCTCCTCCTCAAGGTATATCTGCGCCTCGACCTCCAGCACCTTCATGGCGACGTAGCGCTCATTCGGGTCGCCTTTGGCCTTCTGCTTGAGGTCATTGAGGATCGAGCGGGCACGATTGACGGCGTTGGCCTGCGCGCTGCTGTTCAAGCTGTAATGCGTGCTGGCCTCGTTTAGGACGTAGAGGGCGCGCATTACGGTAGTATCCACGTAGGTCTGCGACATATAGGTCTTGGCGGCGGCCGGGGCCGCAGCCGGAGCCGGAGCCGAAGTCGACGGTTGGGCCGACGGTGCGGCGGTCGGCGGCGCCGCGGCCGGTTTCGCCGGCGCCGGAGCGGTGGTCTGGGCGACGGCGGACGGCGGTAATGGCAACGTCAAAAACGCCGTTACGGCCAGTATCGACATTAGTTTAGGTATCTTAGCCATGAATACAATATAATATGTGGCACATTCTTTGAACTAGGATTTTTAGGATTTTTTGGTTCGGACATTTTTTTCCCGACGACTGACAAAATTTTCCCGCTCTACCCCTTCCACCCCCCAAAATCACACAAAAAACACCTTTTTAGCCAAAATAAGGCGATTGGCACGCAATTTGCTCTTTATGTTTCCCGTGAACGCCGCAAAGTGTCGCGGAATAAAAATGTTGTTTACGGAGCCGGAAAAAACCAATCACATACACCCTTTAAGGGAGGATTTTTATGCGTATCAACCACAACCTTATCGCGATTAATACCCATAGGCAGCTGGGTATTAGTGAAAACTCCGGCGCGAAGTCGATGGAAAAGCTCTCCAGCGGCTATCGTATCAATCGAGCCGGCGACGACGCGGCGGGACTCGCCATATCCGAGAAAATGCGGGGTCAAGTCCGCGGTCTCGCCATGGCTTCGAGAAACGCCCAAGACACCATCTCCATGATCCAGACGGCGGAAGGCGCGCTGGCGGAGACACAGGACATCCTGCAGAGGATGCGCGAACTTTCGGTGCAGTCCGCGAACGACACCAATACGGACGCCGACCGGGCGGAACTGCAAGCTGAAGTCACACAGCTGCGGTACGAGATTGACCGGATTGCGAACACCACGGAGTTCAACACTCGGAAACTGTTAGAAGGCAGCGCCAAGGGCGTGGCCGACGAGGTGCAGGGAACGGCGCGGTACAATAATAACTCTAGGATAACCATCGACTCTATAAAGAGCAAAGCCATGATGGAAGCCGTGAATACCGACAAGAGCTGGGCGTTCGACGGAGCTTATATGCTCATAAAGACCAACCAGACATTTAACAGCGGAGAACCTGTCTACGATCCGAGCGACTATAAGTTGGTCGGGCCGGACGGGACTATCTACAACTTCAGGGCTATGAGCGCCGATACGAAGATCAAGGCCAGCGAACTGGAGGCCGGGACCATACTGGCGGACGGCGGGGCGGTATCGTTGATCGAGAATAAAGGAGCCAAACTGAGCTCGGTTCTCGGAACCGCCCCTATAGTCTTAGGCGAAGCTATCAGCGATCACGAGCTTGACTTCGTCGGCAAGGGCAGCGTTCTCGCCTCCGGCTCTAATTTCACGATGAAGGCCCTGGGCGGATTACAAATCGCTCTCAATGCCGCCACCGGCGTTAAGTCTATAGAATACGATAGCGAGGGCGTGCTGAAACTCAATCTCCTCACCCCCGGTACAAGCCCTGTCAAAGTCGAGGTAGGCAAAAGCGTAAGGCTCGACGACGGCACGGTTATCAAGAACAACGGAGGAGGTAATGTCAGCGTGGAGAACGGCAGTCTCGAGATTAACACAGACTTTAAGAAAGGGGATAACGTATACAATTACTATATCGCCACTCAAAGCACCTTAGAAACCACGGCGACCACGACCGCGCTGGCCAACGTGAACATCGTGTCGGCGTCCAACTACTTGGTCGCCGCCGGCGAGTTCAACAACAACGTCACGCTCGGCAACAGTATGCCGCTCGTAAGTTCCGACGGCAAGGATGGAGATATCATCATGCTCTCCGAGACCAGCGTGCTCACAAAGGGCAGTTTTATTGATATGATTGACGACGGCGCCTCAACCAACGCTATCCGAATAATGGTGAGCGGCAACGAGCTCAATATATCTTACGACTCCCTCAACAAAATTCTCAAAGTGGGCAACGAGATAGTGGCTCCGGGCAGAAGCATAACGCTCGACGACGGCACTGTTCTCGTCCACGCCAGCAACATTGAGTCGCAGAACGACGCGACAGGCAGGATCTTCGTGGACACGGGCCGCATAACCTTGGCCGAAGACATTACCGCCATATCAGGAAACGTCGCCGGATTCTCCTTGGCGAAGGACAGCATTATGGCCGCCAAGACCAAGATAGAAGACGGCACGATATTAAGAGCCGGCACCGTAATCACAACCCCCGACAAGTACTATCCGGGCAGCGTGACCATAGCCCACGAGGGCCGGAGCGTCCAATTCTCCGCCAACGCCAGCGTCAGCTTAGGCGCCCGCTACTACGACATGGCCGTAAGCGAGAGCATGACCTACATCTTCTCCCGCTACGAACCTGCGTCGAGCAACCTAAAAGACTCCGTGATGGCCCAGATAGGCGCCAACAGCGGTCAGACCGCTTTCGTCTCCATGGGCGACATGAGAGCCGTGGCCTTGAACGTGCACAATATTGACATCAGCTCCAAGTGGGGCGCGGCCACCGCCATAGAAACGGTGAACAACGCCTTACAGCGCGTCTCTCACCAGCGCGCCCTGCTCGGTGCGATGCAGAACCGTTTAGAGCACACGATAAAGAACCTCGACGCCTCCACCGAGAACCTACAGGCCGCCGAAAGCCGCATCCGCGACGTCGACATGGCCAAGGAGATCATGGAGTACACGAAGGACAGCATCCTCATGCAGTCGGCGCAGGCTATGCTGGCGCAGGCGAACCAGATACCGGAGAGCGTGCTACAGCTACTGCGTTAATTGAAATTGATTATACGATTGATGTGACAGATGTGATTGGTGCAGGGAGACAAGGGACGGCAAGTGACGGCCGTCCCTTGTTTATTATTAGGATTAGTAGGATTATAAAAAAAGATTATAGGATTAAAAATCAAAACACCGTCAATCATTATTGATTTTTACATTTCCTCGATAGCCTCAATACCTAAAAGCCCGAGACATACGCGAATAACCGAACGAAACGACGACACGAGATTGACCCTGAAGGCCTCGACCGCTCCCCCGCTTCCTATCACTTGACTTGAATGATAGAACTCGTTGAACAACTGCGCTAAATCAAAAGCGTAATTCGCGATAACGGAGGGCGCCAAGCGATTATAAGCAAAGCCAACCGCCTCCGGGAAGAATGCTATCTTCTTTAACAATCTGATCTCCGACGCCTCAAAGCTCTCCGGCAGTTGCGATCTGTCAATACGACACTTGTTATTATCATCGCCATTATTACCGACATTTCCCCGCCATCCCGCTTTCCTCAGTATCGACGACGCCCTCGCGTAGCTGTATAGCAGATACGGCCCTGTATCGCCCTCAAAGCTGATCGCCTTTTTCGGGTCAAAGACCATATTTTTAGCGATGTCGATCTTCAACAGTTGGTACTTGACCGCCGCCAGCGCTATCCGCAGACTCCTGCCCTCCGCTTCCGCCTCGGCGACGTCGTACCGCTCGACCACCTCCCGCTTCGCCAACTCCTTCGTTTCTAGTATCAGGTCGTCCGCGTCCACCACAGTCCCCTCGCGAGACTTCATCTTTCCCTCAGGCAGTTCAACCATGCCGTATGACAGATGCTTCATCTTGCCGGCCACGTCGTAGCCCAGCTTCTTGAAAATCGCTATCAGCACCGCGAAGTGGTAATCTTGCTCGTTGCCCACCACGTAGAACGATTTGTCATATTTAAACTCTTCGTCCTTAAGCAACGCCAAATAGAGGTCTTGGACTATGTAGACGCTCGTGCCGTCGGGGCGAAGCAGAACCTTGTCGCCGAGCTTCTCCTCCTCAAGGTTGACCGCCACCGCGCCGTCTTCCCGTTTGTAAAAAATACCCTTGCCCAACCCCTCCGCCACTATCTCCTTGCCGTTTTTGTAGATGCCGCTCTCGTAATACTCCTTGTCGAACGATATCCCGAAGAGCTTGTATGTCTCCCTGAACCCGTCGAGCGCCCACTTATTCATTTTCTTCCAAAGCTCAACCGTAGACGACTCGCCCTCCTCCCACTCCTTGAGCATCTTCTGGGCATCGTCGCCCCAAGACGGGTCGGCTGAGGATTTATCATTAAACATCACATAGTAGTCCCCTACAAAATGATCGGACTTGACCCCCGCGCTCTCCGGCGTGGCCCCGTTCCCGCAACGCTTATAAGCGAGCATAGACTTACAGATGTGGACGCCGCGGTCATTATTTATACTGGCCTTAAAGACATCGCACCCGCAAAACGATAGGATACGGGCGACGCTGTCGCCGATGGACATGTTGCGCAAGTGGCCGAGATGCAAGGGTTTATTGGTATTCGGCGAGGCGAACTCCACCACCATCCGCAACGGACGCCCATCCGCCGCAATCCCAATAGAAGCAACGCCGCAGTCCGCCAAACTCGAAGGAATCGCGCTCGAGTAATTCCCAATAACGGACGCCGCCAACTCCCGCTTATCAACAAAGAAGTTAAGATACCCCCCCGAAGCCTCCACCCGAACGCTCCCGTCGTTACCGATAGTTCCAATCCGATCTTTAAGATCAGCAGCTATGACAGCTGGATTCTTCTTTAGAACCTTTGACAAAGCGAAGCAAGGAAACGCATAGTCGCCCAAATCATCGGAAGGCGGGACGGCGATATTTTTTTCAATATCCGATTCGGAGAGATGATCTTTTAATAATATTGATATAGCTTCTGCAATTTTCTCTTTCAACTTTTTATCCCTTGATACGTTTTGATTATTTGATTTTGACGTACCGCGACGCGAAGCGGCGCATGTTTATTTGACGGGGCGTTGCGGGGCAGAGCCCCGCAGGGTGGGTAGCGGAAAACAAAATGGCGAAGCCATTTTGGTTGGAGCGAGGGAGGGCGAAGCCCTCCCCTTAAACGAATTTGCCTTTAAATACTTTGACTTTAACCCCAACTTATTTCGCCTTCTCCAACTCCTTCTTGAGCTTCTCAATCTCATCGTCAATCGCCCCGCCGCCGGACTTCTTGATCGCGTCCCTGGCGCCCGACGAACCCGCGTACCTCGCGAACCGCGCCATGGCGAAGTCTATGTCTTCCTTCACCTGCGCGCTCTCGCGGTTGAAGAAGGTCTTGCGTTTGAACTCGTCCTCAAACTTAAAGTGCTGGTCGATGGACGTCTTGTTCTTGGCCTGCGGAGCCTGGAGGCTGTCGATCGACGATTGGATTACGGACGATTGACGCGCCTGACCCAGTTCGTCTATTCTGACGCCCATGCTCTCGTAGTCGCTCCTTACATTCTCGTACTCGTTACGGCTGGCGGCCAAATCAGCTTCGCTCGGGCCGGAGTATGCCGCCATTCTCTTGCTGGCCTCTTCGAGCAGGCTGACCGCCTGATTGTAGTTCTTCTGCATTGCATACGCATAGGCTTGCAACAGGTTGCCCTCGCTTTGGAGGACGGGGTCGGTGGATACCTTGGCCAACTCCGCGCCGGCGCTTTGGCAATCGTTCCACTGCCGCGCTTTCAGACCTGTCCAGCCGAGACCCAAGAGCGCGTCTTGGTAGTAGTAGCTGTTCTTGGGCACCTTTCGGAGCGCCGTTACCGCTCTGGCCAGCGCGCCTTCGGTGGAGAGATCTTCGTAATACAGGAATCCCAGGAAGACGTAGGAGCGGTTTATGGCCTCCTCCTGCGCCTTGTTCTTGGGCTTGATTTGGATGACGAATTCCAGGTCGGCTATTGCGCCCTGATAGTCTTCGGCCATTGCGTTAGCCACCGCCGCCGCGTGATACGCGAACACGTAGTCCGGGTGGTTTTCGGGAATCATTGTGAAGAGCTGCCGCGCCTTTTGGTAATCGCCGCGCTGCATTGTGGCCTGACCCATTATATAATAGGCGTGGTACTTGATGGAGTCGGGAACGCCCAAGGCGTTGAGCTCCTCAAACTGGCTCTCCACCGCCGCGAGGTCGCCGCTTCTGTAGAAGACGCGCATCAACCCCAAGTCGGCCATCGGCACGGCCACGCTGCGCGAGTGCTCCTCTTTGGTGCGCTTGAAGGCCATGACCGCGCTCTGGCGCATATCCATACCCTCTATACAAGCGCCTTGGTAGTAGCTGACCATGTCGTTGCGGAAAAAGTCGGGGTACTCCACCGCGATCTGCGAGAAGATCCAGTAAGCGCGGTAGTACTCGCCCTTGTAGTACAAGTCGAGCGCTTGGTTGTACAAGTTGTTGGGCCCGAGCGTTCCGCGGCGGGCCATCCTGCGGGCATATATCTCTTCCCTGTGCTTTCCGAGCTCCGTGCGGGCATAGAACGTTATGTGGCTCGCGTTGGCCTCCTCCACGCCGTCCGTTGGGTTGACTATGGAGACGAACTGCATCATACCCTCTATGTCGCGGCCGTTGAAGAAACCCGGCATATTCGCGCCGAAAGCGAACCCGTAGTGGTCAATCCCCTCGTTGTTGAAGCCGACGAGCCCGTACAGCTTGAAGATACGCAGAATATTGGTGCCTACTTTATAGGTATTCTCCCACGGCATCGTCGCCACAGAGTTCGGCGTCCTATCAGCGTCGCCGACGAGGATATCTTTCAGGACAAAGTCCGCGCCGAAGTAGATACGCCTCTCCCAAAAGTCGGAGAGCAACGAAATGCGCAGCGCCGAGGCGAACCTTTCGTCGGTTTCGTCCATTATCATATTGAAAATGTTGTTCGTAGCGAGACCGAGTATGTGGTTGCCCAACAATTGGTGGCGCAGTACTTTGTATGTGAGACCGACGTCCACGCCGAAACCCAACCTCGTGGCGGTCTTCGTATCGTTGTTGGCGCTGCCGGCGCCCTCCGGGACGCTTTGCGCTATGATGTTTAAGTTACCGCCGACAGTCAACCCTTTCCACACATTGTTCGCGTAAGTCAAGGCTATGAAGTGGCCCTGGTCGACAACGTTTTTACCGGTCAGGCCGCCTGTATCGTTGGTAGCCGCGTAACTCGAAGTACCGTTCATGATCCATGACACGCCGGCCGCGTCGTAGAGGCCTATCGGCATTGTGAAGCCGGCCTCCTGCGTATAGAACGTCTCCAGCGTGCTGGCGAAGAGGAATCGCAGCGACATGTAGTTTTCCTCGTTAATAAACGCCGCGTTCGTTATGCCCGAATACTGGGAGTACACATGGCGCCAACGGTCTGTGATAATGTGTCCGCCGGGCAAACCGCCATTCTGCGCCCACACCTGCGTTGCAACGGCCATCAATCCGACGGCGGCCAACGCCAGTTTGAACCTTGCGATCCTGCTTTTAAAAAATCTCATCATATACGTCCCGTCCCTTAGATTTATCAATTTTTTGTTAATAGTTCAGCCTTGCGCCAATGTTTTCGTCGTCCGACCCTTTAGACTTACAGCACTGACCGGGATCCGGCTTGAAGTTCAGGCCGGAACGCGGAGCGATAAACGCCGGATCAAAGGCAAAGTTGTTCTCCGGAAGCGGCTTTCCCGGCTGGTACAGATTGCGCCAGAAATTGTTGGCGCTGACCTGAATCTTCTCCGGCGCCTCCAATATTTTAAGCCCGAACTTCTCGTTGAACGCGATAACATTGTTCTCGATAATGAACTCCGACGTACCGCCGATAGCGATGCCGTGGTTGCCGTTGTAGGCTATGGAGTTGTGGTTCACCGTGGCCGCGGTGGAGCGCACGTCCCACCCTTGTATGCCCGACGCGCGATTGAAGGCGATAATGTTGTCTTGGATCTTGGGCAGGTGGCGCACCGTGATGATGCCGGTCATCCAATTGTTCACGATGCGGCAGGAGGCTATCTCGTTGCCCATGTCGCTGGAAAATATTCCGATCGTGCCGTTCGTAATCTCAAAGCCGAAGATGGAGCAGTTCTTTGACATGGTGACGACCGTCCCCCGGCCGCCGCCGTCGATCTTCGCGTCAAAGAGCGACGTCGAAATGAGGAACACGCCAGGAGCCATGATCACAAGCTCCCGGTAAACACCCGGCGCAACCTTAACGGTATCCCCCATACGCGCCGTGATCATTGCTCCGGAGATGGTCTTGGCCTGCCCCGGCACTTCGATTACCTCGGCGGACGACACGCCGACAAGGCACGCCGCGCACGCTAACACCGCGGCGATACTGTTTCTGATATTCATGGCAAAACTCCCGTCAGGTATGGTTTGACTTTTATTTTCAATGCAATATCCTCGAACCCAAATTCTGATTATCCGTCCCAAGCCCTATGCTGCGCGACTCCTTCATAAGGTTGAAGTTGAAACGCTTTGCATCCTCAAAAAGCGGGTCGGCTGATATGTTGTCCGAAGGCAAATTGCTCGAAATTCTGGCATTCTGGTAAAAATTGTTGTTGATGAGCACCACGCGCACCGTCTCCTCAGCCGGCTTCACCCCGAACTGATCGTTGAAAGCGATGATGTTGTTCTCGACCGTGATGGAGGTGCTGCCACCCAGCGATATCCCGTGATTGGCGTTGAACGCTATGGTGTTGTGGTTTATCGACCCGCTGGTGGTGCGCACATCCCACCCCTGCACGCCCGACCCTTTGTTGAACACGATGAAGTTGTCCTCCATCTTGGGCAGCGTGCCAACGCACATCACCCCGCTCTGAACATTGTGCATAACCCGACACCGGCGGATCACCGCCTGCGCCGTGGACGAAAAGATGCCGACCGTCCCGCCGCGCACCTCAAAACCCGATATCTCAGACGAGTTACCCATAGTCACGACCGTCCCCTTGCCGCCCCCGTCAATCACCGCCCCGAAGAGCTTATCCGAGATAAGCACGACGCCTGGCGTAAGGAAAACCTTCTCCCTATATATGCCGTTCCCCACCTTTACAGTATCGCCGGGCCGGGCGACCACCATGGCCGCGCCTATGCTCTTGGCCTGCTGCGACGGCACAACGATCACCGCGCCGGGCCCCTTGGCCTGCTGCGATGGCCCAACGGCGGCAACGGCGGCAACGGCGACCTCATCGGCGAAAAGCGGCGACGCGACGGCGAAAACCGTCACGAAAAGCGCGGCGAGTAGCGGCAGAAACGTTGAACGGGTGATGCGCATTAAATAATCCTCTTCGATTTTCATTCATACGAAAGCGGGCGACGGGTCGCCGCCCCCTATACAACATAATATACATATAAACTAATATTAGCCGCGCCGCTTTGTAAAAAAATTTTACGGCTTAACAAAAATAGTCCTCTTTAACTCAGCCGTCTCCCCGCACTTGCCCAAACCGACGTAGGTTATCTCGTAACCGCCGCCGCCGGACTTCGGAACTGGTTTATAGGGGTCCAATCCGTTGAAATCTATCATGTACTTGAATCCGGCGGACCCTAAAGCGTTCGAATGCGTCACCGTCCAAGTATCATCGTATTTCCAAATCACGCCGGCCGGTATCGTGTCGGAGTTAGGATTACTGGCGGTAGCGGTAGCCTTCCTTACAATAGGCGCCACAGGCGCGATTTCGTCCGCAACGCACTGCGCTTCCGTGTACACCAAAAACACGTTCCTGGTCGCAGCCCCGCTCGCGTATCCGGTACCGGCGGGAATCTCATATGTAACAGTCTTTCTTGCGGGGTCGTTTTGCCCGGTTATGAAAGACGGCTGCCGGGTCGTCGTCACCACGCCGTCGCAACCGTTGGAGCATACGGTCGTCTCATTCCCGCCGCTAACGTAATAAACCCTGTCGACACCCTTCTCTCTATAGCTGTCATTCGTCGCAGAAGATAAGTAAATCATAGTATCGGGATAATCAATAATCTTCCCGCTCGACGGCACCTTGAGCTTGTACGGTTTGAGAACAATTATCGGCGCCACATTGCTTTGCTGTTGTTCCAACACCTTAACGTTTCTAATCGCCGTGGAGGTTCTGACCACATTGTCATTCCCTCTGTAACTCGCGTAATACGTGATGGAGAACGTACTATTGGCGGTAGTGGTAGGAACAACAATAGACGTGAAATCAATTGACCCGGCCGCCGGTTTTCTCACTGTCTGGCTATACGTGTTGCCTGAATTGGTACCCTTGACCACAACGCTGTCAAGCGCGCCGGGATTAGTCGGACCACCCTGCCCAATGTTAACAGTCGCTCCCATATCCGTATAGGTATTACCCACCCTAACTTCGGCAGTCAAGCCACCGGTCACTGTAATTACCGGCCTTCCGGTATCTACAGCAATAAACTGTGTTACGTTAAGCGTTCTGTTCACCGTGGCATAAGGCGTCGCGCCTCGGCACAGCGGCTTTTCAACCTTATACTCAATGATATAGTTGTTAGGATCAGGCGTCCTGTTCTTCTCTTGCGCGCTGAATTGCATACAATCGCCGGTACCCCTTTTCAGGCACGGCTCTTTAGGAACCGGTTCCGTTTTTCCATTCGGCCCCTTTCCCCAAGTGATGAGTTCGGCCCACTGCCCGTCGTCAAAGTGCATCCACTTCCTGAACTCCTGTACTTGCTGTGTATTTATATTTATCTGACTAGCTCCAACGAGCGCAATTGTCGGAGTGACGTCGTCGCAATTCGGACGAAACTTTTCCGTATTATCGGCCCAAAACATCGCCACGCCGTTCTCGTCCGTGGCAAGCGCTTCGTCCTTGTGCGCCTTCGCGCTGTCCCTATTTTCCAAGAAATTAGTCCCCTTCTCATCAAGCGGATTGTTGAACTCGGGACTCTCGCAAACAAAGACCACCAGCGCCGCCGTAAGCAACGCAGCCAACACTATAATCGACATTATTTTCTTCATACCGCTCCTCCGTTAGAAAAAGAACGTCACAGCAAAACCGGCCAAACCCACGCCCGCCAAGACGTACATTGTATTGCGCATAGCAATGCCAAAGTCCATATCTTCCCTCATCTCCTTCACCTTGGCAGGTTTGTACGCGTCGCCCGCGTCCTCCGGTTTCGTAGCGTACTTCGCGTCCCACTCTTTCCAATCTTGATATTTCTTGTTGGTACCGCTCACCCAGCTATTCATAAGAAGCCCGGTAGTAATCCCTCCCACAAGAAACGTCCCCCCCGATATCCTCGCCGTCAACATCAGCGGCGACAGTTTCTTCGTCTTCATAGTCTGAGACTCGTCTACCTTACGCACCTTAAGCCCGCAGTCGGCAAGCATCTGCGTGGCCTCCGCCACAGACTCGTACCCCTTCATGCCCTCCAAAACATCTTTCACCTTTTTGCAATCCTTATCATTAAAATATATACGGGCCAAATTCATGGAAACGTCCTTGTCGGCAAAACGCCTGTCCAAGAAGAGCGCGTAGGCGTCCTTCGCCTTATCCGTCATACCCATCTTCTCAAAGGTCTCGCCGGCGAGCCTCAGTTTTCCGCTGTGCGCGTTCATGTTGATCTTAAATAGGTTTACGTAGGATTCCGCGGCGTCCAAGTCGTTCCCCATCTTCTTGTACAGATCGGCGATGGCCTCCCAAGCGTCTTCGTTGCTCTGCTTGGGGCCCATGCTCTTCTTAAAGTACTCGACCGCCTTGTCTTCGTTCCCGCTTGAGTTAGCGTAGGCCCGGCCAAGGTCTAAGTACTCGCCCTCGTCGAGCGTCAGTCCGCTCTCCTCGGCGCGACGCAGGTAATCCTCGCTCTCCGTTGTCCGTCCCATCTGGATGCTCAGGAGCGCGAGCATAAATAGCACACGGCTGTTCGCTTCGCCGTCCCTGAGAACGGCTTCGTACTCGGAACGCGCTCTGTCAAGGTTTCCCTGCGCCTGCGATATCATGGCCATCTCTATGGACGCGGCGACCTTCAGAGCGTCTTTCTTGGCCGCCGTCTCGGCCGCTTTCACAGCCTCCGAGTAGCGTTGCGCCCCCCTCTGATACTCCGCCAAACGCAACTGCAACGCCGGATAGTCTTTCGACTTGCTTATCACCGTTTCTATGTGCTTGACGGCTTTGGCGTACTCCTCGGCGCGTCCGGCGACAAGCGCGGCGGCATACTGGAAACCCACCAGCGACGAATTCTTCTGCACCGTCTTCTCTATGGCGGCGTAAGTAACCTCGGCCCTGTCCTTGACAAAGCGCTCCTCCGCGGCCAAAGCGTTGCCGAACGCCTCAAGCGTCTTCATGTCCTTACCCCAAACCTGCACCCCGGCGACGCCGCCGCTCTTGGCCTTGGGATCCATCGCGTCGGCTATCTTGTTCAAACAAGCGTTCAGCCCGCCCTCAAAATCAGCGTACGGAATGTCAACGGAGTTCCGTTCCACGGCGGCCGCCTCCGCTATCCAATACAACTCCATCACGTAGCGGGCGCGTTTACCGTCCTTTTGCGGCTGGTACTCCTGATACAACAAGTGCGTGGCACCCAATTTCTTGGCCGCTTCTATGTACTGCTGCTTGTTGAAGCGGCGCCCGTAGTCACGCGAACCGGGCAGAACGCCGCTCACCTGCTCCATGGTGTACACGTACGTACGCGGAAAGGCCCCAACCCTGTAGTGCGTGTAAAGCTCCCCAAGAGCGGATATCCACTTGGTCTTGGTCTCGGCCTCGTAGACCGCGTAGATCGGCCTGCTCACGAGCACCTTGTAGTTGCCGGTATACGTCGGAAGCACGCGCTTGGGCGCAGCCTCCTCTTTCTGCTCCGGCTCATCCTGCATGGTGCCGAACAGACTGTTGATCTCACTCTCGCTTTGGGCGGAGACTTTACCGACAAGGCCAAGGCTGAAAACAAGCATACCGGCATATACGGCCGCGCGACACAAAAATACGGGCAATTTGTTCATTGACCTGCCTCTCCTGCCAAATATTAAGTGTTTATTGCCGCGATAACGGCGATTTCACTATTACGCCTACATATAATTTATATTGATTCTAAACAAATAGCAAGTGTTTAATTAATTTTTTGCAATGTTAAAAAACCTTATTTTAACAGCGACATGACGTTTTGCTGCTTTTGGTTCGCCTGAGCGGCCATCGCCAACGAGGCCTGCCGCATTATGTTGTTCCTCGTGTTTTCCAGCACGGCTTTGGCCATATCCGCGTCCCTTATCCTGCTCTCCGCGGCCTGCGTGTTCTCCGCCGCCACGTCTATGCTCCTGACCGTGTGCTCCAAACCGTTTTGAACCGCGCCGAGCGTCCCGCGCTGGTGAGACACCGCCTCTATGGCGCTGTCGAGCGTGGCTATGGCCGCCGCCGCGCCGTTCCTCGTGCCGACGTTCACCCCCTCCACACCAAGCGCCCCGGCGCGCATGTCGCCTATCCCCAAAAACATATTCTGGCCGCTGTTGGCGCCCGTCTGCGTCATGATCGCGTCCCCAAGCTCATCCCCCGCGCCGCCCGCGCTGCCGTTCAGGAGCGCCTTGGTGTTGAACTCCGTCGTGTTCCCGATGCGGGTCAGCTCCGATTGCAACTGCTTGACCTCCGCCTGCAGCTCGTTGCGGTCGGCGTCGGTGTAGGTGTCGTTCGACGACTGGACGGCGAGCTCCCGCATCCTCTGGAGGATGGAGTGCGACTCGGTGAGGGCGCCCTCCGCCGTTTGGATGAGCGACACGGTGTCGGAGGAGTTCCGGGAGGCCATGTTCAGCCCGCCTATCTGCCCACGCATATTCTCGGAGATGGAGAGCCCCGCGGCGTCGTCGCCGGCCTTGTTGATACGCAGGGCGCTCGAAAGCTTCTGCTTGGTACTTGCGCCCGAGAGCAGGGTCTCGGTCAGGTTGCGCTGGGCGTTTATCGCCGGAACGTTGGTGTTTATACGCATATTTGCCTCCATATATTGAGGTACGGTACAGTACTATATAATAGAATACGATATAATATAATAAATATAATATGCGGAAACTTTTAATGCGAAGATTTTTGTAAAAAATCAACATTTATATCATTTATATCAATTCAAACCGTATGGAAAACGGTATCCACACCGACACCGCCTCCTCGCCCTTCATGGCCGGCTCGAACTCCAGCGTCATCAAAAAGGCCTTGGCTATCTCGCCCGAATCGTAGCCTATGTCGCTAAGTATCTCCACCTGCTTCACCGTTCCGTCGGAGGCGATCAATAATTTGGCCTTGACAGCGCCCTCCACGCGGTTTTGGAGCATCTCCTTTGAGTACTGGGGCTTCAGGCTGCGGAAGCCGGCCTTTAGACGCGGGTACTTTGTGACCGAGGCGGCGGAGGAGACGGGTCCGGTTCCGCCCTGACCCGACCCCGGCCTCTTTTTCAGGTCGTCGGCAGTGGCGGTCAGCGTGTCGTAGGCTTTGTTTAATGTGTTGCCCAACTTGCCCACGATGGCGTCCCCGGCGTCTCCGGCGGCGCCCAAGCCCTGCGAGTAGACCTTCTTTAACCCGTAAACCTGCCGCACCGGCTTGGGTTCGGGCTTCAGCTCCTCTTTGACCTCTTCCTTAACCTCCTCTTTGACGGGCTCCGGCTTATTGGTCAAATTTACGGGGA
Source organism: Chitinispirillales bacterium (assembly GCA_031281485.1). Taxonomy (GTDB): domain Bacteria; phylum Fibrobacterota; class Chitinivibrionia; order Chitinivibrionales; family Chitinispirillaceae; genus GUT77. Next base: position 5,959 of record JAITFI010000094.1, on the reverse strand, counting down.
TTATCTCTTCCGACTTCTTCTTTTCCTCGGGCTTGGGTTTGGGTTTCGGCTTCTCCGCCTCTTTGGCCTTCGGCTTCTGTTCATCCATAACGAACGACGCCCTTATCGCCTCGGGATCCTTCGCGTCGAGCAGCAGGTCTCCCCTTCCCATCTTATAAAGGACCGCGCCAACCGTAAAGAATACGGCGACGGTCAGCGCCAATATGACGGAGAATAGCCTGTCCATATCAGTCGCCCTCTTTCAATACTAATATGGAATAGTCTACGACGCCCGCCTTGCTGCACGTAGACATGACCTTTTTAACCACGGCGAAGTTGACGTCCTTGTCGCAGAGTATGACCACCGACCCGTTCTCGTCGACCATGCAGCCCGGCAGCAGCGCCGTCATCATGACCCGCAGCGGCTCTATGACCAAGGAGTCGCTCTTTTCCACGTCGGCGGTGGCCGCCACCGCCCTATCGCCGGCTATGATCTCCTCCTTGGTGATAGTGACCGCGCAACGCGGCTGGGCGGGTTTTTGTGATGTGGAGAGCGGCAATTCGACATTGGGCGGCGGCGAGACCACGTCGCTGTCCACAGAGAAGTTCTTTATCAGGAAGACCAAGAGGATCGTCATAACGTCGACGAGCGAGGTTATCTGGGGGCGGAAGACCCCGCCGCCGCTCTCGTGGCCGTCGTCTCTGCGAGATAATAACCGCATCGCGCCGCCCTCACTTGCCCGCGGACGGATCGGCAGCGGCGCCGGAGACGCCGATCTTCGTAAAGCCGCTCTCCCGGCCCACGTCCATAGCCTTAACGGCGTGCTTGAAAGCGACGCCGTCGCGTACCGCCACGACGATCTCGTCCGGAAACTCCGACTGCGGGCGGCGGACTATGAGCGCCTGCTTCAGAGAATCGAAGGCATACTCCCCGTTGGCTAAAAGCGGCAAGGAGTCTAACAGGTTCTCCCCCTCGGCGACACCCAAAAAGGTCTCCGTCAAAAGGACGGTGAGCTTGAGCTTGGGCTTGCCCGCCGGCTGAGCGGCCGGCTGTCCGGCGTCGGGCGGGACGGAGAAGTCTATGATCGCCACCTGCGTGAAGACGGCCATGGAGACGAGGAACGGGATGAGGATGACGAACATGTTCATCACCGGGGTGACGTCAACGTCAGCCTCGGACATCTCGGAGGGCGGGCGGGTCATCTTATATAAAGAAAGGTTTCTCATTATTGAGCTTTTTTCTTCTTCATAAAGTTCAACAGTTTTACAGTCGATTCATCCAAATCTTTTACCAGCACGCTCTGCCTATTGGAAAAGATGGTATAGACCACCATACACGGTACGGCGATTATCAGCCCCGCCGCCGTGGTGATCATCGCCTGAGATATGCCGGAGGCTAACATTGAAGCCTTTTGAGCGGCGTCGACGCTGGCTAAGGACGTGAACGACTGCATCAATCCGGTTATCGTCCCCAAGAGCCCTATCAATGTCGACACATTGGCAAATAGGGACAGATAGTTCAGCCGCACTGAGAAGCGGTGAATCTGGCTTATCGCAGCCTCCTCCACGTCCTCCTGAATGTCGGAGGAGGTGTAACCGGCGTTGAAACTGTCGACGGCGATATGCAGCAGCGCCAAAGTCGGCGAGCCCTTGCCTTGCAGCATCTTGACGGCGTCGTCGCCCCTGCCCTCCCCCACCGCGGTCTTCAGTTTGCCCACGAGACCGGAGGTATCGCGGGGGCAGATGAAGTAGAGGAAGATCATACGCTCGATGGCCACCGCGACGGCGCAGGCGGAGAAAAAGAGCAGTACCCACATGAACGGGCCGCCGGAGCGGAACCAGTTCGCCAGCTGTTCAATGTAATGCGACATAAAACCTCCTTATTTATAGAAAATATGCTACCCCGGCTTCAAATATTTTAGGGTCTTTATCAATATGAATATTTTTAGCCACGTTATTCCACCCTATGCGTTCGCTGTGGCCCATTTTGCCGAAGACACGGCCGTCGGGGCTGAGTATTCCCTCTATCGCGCAGTATGAGCCGTTGCAGTTGCCATCCATGCTCTCTTCGTATTCTCCGTTGCAATTGACGTATTGCGCGGCCACTTGCCCGTTAATAAATAATTTTTTTATCTCGGCGACCGGGGCCACAAAGCGGCCCTCGCCGTGGGAGACGGGGACGGCGTGGATGTCGCCTGTTTTTACGTTTGACAGCCACGGGGAGTTGACGGAGCTGATCTTCGTATATACGATTCTTGATATGTGCCGACCTATCGTATTAAAAGTAAGCGTGGGGCTGTCCTCTTTAAGGTCGCGAATCTCTCCGTACGGAACAAGGCCCAACTTGATAAGCGCTTGGAAGCCGTTGCATATCCCCAGCATCAATCCGTCCCTGTTATTCAAAAATTCCGAAACGGCGTCTTTCACTCTCGGATTGCGAAAGAAGGCGGCAATGAACTTACCGGAGCCGTCCGGCTCGTCGCCGGCGCTGAAGCCGCCGGGGATCATCAGTATCTGAGAGGCCGCTATCTTTTCGGATATGATCTTCACCGACTCGTCAATGTCGCCCGGATTGATATTTTTAAAAACAAAAAAATCGCACTCCGCTCCGGCTTCGGCAAATTTACGGGCGCTGTCGTACTCGCAGTTTATGCCGGGGAATACGGGTATCAGCACACGCGGCTTCGCAACCTTTATCTTCGCTTTTTTAAATGATGAATGATCATTCGTGTTTGCATTAACATTAATATCATCACCCAAATTTTCATATATATTATCGCCCGACTCCCCTGTCCCCGCCCTCGTCGGGAAAACTCCCTCCAAGACGCCCTCCCACTTTTCGTACAGCTCATCAATGTCAATCTGCGCGTTACGGCAAACAATCTTTCTCTCCTCTATCGTAACTCCCAAAATAGTGCAATTGTCGCCGATACCTAAAACGTTTCTATCCGTATCTACGCTTTTATCAAGTTCAACGACCAATCCGGCGTAATCGGGTTTAAAGAGCTCCGCCGCGTTGACGCCCTCGTCGACCTTGAAGCCGATGCGGTTCCCGAAACACATCTTGGCGACGGCCTCCGAAATTCCGCCGCGCCCTACCGTTTGCACAGAGAGAATCTGCCCGTTGACAATTCCGCCATGCACCGCGGAGTAGCACTTGTCAATCACCTCGAAGTCCGGCATTCCCAATTCGTCAACCCATATAGACACAAAGACCACCACGCTGCCTATCCGCTTAAACTCAGGCGATATTACCTTTGTTACGTCTACCGGCGCGAGGGCGAACGATACAAGCGTGGGCGGAACGTGCATGTCTTTGAACGTGCCGGACATGCTGTCCTTGCCGCCTATCGCGGGGATGCCTAGTTTAACCTGCGCGTAATACGCTCCGAGCAGGGCGGCGAAGGGCTTGCCCCAGCGCGTTTTGTCGCTTCCCAATTTCTCAAAATACTCTTGCAACGTGAGGCGCGCCTTGCGGTGATCGCCGCCCGCCGCCACTATTTTGGCCACCGATTGGATCACGGCGTAAATCGCGCCGTGGAAGGGGCTCCAAGAGGAGAGGTAGGGGTCGAAGCCGTAGCTCATGGCCGTTCCTGTAACCGTCTCGCCGCTTGCCACCGGCAACTTCGCGACCATCGCCTCCGCCGGCGTCCGCTGGTACCTGCCGCCGAAGGGCATGAGCACGGTGCCGGCCCCTATGGAACTGTCGAACATCTCCTTCAGACCGCGCTGGCTGCAGGCGTTGATGTCCGTCATCGTATCAAAAAAAGCGCCCGCGACGTCGCCGGCGTCGTCCCTGCACTTAGAGGTCATAGACAATACGTTCGGCAGGTAGAGCGCCTTCGGGGACTTGACAAAAACCTCCGCTTTCTGCAATACGCCGTTCGTGTCTATAAAGTCGCGGCTGATGTCTACGATCGCCGTCTCCCGCCAGAACATCCTGAGACGGCCGGCGTCCGTCACCGTCGCGACGACGGCGGTCTCCAAATTCTCACCGGCCGCCTTAGCCTGAAAAGTTTTTAAATCCGACGAACTGATCACAACGGCCATGCGCTCCTGCGACTCGGAGATGGCGAGTTCCGTCCCGTCGAGCCCCTCGTACTTCTTGGGGACGGCGTCTAAATAAATATCAAGCCCGGCGGCCAGCTCGCCGACGGCCACGGCCACCCCGCCCGCGCCGAAGTCGTTGCAACGGCGGATCATCCTGCCGACCTCCGGATCCCGGAAGAGCCGCTGTATCTTGCGCTCGGTGGGGGCGTTGCCCTTCTGCACCTCCGCGCCGCAAGTCTGTATCGACTCCTCGGTGTGCTCCTTGGACGACCCCGTCGCCCCGCCGCACCCGTCGCGCCCCGTCCTGCCGCCGAGAAGCACCACGACGTCGCCGGCCTCGGGCTCGCGCCGCGCCACGTGCGACTTGGGAACGGCGCCGACCACCGCGCCTATCTCCAAACGCTTGGCCACGTAACCCTTGTGGTACACCTCGGAGACAATGCCCGTGGCGAGACCGATCTGGTTGCCGTAAGAGCTGTACCCCTGCGCGGCGAGCGTCGTGATCTTGCGCTGCGGCAACTTGCCCGGCAGCGTGTCGCCGACCGCGGCGCGAGGGTCGCCGGCCCCGGTCACCCGCATAGCCTGATAAACGTAGGAGCGCCCCGAAAGCGGATCGCGGATCGCGCCGCCCAAACAGGTCGCCGCGCCGCCCAACGGCTCTATCTCGGTGGGATGGTTGTGCGTCTCGTTCTTGAACATCACAAGCCAATCCTCCGCCTTGCCGTCCACAACGGCGGGAACCGCTATGCTGCAAGCGTTCACCTCGTCGGAGGCGTCCAAATCATTGAGAACCCCCTTTTTCAGCAACTCCCTCATACCCATAAGCGCAATATCCATCAGCGATATGTCGCGCGCGTCGGCGTCGTCGCCGTAGATAAACTCACGGGCGCGCATATAGGTCTCAAACGCCGTACAGACCGGGCCGTTGAGCGCCGTATCCTCTATCTCCACGCCCTCTATGGCGGTGAGAAAAGTGGTGTGGCGGCAATGATCAGACCAGTATGTATCAAGCACGCGCACCTCCGTTATGGTGGGGTCGCGCTTCTCCGTATCGCGAAAATATTGTTGGCAAAAGAGCAAATCCTCGATCTTCATCGCCAAGCCGAGATCTTTCCTGACCTTATCGATCCCATCGTTATCAAGATCAACGAACCCGCGCAGCACCGCCACGTCCGGCGGCGATTCGGCTCGCATATCGAGGCTGACAGGTTTGTCAAGCGAGGCCTCGCGGGAGTCAACGGGGTTGATGCAGTAACTCTTTATCCTCTTAAAATCATCCTCATCAATATCCCCCTTGACGGCGACAATACGGGCCGAGGCGATCTTAGGCGGCGCCGCGTGCGTCAACAGCTGAACGCACTGCGCCGCCCCGTCAGCCCGCTGGTCGTACTGCCCAGGAAGATACTCAACGGCAAAAACACGCTCGCCGGAACGGACGGGCATCTCCTCGTCGTAGACCAAATCCACCGGCAACTCCGCGAAGATACTGTCCCGAGCCGCCGCGTAGTAATCGCCGGTCAGCCCCTCCACGTCGTACCTGTTAAGCGTCCGAACCCCGTCAAGCCCCGAAATCCCGAGGTTATCCCGCAAATCCGTCAGCAAACGAGCCGAGTGGACGTCATACTCAGGCCGCTTCTCAACATAAACGCGGCGAACGGTATTGGCGGTATCAATAGTATTATCCGTACTGATAGTGGTCATTATATCCTACTGTATTGGAATGATATTGTTCATTGATAAACAAATAATATACATATTGGGGCGGCGTAAATGCTATTTTTGATTTAAAAGCCAAATCTTTAAAATCTTTAAATTCTTTAAAATCTTTTTTAGACGAAGCCTTCGGCTTCATAGGATATGCGGGGCTAAACCCCGCATATAAAATCAAAATCAAAGTCAAAGGCTTTTTTCTTTTGACGTTGACTTTATA
>JAITFI010000052.1 GCA_031281485.1 Chitinispirillales bacterium | reverse complement strand
CCTTTCCCGCAGTATTTTCAAACTATAATAGACCTGTCGGGGCCGGAACTCGCCCAAGCCGACGTGCGGGAGGGCAGCAAGATATTCCACCTCACTGTCTTCGCCGTGGAAAAAGGCGTCACCGCGGCGGGAGTCGTGGAAGATATCACCGCGCCGCGGGTGCGAATCGAAACAACGGTCGAGCGGGCGCGCGAACTCATCAAAAAGAACGTGTCTACGGTTCAGCAGATAGCGTTCCTCTTAGGAGAAAACGCGGCGGAATCCGAGGCGATACTCAATTCCATTATCGAATCTTACACGGTGGGAGAGGAAGATGGCTGACACTCTACCGGTATCCATTCCCGGCGACTCTAACAGCTCGCTGCTGCAAAACGCCTTTGTCGAGGTGGGGCACTTTCAACTTTGCAAGCATAACCAGAACGCGCCGGGGGACGTGTTCCTCTCGCAGAAGAACCCCAGCGACGGGCGGGTGATCACCACGCTCTCCGATGGTCTCGGTTCAGGGATAAAGGCGGGGGTGCTCGCCACGCTCACCGCGACTATGGCCACCAAATTCATATCGTACAACATCCCCATCAGGCGGGTCTCCGAAATCATCATGGACACGCTGCCGGTATGCAGCGAGCGGGGGATCAGTTACGCGACGTTCACGCTTGTGGACATCGCCCCCGACGCGACGGTGAAAATCATGGAGTACGACAACCCGCCGTACACGTTCATCAGGGGGGAAGCCGTAATCGAGCCGTCCAAAGAGGCCACGGCCTTCGAGCGGCGGGACAAATCGACGGGGCCGAAAAACGATACCCGCGTCCTCTACTCGCGCTTCAACGCCGCAATCGGCGATAGGCTGGTTTTCTTCTCCGACGGGGTCAGCCAAGCTGGTATGGGGACGAAGCGATACCCTTTCGGATGGACGACCGCCAAAGCCCGCGAGTTCGCGCTGGGGAGCGTCCGCGAAAAGCCGGAGATAAGCGCCCGCGAGTTGGCACGCTCAATCGTCAGGCAGGCTTCGCAAATCGACATGTCCAAGCCTAAGGACGATATCTCCTGCGGCGTCATCTACTTCCGGCAGCCGAGGGATATGCTTGTGGTCACGGGGCCGCCGATCCGCCCCGAAAGCGACAAGGAGATCGTGAACATCTTTTCATCTTTCGTCGGGAAGAAAGTGGTCTCCGGCGGCACCACCGCCACCATCATCGGGCGCGAACTCAACCGAGGGATAAAGGTGAACATGAAGAGCTTCGTCAAGAACGTGCCGCCGTGGTCGGAGATGGAGGGGGCGGACATGGTGACGGAGGGCATCATCACGCTGGGGGCGGTTCAGGCCATGCTGGAGAAGCGCAACGAAGTTGAGGCGAACACGGGTGGCATGGATGCGGCTTCGCGCATGATCGACCTGTTCTTGGACAGCGACCGGATCACCTTTATCGTGGGCACGAAGATAAACGAGGCGCACCAAGACCCGACGATGCCTGTGGAACTGGAGATACGGCGCAACGTGATCAAGCGGATCGCGTCGCTGCTGAAAGAGAAGTATCTTAAAGAGGTGCAGATACGGTACTTTTGATGCGGGCGTGGGCGGAGATTCACAGGGATGATTTGGAAGCGAATTGGAAGTTGTTGTCGGAAGGTCGGGAATGTTTTAAAATAAATCCTTTGAATTGAGGGGTTTCTTATGTTGCAACCGAAAATCGTTGACGTTAAGCCGTTATCGGATTACAAGTTGCTTTTGACGTATGAAACCGACGAACTTAAAGTCTTTGATGTCGCCCCGTATATCAGCGGCGATTGGTTCGGGAAGTTAAAAGACTTTCAATATTTCAATACGGTTCGGGCGAACGGAAATACTGTTGAGTGGAAAGGCGGGCAGGATATCGCCCCTCATGAATTATACGAGCATTCGGTTGCACAGTAAAATAGTACCCGTCCCCTAATTAAGGAGGCATAAACGTTATGAAGAAACACACTGTAAACATCTGTACCGGCACGACATGCTTCGTCATGGGCGGTTCGGAGTTGTTGCTCTTGGATGAACTGCTTCCCGATGATCTCAAAGATGTTATAGAGATCAAAGGCTCCCCCTGCATAGGCATCTGCAAAAACGCCGACTACGGCAAGGCTCAGGCCGACCACGCCCCGTTTGTGCAGATCGACGGCGAGGTCGTTGATGAGGCGAGCATCCAAAAAGTCGTCGATCACCTGAGGAGGCTCAATGCTTAATATCAACAATAACTCATCAAGGCTGAAGAAGGAAATATTGGTGCGTATCGCCCGTCTGCAATTTGAGGGTAAGTTGGCCGACGGGGTTCACAATATCCCCAGGGAGCTCGCCCCGCCCAACGGCACTCCGATACGCTGCTGCATGTACCATGACCGGGAGATCATCAGGCATAGGGTGATCGCGAGGCTCGGGTGCGGTTTGGAGGATTATGACGACGAGAAGCGGCTCTCCGAGTACGCGGAGGCGGCGCTGAATCGGGAGAAACCGGTCGGGCCGGTGCTCACCGTGCTTGATTTGGCGTGCAACTCCTGCGTGCGCTCCCATTTCATGGTGACCAACGCGTGCCAGGCTTGCCTTGCCCGCCCCTGCTTGGTGAACTGCGGCAAGAAGGCGATTGAGATTAAGAACGGCAGGGCGTGCATCGACAGCGAAAAATGCGTCAGTTGCGGTCTTTGCCTGCAAAACTGCCCATATCACGCGATAATAAAAATCCCCGTGCCGTGCGAGGAGGCCTGTCCGGTGGGGGCCATAGCCAAAGGCGAGAACGGCAGGGAGCATATTGATTACGACAAGTGCATCTCTTGCGGCAACTGCATGCGCGAGTGCCCTTTCGGCGCGATGATTGACAAGAGCCAGCTTGTCGATGTCATTAAGCACATGATGGCTGACAAAAAAGTGGTCGCCCTGTACGCGCCGGCCGCGGCGGCCCAATTCAGGATTGAGCCGGGTCGGCTTGACGGGGCGCTGCTTGCGGCGGGATTCTCAAATGTGGTCGAAGTCGCTCTGGGAGCGGATATCACGGCGAGCAAGGAAGCCGCCGAATTTGCGGAGCGTATGGAAAAGGGCGAAAAGATGATGACCACCTCCTGCTGCCCCGCGTATGTGCGGGCCGTCCGCGAACACGTTCCGGAGCTTTTGAGCTGCGTTTCCGACACCCGCACCCCAATGCACTACGCGGCTGAGATCGCCAAGAGAGAGTTCCCCGACTGCGTCACCGTGTTCATAGGCCCCTGCCTCGCCAAGCGGCGTGAGGGTCTGGACGACGATTTGGTGGATTACGTCATATCTATTGAGGAGTTGGGCGCGCTGTTCGTGGCGAGGGGCATAGACGTCACAAAGGCGGCACCGGTACCGGGGAAAAAGATACCCACGCCGGAGGGGAGGAACTTCGCCAAGTCCGGCGGCGTGGCACAAGCTGTAAAGGCGTTCCTCAAGGATACTTCGATACTGAAAGAGGCGATTATCGACGGTTTGGACAAGGCGGGGATGAAGCGCCTAGCCGAGTTCGGCAAGATAAACGCCGGGACCCTTCCCCGCACGGACGACACGCCCAACCTCATTGAGGTGATGGCATGTCAGGGCGGCTGTATCGCCGGGCCCTCGGTGATCACCAATCCGAAGGTCGCCCTGTCGCAGCTGACGAAATACGCGGAATCCGGGGTGCGGGCGTCTTGAGGCGATTCGGGGTGATTTGATCGTTTTGAGGCTTTGGGGGCGGCTCCGGATGAGGGCGCCGCCCCGGCAATGTCAATTTTTATCCACACGCCGCGTACCATATATTATATTGTAATAAGATTATATATGGCCGGTCCCATGCCTGAAACCTAAACCAAAACCTTTTTGAAGGGGGATTTTTTATGAAAAGAGTCGGTACTCTCGTTGCGGCGGCGCTCATAACGCTTTCCGCCGCCTCTATGACTTACGCCATCGTCGGCGCCGGATTTCACTGGGGATTCGATTTTTCTATGAGTATGGAAAAAGGGGCGGACTCGGTAGCGATCCCGACGAACGGATTAGACTTGGGCGCGAACGTTTTTCAGCAGCTGCCCTCAGCGTTGAGACCTAGCTTTGATCCGGGCGATGTTATCTCCGGGGCTACCCCTCTGATAATATCCCGCAACTCCGAATTGAAGAGGTCGTGGCTCAACTTCGGCGGCAAGGCGTACGTCGACGTCGTCCCGTTTCTTGAGATAATAGAACTGTCTTTCAACTTGGGCGTGTGGCAGTATGACGGCGCGGTATCTTACCTTGACGTAAACAACATCACTCCGGCTATGCTGGTGCCCGGTAATACTGAGCGCATACCTTATAAAAATGTTCCGCTGACTCTCAAAGAGTATAATTTGAACTATTTCGGCCTGAACGAAACGCCATACGCCAAACTGCAATTCGATCTATCAGTGCGTAAGACCGTGCTCAATTTGTGGCTCGTCAAGTTCAACGCGGGCGCGGGGGTGAGCATGGGTTTCTCGACGCCCATATTAAGCGAAAGTTTGATAGAGGACGTAAAAGCGGATAAGGGAATTAAATCGCCTGAAGAGCTGGTAGCCAAATTCATGGATACCAAAAGCGGTATGGGCAAAGCCGTCGTGGAAAAGATTCTCGACGAACTCTTCACCCCAAGGTGGGGCGCCCACATAGCCGCCGGAGCGAATCTCAAGCTGCCGGCGATTCCTTTGGGAATTTATATCGACGGAAAACTTTTGATACCGATAACCAAGTTCGATGAAAACAAGCAGGTAAATGGGCTTGGATTCTTGGTTAATACCGGAATATCGCTGTCGATTTAAGCGTTGATGTTGACGTAGAGACGCAACCAATTGCGTCTCTACAACCACATAATAATATGAAAGCAACACAATGGAAATCTTAAAAACGCTGTTCCTCGGCATTATTCAGGGGTTGACCGAATTCCTCCCCGTCTCGTCCTCCGGTCATCTAATCATCGCCGAAACGTTTATGGGCAAAGGCTCCGAAGATATGCTTTTGGAGGTGGTTCTGCATGTGGCGACCGGAATAGCGGTGCTCTTTGTGTTTCGCAAGGATATCATCAATATAATACGCGGATGTTTTTCAAAGGATACAGCCGAGCGGAAAGATTCACTCTACTACTCCGGCTGGGTAATCTTAGCGACTATCCCGGCCGCGCTTGTGGGAATACTTTTTAAGAAACAGATAGACGCCCTGTTCGACACATCGGACGGCAATACTACCGCCGCGTACATTGCGTCGTGCATGTTGTTCGTCACCGCGGCGCTGCTCATATTTTCGTCAAGAGGCAAGAACGGTGTCAACGCAAACGGCGTTAATACGGGTAACCCCAACGCAAACAGCGCGTTCTGCGTCAACATAGGCGGTATGACCACCGTCAGGGCATTACTCATAGGCATAACGCAAGCCATTGCCATTATGCCGGGAATATCAAGGAGCGGATCGACTATAGCGGTGGCGTTAATGCTGAGCGTCTCGCGTGAGGAAGCCGGACGTTTTTCTTTCATGCTGGCGTTACCCGCGATCTTCGGCGCGGCGTTGCTTGACGCGCGGAAAATACTGAAAAGCGATTCTTTACATGCGGTATTAACGCCGGACCTCGCCGTGGGCTTTATAGCCAGTCTAGTTGTGGGCGTTATAGCCCTTAAATTCCTGTTGACGTTCATCAAAAAAGGCAAGCTGCACTATTTCGGCTACTACTGCGCCATCGCGGCGGTGGTCAGCCTTACGGCTTTGACGTTTCGGGGCACCCCTACGGATGGAAATGGTAACGCTGTAGAAGCTGATCCCATCCCCACTGTTTTAAGCGACACGAATTGAGGAGATAACTATGAAGAAAGAAAAAGACCCTCCCAAACACCTATGGGCCCCGTGGCGCATGTCCTACATCGCCGGCATAGACAATAAAAAAGACGATGGCTGCATATTCTGCTCAAAACCCGGCCAAGACCGCGGCTGCGACAAGGAAAATCTGCTCCTCTATCGCGGAAAGACTTGTTTCGTGCTGATGAATCTCTTCCCATACAACAACGGCCACCTGATGGTAATCCCCTACAAGCACACATCCGATATCCTTGACATAGACTGCGAGGCATCCGCAGAATTGTGGAACCTCGTTTGCAGAAGCAAGCGAGCGCTTGACAGCGTCATGCACCCCGACGGCTTTAATATCGGCATGAACCTCGGGCGCACGGCGGGCGCGGGGATCGATCAACATATTCACATGCACATAGTCCCCCGCTGGAACGGCGACACAAACTTTATGCCGGTCATAGGCGAGACGAAAGTTATCTCGCAGGCGCTCTCCGACACATACGAAGCGCTGTCGCCGCACTTTAACAATTAAGAAAGCGCCGAAAGCATGTCCGACAACCCCCAAAACAACGTCCGAGGGCAACTGCCTGAAACCGGCGAGCTGGCGCAAATCATGTTGGACGCCACCCCACTGGGCATAACCCTCTGGGACGTAAACGGCAACATGGTCGACTGCAACATGGAGGCGGCGCGGGTGGTCGGCATACACAGCAAGCGCGAGTACTTTGAAAAGTTCGCGACTCTCGCCCCGGAGTACCAGTCCGACGGGCAGAAAACCGCCGACAAGCTCATGAACACGCTCACGACCGCCTTGCGCGAGGGCAGCTGCCGCGTTGACTGGGAGCACAAGACGGTGGACGGCGAGCTGATACCGTTCGACATAACGGCGGTCCGCCTCAGGTACAAGGAGAGGGATTTCATCGTATCGTACGCCCACGATATGCGCGAGATAAACGCGGCGAACGCCAAGATGCGCGAGGCGGACGAGCGCGCTCAGATACTGCTCGGCGCCGCGCCGGTAAGTTGCACCCTGTTCGACGGGAACAACAAAGCGATAGATTGCAACGCCGAGGCGCTCAAAATGCTCAACGTGCTCGACAAGGACGACTACCTTAACAACCACCTCAAATATTCAACGGAATACCAGCTGGACGGGACACTGTCCGCCGAAAAGGCGGTCGCGCTCGCCCAAAAGGCTATGGAGACGGGCTATCTCCGCTTTGAATGGACGCACTTGGACGCGAACGAGCAAGTAGTGCCGTGCGAGGTCACGCTGGTGCGCGTCAGGTACAAAGGGCAGTCCGTAATCGCCGGATACGAGAGGGATTTGCGCGAGTTCAAGGCGATGGTGAAGGAGATGCAGCGGGCGGAGATCGCCGAAGAGAGCAACAAGTCCAAGAGCCGGTTTCTGGCGGCGATGAGCCACGAGATACGCACACCCATGAACGTGATCTTGGGGGTGACGGAGATACAGCTTCAGGACGAGTCGCTCCCGCCGCATCTGCGGGAGGCTTTCATGCAGGTCTACAATTCAAGCGACCTATTGCTCGGTATCATAAACGACATTTTGGATTTTTCCAAAATAGAGGCGGGTAGAATGGAGTTCACGCCCGTCAAATACGGGCTCGCGAGCCTGATAAACGACGCCGTGCATCTAAACATGATGCGCAACAGCAAGCCGATAGCCTTTGAACTCGACGTCGCGGAACAAATGCCCGCGCATATTTTCGGCGACGAACTGCGGATCAAGCAAATCTTGAACAACCTGCTCTCGAACGCCTACAAATTTACCGACGAAGGGCGCATAAAGTTGGCGGTCTCGGCGGAAGAAGCGGCGGGAGAGGATATAACGCTCCTCTTGACCGTCAGCGACACCGGTCAGGGGATGTCGAAAGAGCAGATGAGCAGGCTGTTCACCGAATACACGCGCTTTAACCTTGAAACCAACCGCGCGATAGAGGGCACGGGTCTGGGCATGAACATCACGCGGCGGCTCATAACCCTGATGGGCGGCACAATCTCCGTTGACAGCGGCGTAGCGCGCGGAACGACGGTCAACGTACGACTGCCGCAGAAGCGCGTAGGCGACGAGCGCATAGGCAGGGAGCTCGCCGAAAACCTGCGAAACTTCCGCTTGGACACCACGCTCAACCAACGGAGGGCGCAATTCAAGCGTGATTACATGCCTTACGGCAAAGTGCTCATAGTCGACGACGTAGAATCGAACCTCTACGTAGGCAAAGGGCTCATGGCGCCGTACGGACTGACAATAGAAACCGCCGGAAGCGGGCTTGAGGCTATAGAAAAGATCAAATCCGGCAAGATTTACGACGTGATATTCATGGATCACATGATGCCGAAGATCGACGGCATCGAGGCGACGTCGCGTATCCGCGCGCTCGGCTACGCCCATCCCATAGTCGCCCTTACGGCAAACGCCGTTATCGGTCAGGCGGATATCTTCCTACGAAATGGTTTCGACGACTTTATCTCAAAACCGATTGACATCAGGCAATTAAACGCGGTGCTCAATAACTTGGTACGCGATAAACAACCCACGGAAACCTTGGAGAGCGCGCGGCGCGAGAAAGCCGGCGCGGAAACGAACGCGGCAAACCCAAGCTCCGCCGGAGCGGCCGCCTCAGCCGAACTGCTGGCGGTCTTCGCTCACGACGCCGGCAAGGCGCTGAAAATCCTTGAATCCACAGCCCAAAACATCAAAAATCTTTCAGCCGACGATATGCGCCTCTTCACTATAAGCGTCCACGGCTTGAAGAGCGCCCTGTCAAACATCGGAGAAACCGCTCTCTCGCAAACGGCCCTCGCCTTAGAAAAAGCGGGCGGAAACGGCGACAAAAACGCTATCGACGCGCAACTGAACAACTTCATAAACGCCCTTAACGGGGTAATGGCGAAAGCCGAAGCGGAAAACAGCAGGGCGAGGGACTTGTCGTTAAAAGACAAAAATCCCAAATACCTGCGCGAACAGTTAGCCGTAATAGCGTCCGCCTGCAAAGATTACGATAAAGACCTCATAGACGAAACGCTGAAAAAATTGAAAAAAATGTCATGGACGGCGGCGACGCACGAGACGCTGGACAAGATCGCCGCGCTTATTCTGAACAGCGATTTCAACGGGGCGGCGGAAACGGCGGAGAGTGCTATTCCCACTTCATAAGCTGAATCTTCCCGCCGCGCAAAACGGCGTAGTCGTAGCGGTCCATCCATGAGCCTATGTTGCAATACTCACCTTCGCTGAAACGCAGAATCTCCCCGTAGTGGGTGTGGGCGAAGATCACGAGGTCGCTCTTGCCCGACCTGAGGCGCGCCCGCGCCGCGCGACGGTACTTTTCGAGCGCCCGCGGCGGCACACCCCTCTTGCGGTGCCTCATCTTCGATACAGAAGAGACGAGCGCGCCAAACCTCACGCCGATGTTCGGGTGGAGCAACCTATAGAGCCTCTGCAAAATTTTGTTGCCGAGCAGCGCGTCAACGAGGCGCTGTATACGCTTCCTGCCGACCTTGTGCCCGTGGCTGATATGGACGCGGCGCCCCTGCAACCCCGCGTCGACGCAGCCGCGGTGGAGCGTCAGCCCTATGTACTTTTCCAAGAAACTCCCCATGGCGAAGTCGTGGTTCCCGGCGACGTAGTGTACCGGCACGCCGGCGTCGACGATACTGCGCAGTTCGTACAAGATGGGGAAGTATTCGGGGCGGACGGCGTTTTTGTACTCTACCCAGAAGTCGAAGAAGTCGCCAACTATGTATAGCTCCGCGGCGAGGGCGCGCACGTGCGCGGCGAACCCGCTGAAGCGCTCGACCCGCACGCGCTCTCCCCTGTCTAACCCGAAGTGCGCGTCGGAGACGAAGTAGACCGCGTCGCGTCCGGAAGACCGTTCGCCGTCCGCCGCCTGAGGCGCCGCGGATTCGGGACAGCCGCCGTCTTTCGGCGCCTCTACTCCCAAAGATCGCCCGTTGTGTCGAGTTCGCTCGCCATATCGTTAAAGTTGGCGTTCGCGTCATGCAGCGTGCCGAAGTTAAGCTCCCGCATCTCCTCGTCGACCTCCTCCTCGTCGAGGTACTGCTCGTCCACGTCGCGCAGAATCTCGTCGGCGTCAAATTGCTCGTCGATAATCATCTACCTGCCCTCTCCTTATAATTATATTGATATGATATGTTATACAAAATCTTTACTACACCTTCCCACCATAATTCCTGAAACCCCAAATTTAAATTACATTGATGAATAATAGTGAATTTCACGCGCGTTGTCAATAGTTTTTTTATTTTTTTTTAGGCGGGGCGGCGGGCGTGTAATATTTGCCGCAGGGCGGGCGCGAAATATTATATTATTGTACTTGATCGACGGGGCTCCGTCTGCGTTAAAAACATAACAAAAGGAACTATCGTGCAGATTAAAAAGAGTGCGGAAAGGGCAAAAACAACGCTGGTTACGCGTCTTAGGCAGGTACGGGCGCCAAGGGCGGCCACGGCGACGGTCACCGCCGTCAAGGGCGGCGTGACGGCGGCGCAGGGTTACAGCGCGGCGGGCGTCAAGGCCGGGATCAAGGCGTCGAAGAAGCCCGACCTCGCCGTCGTGGCAAGCGACCGCCCCGCCTCCGCCGCCGGGACGTTCACCAGAAACGCCATCCGCGCGTCGAGCGTCACGCGCTGCGATAACCTCCTGCCCGTCGGCGGTATCCGCGCCATACTCTGCAACTCCGGCTGCGCCAACGCCTGCACAGGCAAACAAGGCGCCAAAGACACCGAAGCAACGGCGGCGCTGGTCGCCAAAGCCTTAGCCGTCCCGCCTAAAAGCGTCCTCACCGCCTCCACCGGCGTCATAGGCAAGTTCCTGCCCATGGACAAGATCGCCGCCGCCATGCCGAACCTTATAAAAGCCCTCTCCCCCACCGGCGGCAGCGCCTTCTCCGGCGCCATAATGACCACAGACCTGACCCAAAAAGAGTCCGCCGTTAAAGTTGCCTGCGGGAAACAATCCTTCACCATCGGCGGCACCGTAAAAGGCTCCGGCATGATCCACCCCAACATGGCCACGATGCTGTGCTTCATCACCACCGACGCCGCCGTAACCCCCGCCGTCCTAAACGGCATCCTAAAGCGCGTCATCGACAAGACCTTCAACAACCTGACGGTGGACGGCGACACCTCCACCAACGACATGGTATTGATCATGGCCAACGGAGCGAGCGGCGTGGAGGTTAAAAGCGGCGTGACGGTCGATAAAGGCCTGCAAAACGCCTTCGAGGAGGGCCTGTTCGCCGTCTGCAACGACCTCTGCAAGCAAATAGCCGCCGACGGCGAGGGAGCCACCAAACGCGTGGAAATCAACGTCACCGGCGCGAGGAACGATACCGAGGCCAAAGCCGCCGCCAAAGCCGTGGCCACCTCCAACCTGACCAAGTGCGCCCTATTCGGAAACGACCCCAACTGGGGCCGCATAGCCTGCGCCGTGGGCTACTCCGGAGCAAAGTTCTCCGATACCAAGATGTCGATAAAACTCTGCGGCATAGAGGTCTTCAGAAACCTGCAACCGGTCAAGTTCGACGAGAAAAAGGCGCATACGCTGATGAAGAAAAAGGTCGTGGCGATTGATATCGATTTAGGCGTGGGAAGCAAAGAGGCCACCGCGCATACCTGCGACTTCAGTTACGACTATGTCAAGATCAACGCGGAGTACAGGACGTAATGAAAATGAATAGAAAACAAATCGTTATCGCCTCAAGAGACGCGCTTGAAGAGAGCGACGATGAGTATTGGAATCATACGACAATGGAAGAGAAACTAGAAACCATAACATTTTTAAGGGAATGTTTCTATGGCGAAGAAGCGACTACCGGACGACTTCAAAGAGTTCATACAATGCTTAAACTCAAATAACGTCCGTTATTTGCTCGTTGGCGGTTGGGCTGTTGGAATGTTCGGTAAACGACCTAATCAAGAATAAAAAAGCAAGCGGGAGAAGTATGGATATTGCCGATGCGGAAAGGCTTGAGAAACAGAATAAAAAACTTGGTTCTTAACGATTATGACCCTGCCTACTTTCTGCCGGAGATAGTGCGGACGGGGATTGAGTTAGAGAAATAATAAAAAAGGGCGGCCATACAGAATATGCACACCTATTGCGGCTAGGCCGCCGCCTACCGATATTCAGATTTTTTCCAGTTTCCGCTGTTTTTCAATATCGTGATGTCCGACCCGGAGTATAATAATTAGTTTATCATTTTTATATTTCCAAAACAAGCGTATGCTGTCATTAACGCGGGTCTTGTATAAATCCTTACGCCCTCTTACTTTCCCGGTCTGATAACGTTGATCGTTTCTGATGATTTGAATCTTATCAAAAACTAATTTTTTATTCTGCTCTGAAAGTTTTTTAACATCTTTTTTAAAACTCTCAGATAAAAGAATTCCGTATCTATCCATTTAAATTAACTCCAAGAACCGATGCAAGTTCTCCGGTTGATACAGGTTTTATTTCACCTCGCTCAAATTGTTGGTACGTGTATTCCGCTTCCCGTTCTAATTCATCAAGAAATTCTTCGGAATACTCCTCATCCTCAATTTCATCATTATCCACCGAATATATTTTCGGCCTTGGTTTTTCTGCGGTAGTCATGTTTAAATCCTCCTTTGATATAAAAATAATACATTTCAAATAAAAAATCTATTATAAACAAAGAGCCATAACTTTTGCACCCCTCTACTCTAGTTAATATACTACCTGCGCTACCGAAAGTCAATTGCTCACCCCGAATTATTTTCGCCGCGCTCTCAGTAGTACGCCTTAACCTCCCAGTCGGCGGCATATTCGACGGTCTCCCCGACCTGTTGGAGCAGTCCGATCCCGTACTTCCTCGCCTCTTCGACGGCGTCGTCCTCAAACGCCAGGGCGGCTAGGCCGAGGTAGATTTTGAGGCCGTTGTATTCGGGGAAGAGTATCTTGAAATTTTCCAGTTTTCTTCCGGTAAGCGTTGCCACGTCGTCCTTTCGCGCCCTGTATTTGACTTCTATGACCGCGACGGAGGCGGCGTTGGTCATGAGGATGTCGAATTGGTCTTTTATGCGTTTTCCATCGGGGAGTTTGCGTCTGTACCCGACATCGTCCTCCACATCGTCGAAGTGGATCCCGGCGAACTCTTTCTTCTCCGACAGAGTATTGAAGAAGAACTCTTCGGCGAACATGCCGTTGCTGTCGCTGATGCCGTTTATTTTCTTGTTCGTTTCGGCCATTTGGGCGTCCAGCTTTGCCTGACGCTTCTCGTACTCGGCCCGGTGTTTCTCGAATTCGGCGGACGACGCCGCCATCCGAACGGCCATCTCTTTCAGCAAAGCTTTCACTTCGGATATTTCGTCGAACTCAACCGCGAGCCTTTTGGAATCTTCCTCCGTGCTTGCCATAATGGCATCATCTTTTTCAAAACGAATCGTTTCTTCCGTATCCATAATCCCCTACTTCGGCTTACCCCGTATGCCCAAACCCCCCGGCGCCGCGCGACGTGTCGTCCGATACCTCGTCTTCAATGAATACGGCATCGACGGCAACCGCCGCCGGAACTAACTGCGCTATCCTGTCGCCGCGCTTTACAGTGAAGGGTTGATCACCGTGGTTGATCAGGATGACCTGCACCTCTCCCCGATAATCAGCGTCAATCGTACCGGGGGCGTTCAGGACAGTCACCCCGTTCTTCAAAGCGAGGCCGCTCCTCGGGCGCACCTGCACCTCAAAGCCTTCGGGGATACTTAATTTCAACCCGGTGGGAATTAACAAGCGGCACCCGGAATAAATCACAACATCATTATTCACAGCGGCGCAAACATCGCACCCGCTAGACCCGGGAGTCATTCTAACCGGTAAGGGCAGGCCCACAGCGTGAGGAAGACGGGTTACGGAGATCTTTGTTGGTGTCATAATGTATGGTTTTTCATCTTTAAAATCTTTTAAAATCCAAATCTTTTTTAGACGGAAGGCTTCGCCTTCCATAGGATATGCGGGGCTAAACCCCGCATATTAAGTCAACGTCAAAATCAAAGTCAAAATCGGCGTTTTTAGCTTTTGACTTTGATTTTATATATGCGGGGTTTAGCCCCGCATATTCTATGAAGCCGAAGGCTTCGTCTTAAAAAGAATTTGACTTTCCCAAAGTCAACTATTCCAACAGCGCTTTCCTACTAAGTTTCACTTTCCCCATCCGGTCAAATCCAATCAGTTTCACCTTCACCTTATCCCCAAGCTGCAACACGTCCTCCACCTTGTTGACCCGGCCGTGTTCGAGTTCCGATATGTGCAGCAATCCATCCTTACCAGGCAAGTACTCCACAAACGCGCCGAATTCCACGATTGTCTTGACCGTGCCCTCGTAGATCGCGTTGAGCTCCGGTTCCGCTACGATGCCTTTTATGCGGCGCAGCGCGGCGTCTCTCGACTCCTTGTTCGAGGCGGCGATCTGCACGGTGCCGTCGTCGTCTATGAAGATCGTGGCGCCGGTTGTGTCTTGGATGTCGCGGATCATTTTGCCGCCCGGGCCTATGACCTCGCGGATCTTGTCCTTGTCGATGGTGATCGTGGTTATGCGCGGCGCGAAGGCGGACATCTCTTTGCGTGCCGACGGCAGCGCTTCCGTCATGATGTCGAGTATCTTGAAGCGGGCGACCTTGGCCTTAGCGAGCGCCTCTTTCATGATCTCCGCAGTTATGCCGGCGAGTTTTATGTCCATCTGGATCGCGGTAACGCCGTCGCGCGTACCGGCAACTTTGAAGTCCATGTCGCCCACGTGGTCTTCGGTACCGAGAATGTCTGTCAGGATCGCCACGCGGTCGCCCTCTTTTATCAGGCCCATCGCCACGCCGGCCACGTGCGTCTTGAGCGGCACGCCGGCGGACATCAGCGAGAGCGAGGAGCAGCAGACCGAGGCCATCGACGAACTGCCGTTCGACTCGAGGATCTCGGAGACCACGCGGATCGTGTACGGGAAGCTTTTCTCATTGGGCAGCACGGGGGCTATGGAGCGCTCGGCCAAGTGGCCGTGTCCGATCTCGCGCCTGCTCACCGACGTCATCCGCTTGACCTCGTTCACCGAGTAGGGCGGGAAGTTGTAGTGGAGCATGTACGACTTGTCGTAGTTGCCCTGAATGTTGTCGATGTGCTGGATGTCGAGTTTCGTCCCCAGCGTCGTGGCGGCGAGCGACTGAGTTTCGCCGCGCGTGAAGAGCGCCGAGCCGTGGGCGCGGGGCAGCACGTCGAGTTCGCAGGTGATCTTGCGTATCTCGTCGAGCCCGCGGCCGCCGATGCGGACGCTGTTGTTCAGGATCGACTGGCGGATATCGTCACGCTCAAGTTCCGTGAAGATTTCGGAGATCGCTTTCTTTGAATCCGGAAAGCGTTCGGCGAGCGCCGTTACCGCCTCGTCGCGCAGCGCGGCCACCGCCGCGTAGCGCTCCGGTTTGACGCCCATGAAACTCGCGTCGTGCAAACGCGAGCTTACTATTTCCTTGACCGCGTTCGCGAGTTCCTCGTTCACCGTAGGGGAGGTGTACGGCGCGGTCTGTTTGCCGCATTTGGACACAAGATCCTTTTGTATCGCCGTCAATTTCTTTATCTCGGCGTGCGCCAAGAGAATCGCCTCGAGCAGCACTTCTTCGGAGAGCTCCATCGCGCCGCCTTCCACCATCATGATCGACTCAGCCGTACCGGCCACGACCATATCAAGCTCGCCGCTCTCCGTCTCGGCGTAGGTGGGGAAAACCTTGAGCTTTCCGTCGACCATGCCGACGCGCACCGCCGCGACCGGTTCCTGAAACGGCATATCCGAGAGGCACAGCGCAGTGGACGCCGCCGTCACGGCCAACACGTCCGTGTCGTACTTATCATCGGCGGAGATAACGGTGCAAACGATCTGCACCTCCCTGCGGTAACCGTCCGGAAAGAGCGGGCGTATCGGGCGGTCGACTATCCGCGCCGACAGAATCTCCTTCTCGCTCGGACGCCCCTCGCGCTTGATGTACCCGCCGGGGATCTTCCCCGCCGAGTATGTCTTCTCAATGTATTCCACCGAAAGCGGGAAAAAATCCGAGTCGGACTCGGACTGAGCGCAACACGCCGTAACGAGAACCATCGAGTCCCCGAGGCGCACTATCGCCGAACCGTTCGCCTGCTTCGCCATCCTGCCGGTCTCAATGGACACTTTGAGGCCGGATACTTCCGCGTCAACCGTTGTGTAACCCATCACAGTCTTCTCCTGTTTTTATTTTTATTTTATTATTTTCTTCTCGGAATTAACATGGTTATTTATTCTTTTGAAGATTCTCTTGAAGGTATCTTCTAAGGACAAAGTCAAAAAAAAGAGACGGGCTTGGTATCTTCCAAGTCCGCCTACAATTTTTACTTACGTATGTTCAATTTCTTTATTAGCTCCCTATACCGCCCGATGTCCGTGCGGCTTAGGTAGTTTAACAGGGACCGGCGCTGCCCTACTAATTTTAGAAGTCCGTAGCGCGTGTGGTGATCCTTGGGATTGCCCTTAACGTGCTCCGTCAGGTAGTTGATGCGGTCGGTGAGAAGCGCCACCTGCACGTCTGTGTTGCCGGTGTCTTGCTCGTCCTTGCCGAACGCCTTCGTCAGCTCAGCTTTTCTCTCTTTCGTCAATGCCATTACAACATCTCCTCCGGAAAATATTTTTTTGATTTGTTAATATTCATTTATATATATCCACAAAAACATTTCTTATTTTGTCAACGTCTATCGCTATCTGCGCCTTTAAGGCGTCCTCGCTCGGAAACGCGACGCCGGGCCGTATGTACTCGTACAGCCACAGATTCACGCTTTCGCCTACAGCCGGTTCGGCGGCGCCGCTTCGATCAAAGTTGAGCGCGTGAAACTCAAAGTGCGTCTCCCGGCCCTCGTAGGTCGGGCAGTCTCCGAAATACAAGGCGCCGAACAGCCGTTTTCGGCCGGTATCGATACCGTCCGTGCCGGTACCGGCTTCAAGCTCCGCCGCGTACACCCCGGCGGGAGGCAAAACTTTGCCAGCTTCCGGCATCTTAAAGTTCAGCGTCGGGCAATCCAGCCGCGTGGTGGCCACATGCAGGCCCCTCACCCGCCGCGCCGCTATCAGGTACGGGCGCCCGAGCATCTCCCGCGCCTCCGGCAACCGCCCCTCCCCTACCAAGCCGCGTATCCGCGTGGACGAGATCATCGCCCCCCGGCACATCTCCGGCGGCTCGCTAAAAGTATTAATATGGTATTTGCCGCAAACAAAGTGTAAATTTTTCTTTCCGCCCTCCCGATCGCGCCCTACGTGGTGCCCCTCGCCCATGACCCAATCCGCCGCCCGCAACCTGCCGACGAGAACCTTTTCGATGAACTCGTCCTGCCCCATCTCCCTGAATTTTTCGTCAAAACGCGCCAAAAACAGGTAATCCACCCCCATACCGGCCATCAAAGCCGCCCTCTCCGGTATGGTCGTCAGGAGCATCGTCGACAACTCCGGATAGACCACCGTGCGCGTGTGCGGCTCAAAGGCCACCGCCGCCACCGCCGCGCCCGACCCGCTGGCGAGGCCGACCGCCCGGGCGATCAACCGAGCGTGCCCGCGGTGCACGCCGTCGAAGTTGCCGACGGTCACTACGGTTTTTTGGTCGGGCGGCAGGGGGGCGTCGTTTTCAGTTATTATTTTCATTAAACAAATACTTTATTCGGGTGATAACGATTCCCGTTGTTTTTTTTCAATACCGCCGCTAATGTCCCACGTTCATCAAAGGCTATCAATATATCATTTAATCCATCCCTATTAATTACTATTTCCCTGCCCTTTGATATATTTGCTTTCTGTTCATCGTTAATAGTTACCATTCTATCCTGATCAATGGCCGCTGACGCGTTAATAAAATAATTTCCGGCGTCGGAAAGTTCCTCAAATTTTACAGCGTTCGACAAATCGAAGCGCCCCGCCCTCGTACGCCTCAGCCTGCTTACATGGCCCTCCGCCACCGCGTTCGCCGCCTTGGTGATATCTACGGCAAGCGACCTGACGTAGGTGCCGCCGGAACAGCTTACGGCGAAATCCGCCCGTTTTTCGTCGGCGTCGTAACCGCGCATCTCCAACGAATATATGCTGACTGTTCGCGGTTTTATGTCTACGGAGACGCCGCCGCGCGCCATCTTGTAGGCGGGCACCCCGCCGATCTTCACCGCGGAATACTGCGGCGGCGTCTGCTCTATCTCTCCTAAAAAGAACTTCATCGCGTCCGTTAACTGCCTTTTTGTCGGAATAACGCCGCTGCGCGCCGTAACCCTGCCCTCCGCGTCAAAAGTATCGGTTGCGGCTCCGAACGCCGCCGTAAACTCATACTCTTTCGGCTCTAAAGGCAGGTACTCAAGAAGCCGCGTGCACCGCCCCAGCGCGACCACTAGAAGGCCGGACGCCATTGGGTCGAGCGTCCCGGCGTGGCCGCCTTTGGAAACGCCGAGAGCCTTGCATACCGTCCGCGCCGCCGAGAACGACGACGGGCCTACGGGCTTGTCTACGCAGATAAACCCGTCCAAGACGACGCCTACAGCACGCTTTCCAATATACCAAGCATCTCCTTCATAGCCTCATCATAAGGCTTCTTTATCGTGCACCCCGCCGCGCAGCTGTGCCCGCCTCCGCCGGATATGCCTTTGGCTAGCTTCCCCACGTCCACCGAACCTTTAGACCGCAGGCTGAAGTGCGTCTCCTCGGGCGAGTGCTTCGTCATCACCCCGACCTCCACTCCGAGCGCGGTCACCGTGTTGTCGGCCATCCCCTCCGAATCGCTGTACTTCGCCCCAACCTCGTCCAAGAGCGAGTGCGGCATGTCCAAACTGCACACGCGCCCGCCCAAGTGAAATTTAAGAGTAGACCATATCCGAGCCTGAAGCGCCAACGCCTGCGGCGTGTGGCGCGAAAAGACTCGCTCGTAAACGTCGGCGCAATCCACCCCAAGCTCCGCAAGCTCCGCGCAGACGCGCAACACCCGCCCGCAAGTGTTGGAAAAGCGAAAGCCCCCGGTGTCCGTCATCACGGCGGTATAGAGATCGACAGCCACGTGCGCCGGCACGGCGACCCCGCAATGCTTGAAGAACGAGAAGATAACCTCCCCGGTCGCCGCGGCAGAGGCGTCGACAAAGTTCAACGCGCCGAAGTTCGCGTTGTCGCGGTGATGGTCGATATTCACTATCATACCGATAGACACCTCGCCGCAATCCCAACCCACACGCGTTATGTTCGAACAGTCCAATATAACCAATACGTCAAAACCGCCGCTCGGTTTGTTCTGTGTGATAAGGGCGGAATCTTGCAAAAAAGAGAGCTTCTGTGGGAGAGGGTCGGCGCAGTAGCAATCGACCTGTTTCCCAAGGCTTTTGAGATACCAGATAAACGCGAGCTGAGACCCCACGTTGTCGCCGTCGGGGCTAAGGTGGCTGGAGATTAAAAATGTATGATTTTTAGCTATCGCGTCCGAAAGCGGGGCCCAGTCCATATATTGTTGTTCCTTTTTTATCCTTTATTAACGAGCCAGATCATCCTGAATATCCTTAAATAATTCATTGATACGCTGACCGTGCTCTATTGATGTGTCTAACTTGAAAATTATCTGCGGAAAATTTTTTATCACCATCCGCGAAGCCACCGCACGTTTTATAAACGGCGTAGCCCTATTCAGAGCGTCTATGACGTTCTCCTTTTCTTCCCTATCGCCGTCCATCACGCTGACATATACCGTAGCGTTCCTAACATCCTTAGACAACTTCACCTCGGTAACGGTAACAATGCCGGGAATACCCGGATCGCGGACGTCTTGTGCGATCACCGTCCCGATCTCCCTATGCAATAATTCGCTCAACCTCTCCACATGCCATTTAGGTGTCGCCATTATAACCTCAAAATCAAAAGCTTTAAAATCTTTTTTAGACGGAAGTGCGCGATAAATCGCGCCCTTCCATAGGATATGCGGGGCTAAACCCCGCATATAAAGTCAAAGTCAACTTCAACGGCTTTTTTCTTTTTAATCCT
>JAITFI010000084.1 GCA_031281485.1 Chitinispirillales bacterium | reverse complement strand
AAACGTAGACGCCGCGGACGACGCCGTGCATATCTACATGGGCAACAAGGTCGCCCCCGGAGGCTCCGCCTGGGTCTTCCCGCGCGGCGGCGGGGCGGCGAACATAGGCGTCGTCGTCGGCAGAAAGCAGATAAAAGGCATCAATATAAAGAGGCTTCTCGGCGATTTTTTGACCAAGAACTACCCCAAAGCCGAGATCAAGACATATTTCGCCGGCTCCATCCCCTGCGGCTACCGCCGAGGCAACATAGCGCTCCCCGGACTGATAAAATGCGGCGACGCGGCGAACGCGACAAACCCGATCTCCCGCGCGGGCAGAGTGGAAGCGTTAATGTCGGGCGGCTTGGCCGGCAGCGCGGCCTTCGACATGCTGGGCGCGAAAGACGGCAAGCAAACAAGAAAGATATGTACCGACTACGAAAAAGCCTGGCTTGAGAAACGCGGGACAAGGCACATGAAATTGGCCAAAGCCAAAGAATCCCTGGCCAAAGTGCCCGACGAGGACTACAACATAGCGGCAAAGACGTTAAGCGGCCTCTCGTCCGATAAAGTATCGATGGCAAAGATTTTCGGACTGAGCCTGAGCAGATTTCCGAGGATCGTTTGGGCTATGAGGCATTTGATGTGAAAAATATATCCGCAAAGACCAAAACAAGTTGCGGAATTAAAGGCATAATTTCCCATAAAAAGGTTGACTTTTTACGTGATTTAGATTATCTTTAATATCAAAGGAGGATTTAACCATGATTACCGCAGAAAAACCGAGAACAAAAATATATCCGGCGGATAATGATGAAATCGAGGATGAGGAGTATTCCGAAGAATTTCTTGATGAATTAGAGCGGGAAGCGGAAAAGACGTACCGACAATTTGAGCGAGGTGAAATAAAACCTGTATCGACCGAAGAACTTGCTGGAATTCTTGGAGTTAATTTAAATGGATAGGTACGGAATTCTTTTATCGGAGAGTTTTGAAAGAGATGTTAAAAAACTTTCGGAACAGGATAAAAAATTAGTTTTTGATAAGATTCAAATCCTCAGAAACGGTCAACGTTATCAGACCGGCAAAGTAAGAGGGCGTAAGGATTTATATAAGACTCGCGTTAATGACAGTATTCGTCTGTTTTGGAAATATGAAAATGATAAACTAATTGTTATACTCCGGGTCGGACATCACGATATTGAGAAACAGCGGAGACTGGAAAAAATCTGAATATAGGTCGGCGGCAGGCCCGTCTGCGGCGCGCCCCCCGCTTTGAGAGCCTGTCTAACTTTTTTTGGACGTCCGCCCCCGCCCCTAATATATATTACAAGTACACAGATCACGGGGAGTCCGTATGCAGGTAAAGATGAAAGCCGCGAAAAAGACCTATAAGTCGTCGGCCAAGAAGAAGACCGTTCCGGAACTGAAAATGGTTACGATGGACGAATTGAAAGCCATTGTCGCCGAAACATCCAAGACAATGTCCGAAAACCACGCCAAAACAGAGGCCTCGATTAAGGCCGCGTTTGAAACGTGGGAGGCCGCCCACGCCAAAACCGAGGCCTCAATTGACAGGCTATCCGCCGAAAACCGGTTGTTAGCCGCCGAAAATCGGAAAACCTCGGAGGCTGTTCGGGAACTGCATGCCGCAGTCAGTGAAACCTCTGACGAGGTTCGGAAAACTTCGGAGGCCGTCCGGCAACTGAATGACTCGCTCGGCGGGATGGGCGGACACCTCGGCGAAGTGATAGAGTTTATCGTCATACCCAAGATACGCCCCGCCATAAACGCTTTGGGTAACCACTCGTTTAAAGAGATCACGGCGAGGAAAATCGTCGAGACCGTTATTAACGATAGAAAGAGAAAACTAACCGAGGTAGACGTGCTGCTGTACGGCGACACCGAGGCTATGGCCGTTGAGATAAAGACCTGTTTACAGACAAGCGATGTTGATAAACATTTGGAGCGTCTGCAAAAACTGCGCGACCACGAAGCGGACGCCGAGGTCAAAGGCAAGACGCTTTTCGGTGCGGTGGTAGGCGCAATCGTACACGATCATATCAGAACCTACGCCCTGAAAAAGGGCCTATACGTCATAGAGATCCGCGAGGAAGAGGATAAACTCGACATAGACAAACCCGACACCTGCCGGACGTGGTAAGGTATCGAACCACCACGATGATTTTTTTGAGAGTAAGGATTGTGAAATATGGACAGTGTTAATAGGCAGAAACAGATCGAGTCAGTCTACAAAATTTTATCCGAAGAGTTCAAGAAGAACCGCACCCCCATTGTTGATTTGATCGACGTTCAGACGGGGGATCCTTTTAAGGTGCTGGTCGCCACCATACTAAGCGCTCGGACAAAAGACGAGACCACGGCGGCGGCTTCGCGCAGGTTATTTGAACGCGTCAAGTGTCTCGGCGATATTGATAAGCTGACGGAAAAAGAGTTGGCGAAACTGATATTCCCGGTCGGCTTCTACAAGGTCAAGGCGCGCCATTTGAAGATGCTTCCCGCCGCCATCCGCGAAGAGTTCGGCGGCGAGATACCGCAAGACGTGGACGAATTGACAAAACTCCCCGGCGTGGGGCGCAAAACTGCGAATTTGGTCGTGGCCGTCGCGTTTAAAAAGCCGGCGGTCTGCGTCGACGTTCACGTTCACCGCATAATGAACAGGCTGGGATACATCGACACCAAAACGCCGCTGCAGACGGAGATGGAACTTAGAAAGGTCTTTCCGAAGAAGTTTTGGACCACCTTCAACTCGTACTTCGTATCTTTCGGGCAGCATACCTGCTCGCCGATTAAACCTAAGTGCGGCGGGTGCCCCATACGCAAGTATTGCGATTACGGCGTTAATCTTCCCTGAGCTTAACCTCCATACCGAGTTTCTCCAAAAGCCGGTCGATCTGATTCAGGGCGTCGTCGTATTCTCCTATAAGCACGTTTTGCAGGATGCTTTTAATTTGCTCTCCGAAATGTTCCGCTTGCTCGTACTCTATCAGCGTGTTTGTCGCGCCGTCTATTGTTTCGGAGTCGAAGTTTTCCATAGCGGTTCTTAATTTGGCGAGTTCGGCTTTGAGCAGTTCCGTGTCCACATGCCCTCCGCCTGTTTTTTTCTTCATTGCCTCTATGTCGTCTAAGAGTTTGCCGATGTTGTGCAGCAGCGCCTCGAGGTTCATCAGGAATTTTCCGTTGTGTTCGTTTATGTATATCTCGTTGTTCTCTTTCCACGCAGTCTCGAGCGCTTTGGCCTCCTCGGAGACCGATATGGCGCCGATGCTCGCGGCGGCGCTTTTCAGGCCGTGGACGTGCGTCGCGTATAGCTGCATGTCGCCGATTTCCATGCAGTTCCGTATCTCTTTGATCTTCTCGAAGCCGTCTTCGTAGAACATGGTGATTGTTCGGATGTAGTGCGTCCCCTTGCCGCCGGATATGGAGAGGCCTTTTTCCACGTCTACGCCGTCAATCTTGATCTTCCGCACGTCTATGTCGTCGTCGCCGCTGTCTCCGGTTGTAATCACCTCGGTCGGCGATTTGCGCAGATCTTGGGGTATCCATTTCTCTAAGACGGCTTTGAGTTTCGAGATGTCTATCGGCTTTGAGATAAAGTCGTTCAGGCCCTCGCTCAGGAACATTTCGCGCGCGCCCGATACCGCGTTTGCGGTTAGGGCGATGATCGGCAGTTTTCTGTAGTAATCGTCGCGGCCCAATATGGCCCTGATGCGTTTTGTAGCCTCCAAGCCGTCCATTCCGGGCATCATGTGATCCATGAAGACAATGTCGTAGCGCTCT
This sequence comes from Chitinispirillales bacterium, assembly GCA_031281485.1. Taxonomy (GTDB): domain Bacteria; phylum Fibrobacterota; class Chitinivibrionia; order Chitinivibrionales; family Chitinispirillaceae; genus GUT77. The sequence continues at coordinate 11,975 of JAITFI010000084.1, read as the reverse complement.
GCCTGCACGGCCTCTATGGCGTCGGGGCCGCTTCTGCACGTGTCAACGCGCATTTTGTAGGGCGAGAGCAGACCCTCGGCCACACGCAAATTCGTGTTTGTGTCGTCCACCACCAGCACCCTCGCGTCGGGGGCGATAAAGCGCGTGAAGCTCTCCGCTTTCGCGCCGTAATGGCTGTTGTCGGATAACCCGTTGAGGACGTTGGCCACCGTCACCGAGTAGGCCGGCATGGACAGGATCGTCACGTTTTTATCGGCTATGACGTCGCCGAACTCCGTAAGCAGCACAACCTTGGCGTCTGAGTTGTGTTTTTGGAGTATGTTTTTCGTCCGGTCGTAGAGCGCCGACGCCGTAAAGATGAAGTTGTACGAACCGCTCGCCACCTTTTCGTCAAGCGACGCCTCGCCGTCCACGGGCGCGCAGTTGACGCCGAGCCTTTTTATGGTGCTGACTATGGAGTTAGCGTACAAATCGCGCCGCTCGTAGATCAATACGTTTTTGCCCTCTTTGTCGTCCACCGAGGCGTGCGCCGCGGCGTCGCGGAAGCGTTGCGGCAGGGTTACGGTAAACGTGCTGCCTTTGCCGTACTCGGAAGAGACGGAAACCTTCCCGCCCATCGCCTTAAGTATGCTGTTTATGATGGCAAGGCCGAGGCCCGTGCCCTCCACGCCCTTGTTTCTCTCTTTGTCAACCTGAACGAAGTCCTTGAACAGCTTGTCCACATCTTCGCTCTTTATACCCTTGCCGCTGTCCGTAACCTCTATGCTCAGGATGATGGAATCCGTTTTCGTCCCCGTCTCTTCCTCGTCTTCATCGTCGTCGTCCTCTTTCTTCGGATACAGCGCATTGATAGAGAGCGACACGAAGCCTTTGTCCGTGTACTTTACGGCGTTACTCAGCAGATTGAGCAGCACTTGGCGCACCCGTACTTCGTCGCCGTAGAGGGCGTTGGGGATTTTGCTGTCCACGTTTACCACAAACCTCAGTTTCGCGTAGGTAGCCCGCATTTTGATCAGGCTGACCACGTCGTTGAGGAGGGAGGAGAAGAGGTAGTCGCCCGGAACGATCTCAAACTTTCCGCTCTCTATCTTAGAGAAATCCAAGATGTCGTTGATGATGGAGAGCAGGTTCGCCCCGGCCTGTTTGATGGTGAATATGTGCTCGTACGCGGACGGCGGGATGTCTTCCCGCAGCGCGAGCTCCGCGAAACCGATTATCGCGTTCATCGGGGTGCGGATCTCGTGGCTCATGTTGGCCAAGAAGTTGCTCTTGCGGTCGCTCCTTTCGTCCGCCTTCATCTGGCCCGCCGCTATTCGCAGGATGACGAAGCACAGCGTTAATTGCAAAAGTATCCCGAAGAAAATAATGGAGACGCCTCTTTCGTATACATCTTCATAATAGGCTTTGACGGGCGCCACAACGCCTACATGCCAACCGTTTTCGATACGCCGCGAATATACTATTATCGCCTCGTTGCCTTCGCGGGTATCCATGGTTTTGTAGCCGTATAGGTTTACCCCCTTGTTCAATTCGGCCATCATCCTGTATATATCGGGGCTTTTGAGAACGCTCAGCGGTTGGCCGAAAGTTTCATCCACGGTACCTATTATGATGTTGAAGCTGCTGTCAACCACAAGGCCGTAACAATCGTTGTTGGACGAGCGCATACCGGCGATATAGTTTTTAAGCCCGCTCAGGCGCATATCAAGCCCTATCACGGCGGCCTGTTTGCCCTTTTTGTCATATATCAGCCGCGAGAAGGTTATCTTGCGCTCGCCGTCGGATACGTCATAGTAGGGCAGCGAGGAAACGATCTTGCCCTTTGCGGCGACGGCGGCGACGTACCACAGCTGCTCTAAGCGCGTCGGGTCTTTATCCGACTGCCCCGACGTATTTATAAAGACGTTGTCGTACACATTGAAAACGCCGTAGACGCCGGTAACGCCCGTCGGGCTCTTAATGCCGGCAAGCGCGTATTCGTTAAAGTCGGCGATGTATCCGCGTATCTCCGCCTCCTTGTAGCCGCCGCGAATCATCGTCTCCAGATTTAAAGACGCGCTGCGCAGAGCCGTCTCGGCCTCACTCTGATCGTTTACGACCTGCGATTCCAGATTCGTGAGCAAGTCGCCGGCGCGACGGTTTAAAAGGTCGTTCATGGCGCCGACGATAAACAGCCAGCAAGCCGCGATAAGCACTATGAATACGAGCCACAAGAAGAGAAGTTGCTTATAGGAGCGCTTCAAAAGAAGCAAGCTGTTTTGAATGGAGAATACTATCATTTGTATTTACGCGCCCGCTTCCGGTTGGGTCATTCTATCATTGCCGATAGCGTCTCCAACCGTTTTAAATTCGTCCGCGACCTTGACAAACAGATCGACAAGCTCGGGATCGAAGTGCGATCCTCTGCCTTTCAGTATTATATCCACGGCTTCCTCATGGGAGAGTTTCCTTTTGTACGGTCTTTCGGAAACGAGCGCGTCGTATACGTCGACTATGGCCATAAGCCGGCCCAGAAGCGGTATGTCGCGTCCCTTGATGCCCTTGGGGTACCCGCTTCCGTCCCACTTTTCGTGGTGCGCGCTCACCAATATCTTCGCGTGTTCCAAAAAGGCGTGCTCCGGGGTGCTCTCGCGTATCTTGTCGATGATCTTTTCGCCGAAGGTCGTATGCGCCTTGATCTCCTCAAACTCCTCGTTAGTCAGTTTGCCGGGCTTTTGCAGGATGCTGTCTCTTATAGATATCTTCCCCACGTCGTGCAGCTGCGCCGATTGCAGCACGAGGCCTATGTCCCACGGCGCGATCTCGTCGGCGTAGACGTCGAACCGCTGCATCGCGTCGATCAGCACGCTCAGGTAGCTCTGCGTCCTCTCTATGTGCCCGCCGGTGATGTCGTCGCGGCACTCCACGAGCTCCGCCATAGTCTTCAGAATGGCGTTTTTGAGCTCTACGACCATCCTCGTCTTATCGTCGACCATTTTCTGAAGATTTTTGTTGTAGTTGACGATCTCGTTCTTCTGAGACTCTACAAGCAGGTGCACCTCGATCCGTTTAAGCAAAAGCGGCGGCGTGAAAGGTTTCGTGATGTAGTCTATAGCGCCCAGCGACAGCCCGCGAAGCTCGCTCGTGCCGTCGGTCTTGGCCGTCAGGAAGATGACCGGTATGCCCGCCGTCTCCTTATTGGACTTAAGCACCTTGATCACCTCATACCCGTCCATCTCCGGCATTTCAACGTCGAGCAGTATGATATCCGGCAAGTTCTTCTCAAGCATTTTGAACAGCCGCGCCCCGGAATTCAAAGTGAAAACATTGTAGCGGTCGGCCAAGGCGTTTTTGCCGAGCGTCAGGTTAGTAACGTTGTCGTCCACCAAAAAGACGGTTTTGCGTTCTGTCGGGCTATTCGGGTTCATTTTTATAATATAATATACGCACTGACAAGGGTGGTCAATGAGCAACGGTTTTTTATAAAATATTTTTGCGGCGCTCCCAGCAACTCAGCGCCGCAAAGCCGACCACCGCGCAGGAGGCGGCCACGTTTATCGAATTCTTGAATCCGTAGAGCGGTATCTCCACCAACCCGTCGCACAACCCCAGCACCTCCGCGCTCACCCCCAGCGCCTCGTTGCCGAAAACAATGCCTATGGGCGACGGGTACGCCGCGGTATCGTAAGGCGCCGCCCCGGAAGCCGTTTCCGCCGCCCAAACGGCCACCCCCCGCTCCCTAAGGCACGTCACCGCGTCCGCGGTCGTCTCGAACCTCTTCCAAGGGACGTAATCTATAGTCCCCAAAGAGGTCTTGTCCAACTTAACATGCGGCGGAAACGCCGTGTACCCGCACAAAAACAACCCCGAAACGCGCATAGCGTCGCAAAGCCGGAAAATAGACCCCACGTTGAACGCGCTGCGCAGATTATCTAAAATAATATATATAGGATTCTTCTCGAGGGCGGCGTACTCGTCCAAAGGGATATGGACGTCAAAACTCCTGACATGAAAGTTAGTCTCCATATCGCCAAGTTTGCGGTGCTTGCCCATTCAGACCTCTGTTTTATGGTGATAATCCAATATAATATAAAGTCAAAATCATTAAATTCAAAATCTTTAAAATCAAAATCTTTAAAATCAAATTCATATTTAGACGAAAGGGCGCGATAAATCGCGCCCTTTCATAGAATATGCGGGGCTAAACCCCGCATATAAAGTCAAAATCAACGTCAAAATCGGCGCTTATGGCGGGTAGCGAATAATTTTTACTTCCCCTTGCCCCGCCGCCCCACCGTATATTATATTTGTAGTCGGTGTAATTTATCGTTAATCTTTTGACGTACCGCGACGCGAAGCGGCGCATGTGTATAAAAAGTGTCTCCCCCTAGTTGAGGGGGAGACATTGAAAGTGGGGGGGTATATGGCGGGGCGTTGCGGGGTGTCCCCGCAGGGTGGGTAGCGGAAAACAAAAATGGGCGAAGCCCATTTTTGGTTGGAGCGAGGGAGGGCGCAGCCCTCCCCTTAAATGAATTTGAATTTGATTTTAATACTTTGACTTTAAAGACTTTAAGGACTATCGTTCATGCCACTTGATAAAAGTATAAAAAAAGTGATGGTAATAGGCTCCGGCCCGATCGTTATAGGCCAAGCCGCCGAATTCGATTACGCCGGCACGCAGGCTTGCCGGGTGCTTCGGGAGGACGGCATCGAGATCGTCTTAGCCAACTCCAACCCCGCCACTATAATGACCGACAAGAACATCGCGGACAGGATTTACATCGAACCGCTGACGCTCACGACGATCAAGCGTATAATCGAGAAGGAGCGGCCCGACAGCATCTTGTCGGGGCTGGGCGGCCAGACCGGCCTGACGCTCTGCATGCAGCTCGCCCGCGCCGGATTCCTCAGCAAAATGAACGTGCGCCTCCTCGGCTCGTCGCCGGAAACCATCGACAAGGCCGAAGACAGGAAGCTCTTCAAGGAGACCATGCAGGGGATCGGCCAGCCGGTGATCCCGTCGGTGGTGGCCAACGACGTGGGGACGGCGGTCAAGTTCGCGAACGAGATCGGGTACCCGCTGATCGTGCGCCCGGCGTTCACGCTCGGCGGCAGCGGCGGCGGCATCGCGACGGACGAGGCCTCGCTGAGGGAGATCGCCGCCAACGGCATAGCCCTCTCCCCCATCCGCCAAATCTTGGTGGAACAGTCGGTCGCCGGGTGGAAGGAGATAGAGTTCGAGGTGATGCGCGACCGCGCCGGCAACGTGATCACCGTCTGCTCCATGGAGAACTTCGACCCCGTGGGCGTCCACACCGGCGACAGCATAGTCATCGCGCCGGCCGTCACGCTCGCCGACAAGGAGTACCAGATGCTGCGGACGGCGTCGCTCAACATCATCAAGGCATTGGGCGTGGAGGGGGGCTGCAACGTGCAGCTGGCGCTTCACCCCGACAAGTTCGACTACGCCGTGATAGAGGTCAACCCCCGCGTCTCCCGCTCGTCGGCTCTGGCGAGCAAGGCGACGGGCTACCCAATAGCCAAAGTGTCCACAAAGATCGCTCTCGGTTACACGCTCGACGAGATAACAAACGCCGTCACCGGCACGACTTTCGCCGCCTTTGAGCCGGCGCTCGATTACGTGGCGGTGAAATTCCCCAAGTGGCCGTTTGACAAGTTCGTTTACGCTCATAAAGAACTGGGCACCCAGATGAAGGCGACCGGCGAGGTCATGGCCATAGCCGACACCTTCGAGGAGGCCCTGCTTAAGGCGGTGCGCGGCGCCGAGATCGGCCTTTCGAGCCTGAACCTGCCGCGCCTCGCCGCGAAAACGGACGGGGAGATCCGCGACATGCTCAAAACGGTTACGGACGAGCGGCTGTTCGTCCTATACGAGGCGATAAAGCGCGGTATAAGCGTTGATGAATTGTATCAAATAACAAAGGTCGACCGCTGGTTTTTGTACGGGCTGGTCAATATACATAAGGGGTTGTTTGACGACAATCTACCGTCGCCGAATAACAAAAATAAAGCCGCGAATGACAATCCTCAATCAATATCCGATACCGTCAATAAACTAATCTACAAAATGGTCGACACCTGCGGCGGCGAGTTTGAGGCTAAGACGCCGTACTTCTACTCCATCAAGAACGGTTACGAAAACGAGGCGCTGCCGTTCATTGAGAAGAGCTCCAAGCCGCGGGTCGTCGTGCTCGGCAGCGGCCCGATACGGATCGGCCAAGGAATAGAGTTCGACTACGCTTGCGTTCATTGCGTATGGACGCTTAAGAAACTCGGCTACGAGGTGATCGTAATCAACAACAACCCCGAAACCGTCTCCACCGACTTTGACACCGCCGACAGGCTCTACTTCGAACCGCTTTGCATAGACGACGTGATGAGCGTTATCAACATTGAAAAGCCCGAGGGCGTTATCGTGGCGTTCGGCGGAGGCACGGCCATCAAACTGACAAAGAAACTGCACGAACGCGGCGTCAACATCATAGGCACGTCGGCGGACAGCATAGACATTTGCGAGGACAGGAAGCGCTTTGACGAACTCTTGGAGAATCTGCAAATCAAGCGTCCCAAAGGCTACGGCGTAATGACGGAGGCCGAGGCGCTCGACGCCGCGGAGAAGCTCGGCTATCCGGTTCTGATGAGACCGTCGTACGTGCTGGGCGGTCAAAACATGATCATCGCCTTCTCGGCGGAGGATATCCGCGAATATATGGAAATCATCCTTCGCTCCAAACAAGAAAACCCCGTGCTGATCGACAAGTACCTGAGCGGGCGCGAGATCGAGGTAGACGCGATCTGCGACGGCAAGGATATGCTCATCCCAGGCATCATGGAGCACATAGAGCGCACCGGCATTCACTCCGGCGACAGCATAGCCGTATACCCGGCCCTGAACATTGACGACGAGTTGGCGGAAGATATCTATCAGGTTACCAAAAAACTCTGCATGGCGCTGAACGTTAAAGGCTTGGTTAATATCCAATACATACTCTACGACAACGACATTTACGTAATAGAGGTCAATCCTCGGGCGTCGCGCACCGTTCCCTACATCAGCAAGGTGACCGGCGTTCCCATGTGCGAACTCGCCACCGGCGTGAGCGTGGGGAAAACGCTCTCCGAACTCGGCTACAAGCCCGGTTTCGCGAAGATCCCTCCCTACGTGGCGGTGAAAGTCCCGGTATTCTCGTTTGAAAAGCTGGCCGGCGTGGATACGCACCTCGGGCCGGAGATGAAATCCACCGGCGAGGTTTTGGGGCTCGGCAAAAATTTGCAAGAAGCCCTGTACAAAGGGCTGATAGCCGCCGGTTACAAGATGAAGAAGAAGGGCGGCGTGTTGATCACCGTCCGCGACGGCGACAAGGGGGAGATCGTGGGCGTAGCCGAAAAGCTCGACAAACGCGGATTCACCCTCCACGCGACGCGCGGCACGGCGCGGTTTCTGAACGATAAGGGATTCCGCGTCAACGCGGTGGATAAAATCAGCGCCAACACGGAAAACAACACCGCCGCGCTCTTGGAAAGCGGGAAAATCAGCTACATCATCTCAACATCCGAAAAGGGCAGAGATCCGGCGTTCGACGACGTGAAAATCCGCCGGAAAGCCTGCTCATTAGGCGTCCCCTGCCTCACCTCAATAGACACCGCGAACGCGTTGGCCGACAGCCTCCTCTCCGATTACAGCGAAATAAACACCGAATTGGTCGATATAAACAAATTAAGGGATAAGCGTATGAAACTGTCGTTCGCCAAAATGCACGGGTGCGGCAACGACTACATCTACATCAACGCTTTAGAGACGGACATCAACTCGCCGGAGTCGCTCTCCACGCTGCTATCCAACAGGCACACGGGAATCGGCAGCGAGGGCGTCGTGCTCATTCTGCCCTCCGACACGCCCGAAGCCGACGCGAGGATGCGCGTGTTCAACATTGACGGAAGCGAAAGCGGCATGGGCGGCAACGCCATCCGATGCGTAGGCAAATACCTCTACGACAACGGCATTGTCGACAAGCGGCATATAAAGATTAAAACGCACAGCGGCGTAAAGAACCTCTATCTGTCCACCAGAGACGGGGAGGTATCCACAGTCAAGGTTGACATGGGCCCTGCCGAACTGCGCCCGGAAAAGATTCCGGTCAAACTGCCGGGCGAAAACGTAATAGCGAGGAAGGTGACCGTCGGCGACAAGGAGTACGAGATTACCTGCGTCTCTATGGGCAACCCGCACGCCGTAGTCTTTTGCGACGACGTGAGCGTGCTCGACTTGGCGGAGATCGGGCCGCTGTTTGAAAACAACGAACTGTTCCCTGAGAGGATAAACACCGAGTTCGCGGAGATAATGGACAGAAACCACCTGCGGCTGCGCGTTTGGGAGCGCGGCAGCGGCGAGACGCAAGCCTGCGGCACGGGAGCCTGCGCCGCGGCGGTGGCCGCCGTTCTGAACGGCCACTGCGACAAAAACGCCGACATAAAAGTGCAGCTGCCCGGCGGCGATCTGATCATAAAATATACGGACGAAACCGTCTACAAAACCGGGGCTTGCATCAAGGTGTTTGAGGGAACGGTGGAGATTTAGAACAGCGCAGTCAACTCAAACCTTTTCGCACACAGTAAGCAAATTCCTCTTGAACGCGATTTTGGGCTTGAAATACTTTCTGTTTCCGGTCATACCGAGCAAGGCCCCGAAGAACAAGTCCATAAACTTAGACAGCAAGTAAAATAACGGTTTGGCGCGCCGGAAGAACGAGCGGAAAGAATCCGCGTGGATCACCTTGAATCCGTTGTCGCAGACTATGTTGTTGACTCTGTTTCTCGTCAAAATCAACGAGTGGGAGTAGTCCCCGTCAAAGTAATCGGCTTTCCAGTCCATGAAATCCGGGTGGAAGAGGAGCAGGCGCCCGCCCTGTTTCAGGAGGGCGGATATATCGCCCAAAACACCGGCGGCCTCCTGCCAATCCCTGAAATGCTCAAACAAGTGGCACATGATTACCAAGTCGAACTCGTTCTTGGGCAGTTGTTCGGGAAACGGCGGAATTATGCCGCGGCACACGTCAAAGCCCCTCTCGGCCAACCTGCCGCAGAGCGCCTCGTTCCCCTCTATCCCCGTGTACCGAACGCCGCCGTCAATGCCTTTCAGGTACTCCGCGAAATCTCCCCTGCCGGCACCGATCTCCAAAACTCTGGGATTGCTCGGCAAACCCTTAAGCGCCGGAGCGGCAAGCGCCGGAACGAGATATTTTGCCTGCATACGGGCCATACGCCCGACGTGGCGATTCAAATAGAAGTCGTAGTACATTTTACGCCGCCTTGCCCGTCCGCTTGCGTACATATCCATACGTCAAGATTCCGACAATAAGCAATGCGCTCGCCCACGATACCTTAGACGCGACGCCCATGTAGAGCGATTTCGGTTCCATGACTATCTCGTAATCGCCGGCCTTTAACGGAACCGCCATCCAAGCCATGTCAGAGCGATAGTATTTGACGGGCGCCCCGTTGGCCTTGATACGCCATCCCGGATAGAAGACTTCCGATATTCTCAAAAAGCCGTCGTCGGGCATGGTAACCGCCGCGATTCTCTTGTTGGGCGTGTACTTCTTCCACTCGACTTTCAACCGCTTGGCGGCATTATCAACAACCTTTGCGTTGACCGCCTGACCGTTATTCCCGCCGTTACCGCCATCGTTAACAAGAGCCGTATCGACCGCGTTATCGTTTTGTTGATTTGTATCGACCGTGTTCACGTCGGCTTCCGCGCGAGCAAACGGCATTTCCGGATCTTCCAAAAGCGCGACAGTCGTCCTGTAATCGTAATACCCGACTCTCAACGCGTCAACAACGTTGTCTTCCGGCAACACCACAAAATCATGCGCGTATGACAAACGCCCCAGCGCCGTTGAGTTTTTTATCTTGTTGATTTTGCCTGTTCCGGAGGCCATCAGAATATAATTCACATCGGCCAAATCGAGGAACGGCGTATTGCCGGTTATCTTTACCATACTCAGGCGCATCTGCCCGTCCGGCGTTGTTTCCACGATGTCTCCGATGTAGCGCGAGTCGCCGTCGCCCCGAAACGCCCTGTAACAATTCAACTCGTTATCATGAAACCCGCCTACCCCCTCAAGCCCGTAGACGCCCTCTTGATTCTGCTGTATTGGGTAGGTGCCCCGCAGGGAGAAGACTCTGAACGGCGCCTTGGCGAACTCCGCGGAAAGTTCGCGCAGCGCCGGGTCTTTGTCTTTATCGTAAAAATATTGCTGCGGGCTGCCCACCGAGAGGAATTGTTTGTCCACCTTTATCATGTCTATAACGCCCATGATAATTAAGGAATAAACGAGAACGCCCGCCCTGAGCTTTCCGTTCACTACGGCTATGAGCATACCGAGCGTTACCGCCGCGAAGAGCCACCAGAGCCACAGATTCGGAACAAACTTTTGAGTAAAGTTCATTTGAAAAACACGGCGCGCGTCTCCGTCGCCCATCATGGAGGCGGCGAATCCGGTTGTGAACGATTCGACGGAGAAGAGCAAGGCGGTCAGAGTAACGCACCCGAGCGCCACCGACAATCCGATACTCCACTCGCGCTGTTGTTTACCGTAGATATCGAATCGTTTGCTCAATAAGTCTTTTATGAAGAAGACCGACATAAGCGCGGTGCTGAAGGTGAACCAGAACATGATCATGCTCGGGGCGCGGAACCTCTTCACGCCCGGAACGAGGTAGTAGGCCGCCTTGAAGAATGGCGTATTCGCGCCCATTGAGTAGAGCACCGACAAGACGGCGACCCCCGCCCAAAAGAGGCGCCAAAAACTCTTCGGTTTGCTCACCACCGCCAAAACCGCAAGCAGCAGCGGTATAGCCCCGGCGTACTCCGTGTTCAGTTTGAAGTAGTTCTTGCCCCAATAGTACTCAAGCGAGTTCCCGAACTCGTGCACCCAGAGAGAGAAGAACTCGGCCCAGTTCATAGACCACGAGGCGGCGAAATCGAACCCGCGGTCAACGCCGCGAACCGAAAAGGCCTCACGCACAAACATGTACGACGGGTAAAGCTGGACGAACGAAACGCCTATCCCCATAAAAACCGCTATCCAAAAATACACGGATTTGCCGACGACGTGTTTTTTCTCATCTTTTTCCTTAATAGCTTTAACCAAATCAGCCGCCCAATAGAGAAAGACGCCCATGAGAACGAAATAGGTCATTTGGACATGCGGAGAGAGAATCATCATAGCGATACCGATAGCCATGAGGGCGGCGTTGCGCAACGAGGGCAGCGACAAGAGCGACCGCAACCGCCACACGACATACGGCAACCACGCTATCACGATCATCTTTCCGCTGTGCCCCGGATTCACGTGGCTGACAAACTGCGGCCCCAACATATAAAACACCGCGCCGGCAAAGGCGGCAAGGCGGACGACGCCAAACGACCTGCGTAGCATGACGAAGAAGAACACCCCGGCCAAAAACACGTGCATCACTATCACGAAACCGAACGAGCGGTACGCCGGAAAAAACAAACGCGTGAGCATACTGGGAGGATAGAGCGCGTCGCCGAACATGGCGTCTATGGACGGCATACCGCCGAGCCGCGCGGTTAACCATGAAGGAATCCGCCCGTCCCGTATAAGAGTGACACGGGAAAGCTCCTTAGAATCGATACTTGACATCTCATCGGAGGAGACCATCATCTTGTCGGAAAAGATAAACGATGAAAAAAAGAGCACGGTGATGAGGAACAGTACCCCTATACAAACAAGGCTCCAATGCTGAAAAGCCTTATTTATCTTTATCTTTACATCGACGTTTTTGTTGGACATAATCGTTTTTGTTCTCCTAATCATTATCATTTTTTTTAAGTCAAATTCTTTTAAAATCTTTAAAGTCAAATTCTTTAAATCTTTTTTAGACGAAGCCTTCGGCTTCATAGGATATGCGGGGCTAAACCCCGCATATATAAAATCAAAGTCAAA
>JAITFI010000056.1 GCA_031281485.1 Chitinispirillales bacterium | reverse complement strand
CCGTCTTGTACGTCTGCCCGTCTCTTGTGTCGGTGAATGTTCCGAAAGACGGCTCTGCGGCGAAAGCCCCCGCAATCGCCGCCGCGACCGCCGCCGTAGTCAGTAAGAGTTTGCGCATTATGGTTGATCCTTCGGGTTAATTGGTTTTAATCCTCGTTCCACTCGTCAAACTCTCCAACCGAGTACATCTTGGCGTCCGCCGCGTTGTTGACGTCGTACCAATAGATCCGCCGCTTTCCGTCCGGGTATACCCGCGTGTACACTATCATAGGCTCGTCGTTGTAGCGTATAAACCGCGGGGCGCTTTCGCTCCACGACTTTACTCCGCCTTGCGGGTGCGGTATCAAGTTTTTTATCAGGTTGTGCCTCATGTCAACGCGGCAGATTTCCAGCAGGTTCGCGCCCGCCGAGAAGTAGATCGTCTCGGAGTCGTCGCTCCAGGTGAAGCCCTGCACGTTTGTATCGAACGTCAGCTGTTTGTGCGTCGTCGCGACCCTGTCGTACACCCACAAGTCCATTTTCCAACCGAAGCCGGTGCGGTTCGAGAGGTACGCGACGTATTTGCCGTCGGGGCTTATGCGCGGGTAACGGTGGTCGGCCCCGCCGTCGGTTAGTCTCACCGGCGCGACTTTTCCCGACGTGTCAAGCGCGAAGATGTCCCACTTGCCGTTTTTGTACTTAGACGCGAAGATGAGCGTCTCCCCGTCGGAGGATATTTGCAGGTCGCTGCGTTGCGAGGCGTCGGAGTAAAGAATGGTGATCGCGTCGTTCATGTACATCCTCGTCTTGCGGATCACGCCTATATCGCTGCCGCTGTCGGCTTCTATGTAGTATAGGAAGTTGCCGGCGGGGGAGAAGACCGCGTCTAAGACGTTCTTTCCCTTCGATACCGTTTTGCCGGTGCCAATCTCCAGATCGACCATCCGTAGTTTTCCGTTCTTGTTCGCGGGTTTGCCGAAGATGAACGCCGCGCGGTTGCCGGTGCTTGACAGCAGCGGGCGGCGGCAGTTTAAGACGCTGTCGCTGAAAAGGAGCTCGTTCTTGCCTTGGGCGGATTTGAGGAACGCCTGCGGCCCATTGCCGCGGTCGGACAGGTGCGCAACCACGCCCCTGACGCGGGTGCGTATTGTGGGGCCGTTGGTACGGTCTACCACTATGGCGGCGCGTACGAGTTTGGTTACGCTCTCCACCGTATTGTTGGGCTCGATATCTTGACCGACGGGAAAGAGCACGTTTTCCGCGGTGAAGCGGGGTTTGGCTTTTTTTCGCGCGGGCGCCCGCGCCGCGGCGGCAGTCTTAGCCCCTTTGCCCTTCTTAATCTCCTTCTTTGCGTCGGTGAACTTCAAAAAGAGGCATCCAACAAACTTATTCTCCGCGCCAGCCGAGACAATGAGCGTATTGCCGACATTGATCGGGCTGTCGAACCTCTCTTCGAGGCTTCCGGCGATTATGACGTCGAGCCCGCCCTCAAGCGTCTCGGCGAGATGCCTCACCTCGTCAAGCGTGCCGTGGACGACGGCTACGCGCAAATCGGCGGCGGCCGCCTTCCCGCCGGCGAGCTGTGATTTTATCGCCGCCGGATCGTAGGAGAGATCAAGGTCGTCGTTTTCCGGAACCGTTTCGATGAGGTTCATGAAGTATACGCTGTAACCGCTGTTCGTTAGTACCGCGCTGTTCCTTATGCCGGTCGCCGCCGCGTCGTCGTCGTTTAGGTTGGTGACGATTACCGGCATATTGCGTTTGAGGGCCGCCGCGAATTTCGCCGGACCCATTGAGAGTTCGCCGACGCCCGGCGCGAGCACGTCGAACCTCGCGGCGTCGTAGTAGTTCCCGGCAAACTCCAGCCGCAGCGCGTCCCTGTCGGCGGATATCAGGTTGCCCACGTCTACCGTAAAGTTTACAGGGTAGTTCGTACGCAAGCGCGAAACGAGCGCGGCGTAGCGGCTAAGTCCCCCGAGCGCCTCTTCCGAGGGCGGGTAGGGGACGACCATCCCCCGCGAGTTGCCGCCGTATATGAGCGCGACCGACCCGGCGGCGCGCCGCCGCAGTTCCGCTTCCGACGTCACGTACAGCGGCGCGGCGTTCCACAGCGTGGTGTCTTCGTGTATCGCCCTCGACGCGTAGAGGCGCGACTTGTCGAAACGCTCCAAAGCGTAGTAGTCCCGCGCGAGCTCCAGATTATCCTCGGCGCTCCTCTTTTTCATCTCCTCAATTTCAACCGTCGCGTTGGCCGACCAGATGCCGTTTGCCGTGCCGTCCGGCCCGGGCCGGAATGCGGCGTCCAACCCGAAACTGCCCATCTTAACGCCCAATCCGATACCCCACCCATATAGGATGGCGAGCTTATTGAAGTTGTCGAAGTTGACCTCGCCGGAGCGCATAAAGTATTTGATATCGTTCCATGCCCATGAAACCGCGCTGGAAATCGCGCTGGTGGGGACCTCCCACCCCAAGCGCATAAAGTACCGTTCTCCCGCGATGAACTCCGCGCCGCCGCCGATCTCGAAAGCTCCGTCCCAAGTGGTCTTACGCACGCCGCCGCCGAAATTCGCCTTCCAAAAATCGTTTTCGCCGAAATACCGGCTGTAGTTCATGATGAGCCCGTACTGTTCGGCAAACCGTTGCACGAATGCGCTGTCGCCGCGCAAGGGCATACCGGCGCTTGAAAAGTAGATGCGTCCCGACAGGAACTCGGCGGGGTCAAAGCGAAAATCAGCCCCCAGCGCCCCGAAAGGCGCCTCTTTGCCCCAAGCGGTACTCTTGTCCCAAACGGCGCTCCTGTAGAAAGACGCGCTGAAACCGAAGCCGTAGCCGTACTCGGGGAAGTATCTGGCGAGCGAGGCGCCGAACAGGTTGTAGGAGAGCGAATTGCGCGACGGCATATCTATATTAATATCAAGCGAATTGGGTATAGGCCAAACGTTCATGGGCGTGGACTGCCCGAATATCCCGAGCGCGCCGTCGCGGAAGATCGGCAGTACTGCGGCCGCAAAGACCGCGTGCGTCTCCCCCTGCCCGCTCGTCCCGAAGAAAAACTGCCCGCCGTCGGCCAAGGGGGTATTGGCCGGAAACCGTAAAACGTCGGACGCGTCCATAGCCCCCGACGCGGAAACCGTCCCGCGCCCGAGGGTCGCGGCGGAGGTCGGGAGGGCGAGGAAGTACAACGGGCGGCTGCCGGCGCCGGCGCCGAAATAAATGTCGTCCGCCGCGGCGGGCGGGACGAAATGGGACGGCGATAACGACAATAGGAGTATAGACAGCAGTATCGCGGTGGTGCGGGCGCGTCGTTTAAAAGTCTGCGAATTTTGGTTATTGGTCATTTTGTGGTAACCGTTATGCCGTTTTTTATTCGTTCACTGCCGGTGATCAATATGATATAAGATAATATTTGCGGGTATGCGAAGTCAAAGTCTTTGAAACAAAAGCGGCGGGCCCCATAGGAACCCGCCGCCGGTACGCGCTTTTTTAGCGCGAATGATCGCTTATCTCACTGATGATAACGACTTTTTTAAGCCGGACAGGTTGATTTTCAGTTTGGACGCGGTTGATTTCTTTAACTTTGACGCCGAGCCGGTCGCCGATGTTTTCAATGACAGGATTTTTGCCAGCTGACTCGTCGCCCTTATGTATGTTTCAGTTTCGCCGTCTGTTGTAAGAGACAGGCGGTTGCCGCTCAAAGAGTATGTCGCCGTTCTCTGCAGTAGCGGGAATAGTTCATCAAACATAAAGTCAAACTCCTCGGCAAGCATCTCGTAAACATCATCATCACTGAGCAAGGCTCTGAAAGCAGCCTTGATCTCGCTTTTTGTATACCATTTCGATTCAATCCTCAATGGGGAATCGGTTCCGAACTCAGCGTTAAAAACATCGCCGTGAATTCGGGTAGGCGTCAAAAAGTTAATAGTATTGCCTGATGTTGAATAAGTTCCCTTTGCGAACTTGACGACGATGCCGTCGTCGTTCGGTATCGCTAACTCATAAGAATTGTCGGAGTTTAGAACTAGGGTATTCTCGTCCTCGTCAACCCATGTTCCGTATAACGACGATGTTCCGGGGTTTGTGCCCGGATCTGTTCCCGGATTCGTTCCGGGGTCTGTCCCCGGGTCTGTTCCGGGGTCTGTTCCCGGATCTGTGCCAGGGCCTGTCCCGGATGTCTTCGAGAATCTCATTACATCGCCGTCAGCATTGGTAAGAGTCATCCCGCCGCTGTTATATGTTCCGTTATACGGCTCAAAAAGATCGTCAAGCGCGTTTAACGGGACGCTAAGTATGCCGGCTATGGTTGTTTTGTCATACCAAGCCGACGGGTTAATTGAAAAGCCGGGGACGTCGGCAAACATAGCGCCGGAAATATGGGTAGGCGTTATCCTAATATTATTTCCGATAATGGAAACAACGCCCTTTTGGAACGGCGTATCCTCGTCTAACGTCACAAAAGTCCCGTTTGAGTAGAAGGTTATTGTCTCCTCGCCGGACGCTGATACCCACGTTCCGACTAATTCCGCCGGTATTATCATCGGGTCGCCGCCGCCCGTTCCGGGGTCTGTCCCAGGATTCGTCGTGTCCGGATCCGTCGTACCCGGATCCGTTCCGGGACCGTCAGTACCGTGATCTGTCGTAGGCGGTGTGCCCGAATCCTTTGTGAATGTCATAACGTCGCCGTCGCTGCTTGTGAATCTCAGGCGCCCGTTATTCAAAGCGTACGTTCCGTTGGTCGATTCAAAGATTTCCTCAAGTTGAGCGGGCGTAAAAGTTCCGCTGAGTTGGTTTTTGGTGTACCAAGCCGATGGGGTGCCGTATTCAATCGCCGCGCCGGAAAGATGGGTAGGCGTCATGGTAACGTGATTGCCGCTAAATGACAATGTACCCTTTTCCATCGGATTGTTATCCAAACTCATACTGTAAGAATTATCGGAAATTGTCAAGGATATAGTCCCCCTGCTGTCAACATACTTCCACGTCCCGATCAACTCCGGCGGCGTGTCTTCCGTAATCTGCGTATACGCCCCGTTGCCCGACGACCCGCATCCCGACGCCATCATCCAGACCAACAGCGCCATAACCGTCATAAAGGCAGATCCCAATCCCAGCCCCTTCCAATGTTTTTTGCTTAACATCCCATTCTCCTTGCAAAGCGTTTTAAGTTAGTTGGTATTTAATGATTATTGTTGCCTAATGAACGTCGAAGGCTCGTCGTCGTCGTCATACGTGATAGTCAGGCTATCGCCGTTTAGGACATACGTTCCGACATGCGGCGTGGTCAATTCTTCAAACATTCCGCCAATAAAGCTGTCTCCGCCCATCGCTGCGTAAAGTAGGACGCCGAACAAGTTCCTCATTGCGGATTTCAACTCGCTTTCCGTATACCATTTCGACTCCAACCTTGCGCCAAGCAGGCTTCCGATGTCAATGTCTAAGTCTCCTCCAATATCTTCCAACATACTTTCCAACATGGGTTCCATAATTAAATTAATAAAGTCGCCGTGAATCAGAGCGGGCATCATTGTAAATTGGTTACCGGATGTAGTATAATTCCCTTTTAGCGCTTTAACGATATTCGCAGACATAGGATTCGGACTTATCGAAATCTCAAAAGAACCGTCGTTCAGGGTCATGTATCCGCCCTCGTCCTCGCTATACCACGTTCCCTCCAACCCCCCCGACTGCATCCCGCCGCCTGTGGGGCTGCCGCCGTTTCCGCACCCGATAACCAGCATCCCGAACAATACCGCCGCTGTCACAGCCAACATCGCCTGCCAAGACTTATTACGTAACATCTTTCCCTCCAATACGTTGAGTTTATATTAAAGTTATACTGATTAACAATCGTTAGAATATCGCAAAATTACTTTTGTTACATAAATATACTACTTCCCAACGTCGAAAATCAACCTTGTCGCGCTTTTATTTTCGTTCCGGCGACGCGTCACTCCGGCCACCTCTTGAATTCCCTCAAACTGACCGCCTTATCCTTGGATATGATAATGTGGTCAAGCATCGGTATGTCGATCTGCTTCCCCGCGTTGTAGAGGCGTTCCGTCGTCTTCCAGTCCTCCTCGGAGGCGGCGGCCGTCCCGCCGGGGTGGTTGTGGACGAGGATGAACGAGGCGGCGGAGCGCTTTATCGCGCCCTCTATGACCTTTCGCGGGAAGATCACGCAGCGGTTCACCGTCCCCTCGGCCACGATCTCGTCGCCCAAGACGCGGTTGCCGTTGTCTAAGTACAAGGCTATGACGTACTCGTCTCTGCGCTCTTTGAGTTTTGTGCGCAGGTAGTTCTCCACATCGCCGCGCTGGGTGATGACATCCTTGTTCACCATGCCCTCTCTCAAACAGTACGCCATAAGGTCCTTGACGAGGGTAAGCAGGGTGGCTGAACGCTTCCCAACCCCCTTAATCTCGCAGAGTTCGTTAAACGGGGCGTTGATGACGGCGCTCACCGTATTGTAACGATGCAGTAGCGTTTTGGCGAGAGGCTTTGTGTCTATGCGGGTCAGCGCGAATGTCAGCAGAAACTCAAGGACTTCGTAGTCGCTGAAGGCGGAGAGCCCGCGTTCGGTATACTTTTCGAGCAAACGCTCCCTATGGCCGCATGAACCTGTCGCGGCCGGGGGCGGTAGAGAGTTGGGCTGTGGGGTAAGAGCATTTTGTTTCCCGCCCATTTTTCCTGCCGATTTTGTTTTGACAAAAACAAACGTTTATACTCAAGTCGGAGGGCAGGCCGCAAAGATCCGGCCCGCCCGCCGCTGTTGATGCTCTGAAGTTTAACGATTACTGTCTATGAAATTGCTGATATCCTTCGCCTTTATTAACATACAGGAAACCTCCCTCAAGTTTATACGTACCGGTCTGCTCCCTAAACATTTCTCCGAACTCTTCCTCAAAATCCGCGTCGGTTATAGGGACGATGCTGTTTAAAGCCGTCTTGAGTTCGCTTTTTGAATACCAATTCGGAACAAGCACAGGCACAGGCGACATGGAATTGATAATATCGCTGTGGACGTGGGTAATCGTCAACTTGAAGTTAAGGTTGGAAGTTAAGCAAGTACCCTTGGCAAATCTATTGTTATCCACTTTCATCTCAAAATTACCGTTATCGATGGTACAGAGCAGGTTCCCTTCAACGATTTCGGAAACCCACGCCCCGTTCAATGACGCCGGCGGCGTCGCGAACGGCGGCGTTGACGGTGCCGCCGGAGAGTTATCGTTCGACCCGCACCCGACAGCCAGCATACCTACCGACAGCGTCGCAATCACAGCCAACGTCCCAAACCAAGACTTTTTACGTAACATTTTATCCTCCCTATATAGTGTTTAAATAATAAGTTAACACTTAAACTATGTTAGACCTCGGTATGACAGGTTTTGTTACAAAAAAATGTTCTACCACTCAAGCGACAGCCCCGCCGCCGTGATCCCGGCGCCTACCGTGCAGAATATGACCTTGTCCTTCTTCTGCATGCCGTTCTGTATCTCCGAGAGCGCCACCGGAATGCTTGCGCTTGACGTGTTGCCCACTCGGTCTATATTGAGGTAGAAGCGCTCGAACGGCACCCCGCTCTTCTGCGCCGCCGCTCTGATGATCCGCCCGTTGGCTTGGTGCGGGACCACCCAGCGCACCTCCTCCGGCGTCCATTTGCTCTTTATTATAAGCTCCCGCACCATTGCCGAGAAGCTCTCCGTCGCGAACCGGAAGAGCGCCTTGCCGTCCAAACGGAGCCACGGGTCGAAGCTTGACGAGTTCACCGGCACTTCGTAGCCCGGATAACCGCGTCTCGCCATGTTGAGGCCCAGCGAGTCGGCGCTCAGAATTTCGTCCTTGATGACGTGACCCTTCTCCACGCCGCTTAGCACCGTGGCCCCCGCGCCGTCGCCGAAGAGGAAGTAGGTGTCCTTGTCGCTCTTGTCCATCACACGCGACTGCATGTCTACGCTGGCGACTAAGACGTTCTTCGCGATGCCGGAGAGGATAAGCCCCCGCGCCACCGATAAGCCGTAGAGCCATCCAGAACACGCCGCGTTCAGGTCGAAGGCGGGCGCGCCGCGTATACCGAGTTTTCCTTGCAATATGCAGGCGGTGGAGGGCATTACCACGTCGGGCGTCGTGGTGGATACGATGATGGCGTTTATGTCGGACGGTTTTAACCCGCTGTTTTCTATCGCTTTTTTCGACGCTTCGTAGGCCATATCGGAGGGCTTGACGTCCGCCGCCGCCCAGCGCCGCTCCTTTATGCCGGTCACCTTGAAGATGTAGTCGGCGGTGATGTCGGGGAACTCCGCCAGAAGCTCCTCGTTTTTCACAACCCTGTCCGGCAGGTACGCCCCTATTCCAAGCAAACTTATCGTCCGTACCGACGGTTCGAGCTTGTCGGCCATTATCGCCATTTTGGGGACGTCGTCGGCGACGGCGGCCGGGGGAGCTGACGCGGGGCGTTCCCACGTGCGCATCGACTCGTCCGCCGTGGCGACTACGGCCACCGGTTTGTCGAACGGCGCCGTGGCGCCGTCGGCGTAGAGCAGCTTCTCTATCCGCCCGTCGCAGGGCGCCTCAAAGTCAAAGGTAGACTTCGCGCTCTCCACCTCGGCTATGACCTGGCCCTTCTTTATCTCGTCGCCCTCGGCCACAAACCACTTCGTGATGATGGCCTCCGTCTCCGCCGCCGCTTGGGCGGGGAGGAAGAGTCCGGTGCTGAAAACGTTTGCGCTCACGATATGTCTCCGATCATTTTTT
>JAITFI010000049.1 GCA_031281485.1 Chitinispirillales bacterium | reverse complement strand
GCGGGGCTAAACCCCGCATATAAAGTCAACGTCAAAAGAAAAAAGCCTTTGACTTTGATTTTGATTTTATATGCGGGGTTTAGCCCCGCATATCCTATGGAAGGGCGCGATTTATCGCGCCCTTCCGTCTAAAAAAGATTTTAAAGATTTTAATTTTTTTCATTTAATAATGGAGCTAAGTATGAATAAAACAAGAAGAGTTGTCAAGAAAAAGAGTAGCGGGACATCGTCCAGAACAAGGAGATCCAAACCTTACACTCCGACCGCCAGGATGTTAAAGAAATACTCCGACGTTTTGGTAAAGTTCGCCTTAAACGGCGGCGAAGGTATTAAAAAAGGCGACGTCGTCTATCTCGCCGCCCAGAAGCCCGGCCTCCCGCTTGCCAAGGCGATCTACAAGACGATCCTCGAGATGGGCGCTCACCCCCTCGTCAACGTGATCGACGACGATTTCAAGCTGCTGCATGTGACCAACGCCTCGCATAACCAACTGACCTTCTTCCCCGGCAAGTACTACCGCGGCCTTGCCGACACCATAGACCACTGGATACGGATCGTGGCCGACGAGGAGCCGATGTACCTGAAGTCCGCCGACCCGTCGAAAGTGCTGCTCTCGAATCAGGCGGCGCGTACTTTCCGCGATTGGCTCGACGAGAAGGAGGATCAGGGCAAGTTCACGTGGACGCTCTGCCTCTACGCCACCGAGAGAATGGCGGAGGAGGCTGGCCTGACGCTGCGCGAGTATTGGGAGCAGATCGCAAAGGCCTGCTTCCTGAACGAGGCGAATCCGGTGGCCAAGTGGCGGCGCGTCTTCCGCGACCTGCAAGGGGTTCTGGACAGGCTCAACGCCCTGCCGATAGACCGCCTGCACGTGGAGTCCAAGGGGACGGATCTGTGGATCACGCTCGGCGAGAAACGCAAGTGGCTTGGCGGGAGCGGGCGGAACATCCCGTCGTTCGAGATATTCACCTCCCCCGATTGGCGCGGGACCGAGGGCGTAATCAGTTTCGACATGCCGCTGTACCGCTACGGAAACGTGATAAAGGACATCAAGCTGGAGTTTCGGAACGGGCGGGTGGTGAGGTCGTCGGCGTCCAAGAACGAGCGGATGCTCAAAGAGCTCATCAAGCAGAAAAACGCCGACAAGGTGGGGGAGTTCTCGCTTACCGATATACGGTTCTCCAAGATAACTAAGTTCATGGCCGAGACGCTCTTCGACGAGAACTTCGGCGGCAAGCACGGCAACACGCACATAGCGGTCGGAAAGAGCTACCACGACACGTACACCGGCGACACGTCGAGGATGACCGAGGCGCAGTTCGCGAAATTGGGGTTCAATCGGTCGCAGGAGCACACGGACATAATATCGACGGCGGATAGAGTGGTTACGGCGATTTTGAAGAATGGGATGGAGAAGGTCATTTATCGGAAGGGAAAATTTGTTATCTAAAGTGAAGATAGAGTCAATATACCGCCGATACCATCACCCGCGCTATCTCGGCCTTGATCCGCTTGTCTGCGTCCGCAGATTTGGCGATAACGAGAGCCGCGAGGCCGTCGGCTTGTTCTCGGCGGCGTTGGCGTACGGCCGGGTGGAGATTATTGTCCGCAATATCAATTTGCTGATTGATGATGTGATGGGCGGCGATCCCGTATCGTTTATCCGAAAAACCACGTACAAAGAGAAGCTGAAAGCGTTGGCCGGTTTCAAGCATCGTTTCAACGACGGGGAAGACGTCGCCGCGTTGTTGGAAGCCGTGAAAATAATAACGTCGCGGTATGGATCTTTGGGCGGATGTTTCAGCGGCTGCCTGAAGCGTTCAGGCGGTCAATTCAAACCGGCTTTGACATTATTTACAGACGAGTTAAAGGAAGTATTAACAAAAAATGTATCGACCAATAACGCCGTCCGCCCCAGCTTCGAGTACCTGATCCCCTCCCCGACCCGAGGCAGCGCCTGCAAACGTATGGCGCTCTACCTCCGTTGGATGATAAGGAAGGATGACGGAATTGATTTGGGCGTCTGGAAAGACATTCCCCCATCGATTCTATTAGTCCCGGTAGACACCCACGTAGCCCAAATAGCGAGACACTACGGATTGACAACCCGAAACGCCGCAGACTGGAAGATGGCCGAAGAGATTACGTCAGCGCTAAGGAAATTTGACCCTGATGATCCCGTCCGATATGACTTCTCGCTATGTCACGCGGGAATGATAAACTATAGAAATTGACTTTTATCAACACTATATTGTATATTTAATAATATTATGAACACAAAAGGCTCAACAAGCGGCCCCGCAGGCTTCCTCTCCGGCATCATGAACTCCCCTGTCTTGCAGAGCATCGGCAAGCAGAGCAGTTTGTTCGTCATCATCGGCGTGGTCTGCATCGTCATCGTTTTGGTTATCCCGATCCCCACCTTTCTCATGGACATCCTCTTGGCGCTGAGCCTATGCGTCGCGCTTATCATACTCCTCGTCTCAATGTACAACAAGGAGGCGCTCGATTTTTCCGTTTTTCCGTCGCTGCTCCTTACCGTTACGCTGTTCCGATTATCGCTCAACGTCGCTTCCACGCGTCTTATTCTCACTCAGGCGGACGCCGGGCGGGTCATTGACGTGTTCGGAAGTTTTGTGACCAGCGGCAACATGGTCGTCGGGGTTATCATATTCTTGATATTGGTGTTGATACAGTTTATCGTCATCACTAAGGGCGCCGGGCGCATAGCGGAGGTCGCGGCGCGGTTCACGCTCGACGCCATGCCGGGCAAGCAGATGGCCATAGACGCCGACCTCAATGCGGGGCTTATAAACGAGGAGCAGGCGCGGGCGCGGCGCTCCAAGATACAGCGCGAGTCGGACTTCTACGGGGCGATGGACGGCGCCTCCAAGTTCGTTCGCGGCGACGCCATCGTCGGCATCATCATCACGGCGATCAACGTCATCGGCGGGTTCATAATCGGCGTGGCGCAGATGGGGATGGAGTGGGGGGACGCGATTGAGACTTATACGAAGCTGACCATAGGCGACGGCCTCGTTTCGCAGATGCCGGCGCTCATGATATCCGTGGGTTCGGGTATGATCGCCAGCCGCGCCGCCTCGGAAGACAACCTCGGTTCCGAGATCACGGGGCAGCTGCTCTCGAACCACAAGGTGCTGTGGCTCGCCGGATCGCTCATGTTTTTCTTCGCGGTCATGCCCGGTTTTCCCAAGGTGCCCTTTGTCATACTTGGCGGGGTCTGCTTCGCGGCGGCCTACTTCAGGATGCAGGAGAACAAGAGGGCGGAGGCCGCCGCGGTTCAGGAAGACGCCGCCAAGCAGCCCGGCGCCGGCGACGCCGGCAAGAAGGAGGAGCGGATTGAAGACTACCTCCAAGTCGACCCCATGGAACTCGAAATCGGCTACGGCCTCATCCCCATAGTAGACGTCAAACAGGGCGGCGACCTGCTCGACCGGATAACCATGATACGCAAACAGCTTGCCTCCGAACTCGGCATAATCATACCGCCCATACGAATCAGGGACAACATACAGCTCACCCCCAACGAGTACAAGATAAAGATCCGCACAGTCGTGGTCGGCAAGGGCGAACTGATGAGCGGCGCCTACCTCGCCATGGACCCCGGCACCGCGGTCCGCAAAATACGCGGCGTGCCCACGGTGGAACCCGCGTTCAACCTCCCCGCCATCTGGATCACCGAGAGCCAGAAGAGCGACGCCGAGGTGGCCGGCTACACGGTGGTGGAACTGCCCGCGGTAATCGCCACGCACCTCACCGAGACTATAAAGAAACACGCCCACGAAATACTGACCCGCCAGAGCGTCAAGTCGCTGATCGACAACATCAAGGAGCAGGGCGGCGCCGTAATAGACGAGCTTATCCCCGGCATGATGAGCATGGGCGACGTCCACAAGGTGTTGCAGAACCTGCTTAGGGAGCGCATATCCATAAGGGATTTGCTGCTGATCTTGGAAACGCTGGCCGGAGTGGCGCCGCGAAGCAAGAATTCGGATGTCCAGACCGAGTACGTGAGAAACGTCCTGGCGCCGCAGATATGCGAGACCTACAAAAACGACGACGGCGTGATCCCGGTCATAACGCTCGATCCGAACTTAGAGGCGAAGCTGGAGGGCTCGATACAGGAAAGCGACGGCGTCTTCCGTTTTTCCTTGTCCCCCGCCGACGCAAATCGTATATTAGAAGCAGCGGGAGTTCAAATAGAAGTGGCCAAACAAGCCGGAGAGTACCCGATACTGATCTGTTCGCCGACAGTCCGTCCGCAGTTAAAGCGGTTAACGGAAGCGAATTTCCCGGAACTTGTGGTGCTATCGTATAATGAGATAGTGCCCGGGATAGAGATCAGGTCGTTGGGGATGATTACCACGGACGGATAAAAACATTTTATAACATAAAGGCTTTGATTAATGCGAATAAAAAAGTACACGGCGAAAAGTATGAAAGAGGCGCTCCTGCAGATCAAGGCTGATCTCGGGGAGAACGCGGTACTCATCTCGCACAGTAAAGTGTCTAAGGGGCTGTTCGGCGGCGAGGAGATCGAGGTCATGGCCGGCGTTGACGACGAGGCGCCGGGGTTGCCTAAGACGCCGTCTGTCTCTGATTTCGGCCCGATACGCCTGGGCAGCGCCGTCGCCAAGCCGGGCAACCCGGGTCTCTACGGGCCTCCGCGCCCGCAGTCCACGCTCGCGACCGATTCGCTGCCGTCTATGCCGCCGGACGAGGCGCCGGGGCCGCTTACGCTGCCGCCGAAAGTGCGTCCGTGGAACCCGCCGCGCCTTACCACGAAGCAGGCCCCTGAACCAGCGTTCCCGCCGCCGGATCAGAGCGCCCGGCCCGTCGCGCAGCCGGCGAACCGGTTCGCGCCAAAGCGCTCGCCCGACGAGATCGCCGAGCTCAAGGCCGACTTCCACGAGCTTAAAGACCTCATAAAGGGCGTGCTGACCTCAGGCTCGCCGCGCATCGCGAGCGTGTCAAAGGAGGAGGCCGGCGTTACCACAGCGGGCGACATGGAGTGGGACGCCTTTGTCAAAAAGCTGACCGACGCCGAGGTCAAGCCTGAAATCGCGAGGAAGTTAGTCAACTCGATACGCGGCGGCTTGCAGATAACGGACGCGGAGTTGGAGGAGAAGCTCTTCGACGCGCTCACCGAGCAGTTCCCCGTCTCCGGCCCGCTCAAGCTTCGGAAGGACAGCCCGCTCATCGTGTCGTTCGTGGGGCCGACAGGGTCCGGCAAGACCACAACGCTCGCCAAACTCGCCGCCTACTGCCGCTTGAATAACAAGAGCGTGTCGATCATCACCGCCGACTCCTACAGGATCGCCGCCTACGAACAGATACGCGCCTTCGCGGAAATTATGAACATCAGTTTGCAGATGGTCTTCTCCCCTGACGAGGTGAACGCCGCCCTTGAGGAGTGCGGCGACTGCGACGTTATCTTCGTTGACAACGCGGGGAGGAGCCAGCGGGACAAGGACCACATGGAGGAACTGCGGCTTATGATGGACGTGCTGCGCCCGGACGAGACGCACCTGGTTCTGAGCGCCACGACCAAAGATTCCGACCTTCTCGATATGATTAACCGCTACCGAAACATCAAGGTGAACCGGTTGCTCTTTACTAAGCTGGACGAGACGACGCGGCTCGGGAATATCTTCAACATTGTGAGCGACTTGGGCATACCGGTCTCGTACTTCACGCTGGGCCAGAGCGTGCCGGACGACATAGAGCTGGCGAGGGCGGCTACCTTTGTCGAGAGGCTCCTGATGGGGGGGCGTGCCAGGTGAGCGACCAAGCGGAAAAGCTGCGGGAGATGGTCGGGGCTATGGGGGCCGGCGCCATGCCCGCCCCGGCTCCCAAGCGCGGTCAGGGCAGGTGCAAGAGCATCGCGGTGACCAGCGGCAAGGGCGGGGTGGGGAAGACCACGCTGTCGCTGGTGCTCGGGGCGAGTCTGGCCAAGATAGACAAAAAGGTGCTGTTGATGGACGTCGACCTCGGTCTGGCCAACATCCAGATACTTCTCGGCATAGCGCCGAAGTTCAACATAGGGCACGTGGTCACCGGGAAATGCGCGATAGGCGACATAGTGATGGAGGTGGCGCCGAACATGTTTTTGGCGCCCGGGGCCTCCGGTTTCGAGCAGCTTTCGAACATAGACATGGGGCATTTTGAGCGTTTGCGCGCCGAATTTATGAGTTTGGAGGAGAATTACGATTTCCTGATAATGGACACAGGCGCCGGGATAGGCAACACCGTAACTGGTTTCGCCCGCCACGCCGACCTGGTTTTGCTGGTTATGACCCCCGACCCGTCGTCTATGGCCGACGCCTACGCCATGGTGAAGGTGCTCTACGAAAAGGGCAACACGAACGTGGCCGTGGTGGTCAACATGGCGGCGAACGAGGGGGAGGGGCGCGAGTCTTTCGATAAGTTGCGGACTATGGTTGAAAAATTTTTGAAAAAACCGATAAGGTTATATGCTATATTAGTTAATGAGCGCGAAGTATTGCGTCTGGGCCGCAAGCAGCTGCACCTTGCCGCCGGCGAGGGCGTGAATTTCTATAAGACGGTGTCCGCGCTCGCCAAGCGCTTGGGCGGCCACAAGTCGGAATCGGCGGCCAGAGGCGGATTCTTCAGCAAATTCTTTGGAGGCGCGTAATGGCAGACGAAGACGAAGAAGAAGATTATGATGATGATGATGATGAGGAGGAGGAGGAAGAAGAAGAGGATGAGGAACCGGATAAAGCCGCCGCAATGGTACTGTGGACAAAGCGTTTGGCCGGTTTCTTGGGCATCTGCGGCTTTTTTGTGATGCTCCTGCTCAGTTACGACTTTGAGGATTACGCCGACACGATGATGATAGTTGTCGCCTTGATAAAAGGGTCGTGCGCCGCGCTGTTGTTCTGGCTGGCCGGCCTGATAATCGGCAACATCTTCTTAAGAGGCTTGGTGACAGGCATCCCGGTCGATCAAAATCACCTAATCGACGGCGGCATATTGCAACGGATATACACGTATCAACAGCAGTTGAATTATGATATGGACGGCAACATAATACAAATTGACCCGAGGACAGATACGATTGTTAAAACTAGGTCGGCCAGAATTAAGAAGCATGATGATAAGGAAGATAAAAAGTGAAAAAACGTCTTTTTCTTTTTTAATTTTCAGGAGCAAGGATGCTGGAACTGGAAAATCTGTGGAAAGAGTTTAAGGAAGCCGGATCCCAGGCAGCTAAGGATAAGCTGCTTGTGGAGTATTCCCACTTGGTCAAGTATACCACGCAGCGGCTTGCCGTAAACTTGCCGCCGTCCGTTGACCGCGACGATCTGTACAGCGCCGGGATCTTGGGCCTTATAAAGGCGGTGGACACCTTCGAGCCGGAGCGCGGTTTCAAGTTCGAGACCTACGCCGGCCACAAGATACGCGGGGCGATCTTAGACGAACTGCGCGCTTTAGACTGGGTGCCGCGCTCGGTCAGGCAGAAGGCCCGCGACCTGCAGAGAACGTTCACGAGGATGGAGAACGCTCTGGGGCGCGCCCCCTACGACGACGAGGTCTGCGAAGAACTCGGCGTCACTATGGAGGAGTACGAGCAGATACTGGCCGAAGTCACCCCGGCCACCATCGTCTCCTTAGACGAAACGATGAACGACGCCTTCTCCGACGCCAAAGACATGAGAATGATCGACCAAGTGGAGGATCCCGACAGCCTGAATCCCCTAAAGGAGATGGGGACCGACGAGGTAAAGAGTATCCTAAAAGACGCGATAGTAGGGCTTCCGGAGAGCGAGCGCGTGGTAGTGGCGCTCTATCACTATGAAGAACTGACGCTGAAAGAGATCGGGGTGGTGCTGAACCTTACGGAGAGCCGCGTCAGCCAGATACACTCCAAGGCGATGATGAAACTTCGCGCCAGACTTCTCCAGAAGTTTATGGAGGATGATGTATGAACAGCGTAAATGTAAATATCCCCGTGGCGAACCTGCCGCTCGCCACCACGCACCAGTCGGAGGTGCACCGCGTGCCCATGGCCCACCAAGCCCAAAACGCCGACATGAACCGCGACCATTTGGACATACATCTTAGAACGGCCAACGAGGCCGAATCCGCCGAAGGCAAAATCATAGACCCCAAGGACCACAAGGAGGAGAAGCGGCACTCCAAAAAAAGAAAGAACGGGCAGGAGGAAGAGGGCGATATCTCGGACGTTATTGATGTGGAAGAGGACGTGGCCGTCAGGATGCTGGACAACGGCAGACTTATAGATTTGGAAGCTTAAAATATAATAATACGGATAATACAGATAATTATGGATAATAATAATATGGCCGCGAACGAACCGCGAAGGATCGACACCGCCCGTATAAAGAAAGTGGCCCAAAGCGTCGGCGACCTGCCCACGCTTCCCACCGTCGTTTCCAAGATGATCGGGATGATCGACGATAAGGGTACCTCCGCCGACGCGCTTGCCCGCCTCATCTCCACAGACGCGGCGCTGACGGCCCGCCTCCTCAAGCTGGCCAACTCCTCCTACTACGGGTACCAGCGGGAGATATCGACCGTCAACATGGCTGTCTCGGTGCTCGGGTTCAGCGCCGTGAAGGAGATCGGCCTGCGGCTCTCCGTCTTCGATACGTTCAAGAGCGCGGGGCCGGCGGCTACCGGCTTTGACGCGGTGAAGTTCTGGGAGCACAGCTCCGCCTGCGGCGTCGCGGCCCGCATGATCTCCAAAAACTGCGAATCGCGGTACGCCGGCGAGGCCTTCGTGGCCGGTCTGCTGCACGATATGGGAAAGATGATGCTGAACCGCTACTTCGGCGCGGAGCTTGTCGAGGTCCTCAAAACGGCGGAGAACGAAGACTACGATTTAGACAGGGCGGAGAGCGAGATATTGGGTGTGGGGCACGGGTACGTGGGCGCTTGGCTCGCCGAAAACTGGAACCTCCCGCCGATCATCTGCGACGCCGTCAAGTACCACCACGCCCCGTGGGACGCCAAGGTGGATCCGGCTTTCGTGGCCACGGTCACGGCGGCCGATATGATATGCCACCTCACGAAAATAGGCGACTCCGGCAGAAAGGCCTGCCCGAAGTACGACGAGCGCCTGTGGCAAATCTTCGACAGCGCCGATATCCCGATAGACGAGAGCGACATGGGGCGCTTGCAGGCCGATTTTCTGGCCGAGTACGGGGAGTCGGACGCCTACGCGGTGGCGGTCGACGGCGGCAATTTGTAGGTTTTTTTGGGGATAGAATACAAAAAAGTTGCGTTGGTACGGCAAAAATATTATATTATAAATCATCAAATGCCCCCATAGCTCAGTTGGATAGAGCACAGGTTTCCTAAACCTGGTGTCGCAAGTTCGATCCTTGCTGGGGGTATTTTTTCTAACTTTGACTCTAAAGAATCCGGGCCCGATGAACCCCTTCTACAACTCTCAGCACTCCCCGGTCGGCGCTTTCGCCTCTTTCACCCTCGGTTTCAAAGGCGCGTCGGGCGGCTTGGGGCTCGAGCTTGCCGGGCCGGCTTGCCAGAACGTATACATCGGGGCGGAGTCGGCGGATCAACCCGGAAAGTTTTTCGCGCTGCCGTTCTATAATGACGCGATTGATCGCCGTGTGGAGACGGAGCCCACGGCTCAGGACGTATGGGGCGACAGCGACAAGCAGAGCGGGGTCTTGTCCGATAGTATAGATATTGATAAACCGGCCGTAAATATAGTTCAATTTGCCGACGACGAGATCTCCCGCCTGACCACCCCGGCGCGCGACGTGTGGCGTGCCGGCGACCTCGAGTTCAAGATCTACACCCCGTTCCCGTCAATTCCGGACATGACCCTCGAGACGGAGTTCATGTCGATCGACCCCACGATCACGAAGGATGTCCTGATCCCCGCCGTCTTCGCCGAATTGACCGTCGACAACTCTGCCTGCGCCTCGCCTCGCAAGGCCTTCTTCGGCTACGAGGGCAACGACCCGTACAGTGCCATGAGGCGTATAGACGATTGGGAGAATGTAGGGGCGGACAGTGTTCGCCCGTCCGGTATTAATACGGCAAAAAACGGTGATATAGATGAGATGAACATCAAGGGCGTCGCCCAGGGTTGCGTCACCGGCATATTCACCGACGACGCGGACGCGGTTTGCGCCCTTGCCTTCTCGCCGCAAGAGCTGCTTGCCGACGGCATCGCCGACAGGCTCCCTTTCGGTCTGGGGACCACGGGGGTGATCGTTATGACCGCGCAGCCGTACGAAATGCGCACTTGGCGCTTCGCCGTCTGCTTCTACCGCGCCGGCGTAGCGACCACCGGCGTCGAGGCGGTCTACATGTACACGCGTCACTTTAAAAACATTGAGGATGTTGCTTGCTATGCGTTCAAAAACTACGAGCGCTATAGGGCCGAGGCCGCCCACTTCGACGCGATGATCATGGAGCGTGAGCTCAGCGACGAGAGACGGTTTATGCTGTCGCAGGCCATAAAGAGCTACTACGGCTCAACGCAGCTTCTCTTCGACCCCAAGGCCGGTTTCCCGCTGTGGATAGTCAACGAGGGGGCCTATAGGATGATGAACACGCTCGACCTGGCCGTCGACCAGCTCTTCTTCGAGATGCTGAAAAACCCTTGGACGGTACGTTCCGTGCTCGATCAATACGTAAACAGGTACGCTTACTTCGACGAGGTTAAGGACGCGCGGGGCGGAAAGTTTCCCGGCGGCATCAGCTTCGCCCACGACATGGGCGTGGCCAACGCCTTTTCGGCGCCGGGGCGGTCAGCCTACGAGCTTGGTGGGCGGAGCGGCTGTTACTCCTACATGTCTCAGGAGCAGCTCGTCAACTGGATACTCTGCGCCGGTGTCTACTGGGAGGGGGCGCGCGACGACGAGTGGCTGCGGAGCCGCCGGCAGACGATAGGGCAGTGTTTGACGAGTATGCTGAACCGCGACGGTACCGGCGAGAACGACCGCGACGGCGTAATGGATTTGGACTCCTGCAAGACCGGCGGCGGCGCGGAGATCACGACGTATGACAATGTCGATACGGCGCTCGGGCGGGCGAGGCGCAGCGGCTACCTCGCGGTAAAGTGCTGGGCGGCGTACCTTGCCCTGTCTAAAATGTGCGGCGCGCTGGGGCTTCACGGCGCTGCCAAGACGGCGGCGGATCAGGCCGAAAGGTGCGCCGATACCGTCATGAAATACCGCAGGGCCGACGGGACGATCCCGGCGCTTCTTGAGGATGATAACCCCGCGCTGACGCTGTCTGTGGTAGAGGGGCTGACGTACCCGGTGGTAATGGGGCTGTTTGAGGATATGGCGTTGACCGAGAAGTACTGCGTCTTCATCAGCGCCCTTAAGAAGCACTTGGCGGTTGCGTTGGAAAAAGGCTGTAAATTTGCGGACGGCGCCTGGAAGATGTCCAAGACGAGCGACAATTCATGGCTCAGCAAGACGTTTTTGTGTCAATTCATAGCCGAAAAGATCTTTAAGCAAGCTCCGGATGCAAAAGCGGACAAGGCCCACGCCTCGTGGCTATCTGACCCTGAGAACGCGATTCAGGCGTTCAGCGACCAGATGAGGGCGGGCAAGATATGCGGTAGCGCGTATTACCCGAGGGGTGTTACGGCTATCTTGTGGTTGGGCTGACCGCGCGCAACAACAAATGGGGAGACGCCCGCACGGCGTTTCCCCATAGCGTCCAAACCGGCCGCGGGCAGGATATTAATCCTCCGAAGGCGCCTCGGGTTCGCTTTCCGAGGGAGCGTCTTCGCTTGATTCGTCGCTCACCGGGGAATAGTCGCTCTCGGTTGAGCTTTCTGTCGCCGGGCTCGAGTCCGAAGAGCTCGCGCTTGCCGATGAAGTCTTCTTGCCGCCGCACCCGGTCGCAACGAAGCACAGAACCGCCACTGCTGAAATAACGCCGACAATTTTCCTAAGCATAGGCCATCTCCTTTAAGAATAGAAATAAGTTAATTTAAAAACCATATACATAAACTAATGTATGCTCATCGTTAAAGTCAAATTTTTAAATTTTTTTTTACACGTTTTTTTCCGCCCGTTAGGGGGCGTCCTTTATTATTTAATTTTTTCCGTAACTATATTGACCTTTTACCCCCGCATAAACTATACTTATATATACATAGGGCGTCGGCCTCTTCGCCGCCCCAAACCGGAAAAAATTCAACATTTACAAAGGAGGTTATCTATGGCCTACAAAATTTCAGCCGCGTGCCTGTCTTGCGGAAGTTGCGTTCCCGAGTGCCCGAGCGGGGCTATAGCGGAGGGCGAGCCCTACACGATAGACCCCGGGAAGTGCACCGAATGCGGCGCCTGCGCCGATACGTGCCCGGCGGAGGCGATAAGCAAAGCGTGACTTGCCGCGGCGTCGCGGTTGTGAGGCATGTACCGAGGTAAGGCCGTCCCGCGTGTTAAACCGGCGCGCGCGGCGGCCCGTTTTTATTCAATCCCGCCCCATGGCCAGCACCGCCACCGACGCGCACCCCGCCCCCAGCAGCGCCTCCGCGCAGGCCTCCGTGGTCGCCCCGGTGGTAAAGATATCGTCGACGAGAACCGCGCGGGCTCCCGAAAGCGAAGATTCCGAAGCCGCCTGAGCGTTCACAGCGAACGCCCCGGACAAGTTCTCGCGGCGCTCGTCCCGGTCAAGCCGGGTCTGCGTCTCAGTGTTTTTGACACGGATTAACAGATCGGTAAGCAATAGGGGAGGATTGACAGTATTGGCGGTGTCGGCATAGAGCCCCTTCAAAACGCCGCGGGCAAAGTGTTCCGCCTGATTATACCCACGCCGCCGCCGCCTTTTACGGTGCAGCGGAACAGGGATAACCAAATCTATACTTGAAAAGAAATCTTTAGGGATTAAAGGGGCGCCGATAACACCCATACGCTCGGCCAGCCCGCTCTTACCGTGGTACTTGATATGCTTTGCGATAACGCCCAGCGTATCGTCATAGTCGTAGACGCAGTAAACCCTCTCAAACGGAAGGTCCCAAACGGCCTCGCAAGCGCACTCACGCTTTTTTCGGTTCTGCGCGCAGCGTGGGCAGGGTTCGCGGGACGTATGGTTTTTAACCAACGCGTTTATACATGACGGACAAAGCCAATAGCCGCCCTCTCCACCGCGGTCGTCGGACAAGGAGCCGTCGCATATAATACATAGCGGAGGGATGAAAAAGTCTTCAACCCGCCTTATTAGTTCTGATAAACTTCCTGACAATGATCCCCCCGAACACCAAAAACGAAACGATACATATCAACTGATTGTGCGAGAACGGCCCGATCTTCGGCGTCTCTATGTAGCGAACCGTCTCGATAAAAAAGCGCAGCACGGCGTACATCATCACCAATAAGTAGAACTGCAGCCCCGCAAAGTAAAATTTGCTCCTGCCGACCAAATACAGCGTGACGGCAATGATTATCCCACCGGCAGATTCAAAAAACTGCGTGGGCAGCAGTCCCGCCGCGCCTATGGAACGCTGATAGTACCCCGCCGGAGAGTGCGCCGCGATAGGATAGCTGACCGACAAAAAACTCCCCGCCTTCGCCGCCACCCCGTAGCAGCACCCGTTGAGAAAGCACCCGATACGCGTAAGGGCTATTCCCAACCCCACTCCCGGCGAGTAAACATCCAAATATGGCAAAATGGGAAGCTTCTTAATCTTAAAAAACAACGCCGTAATGACAATAGCCGCGATAAACCCCCCGTACATCACAAGCCCGCTGATCCCGATGCGCCCGTCCTGAAACGGGTTGACAATGGAGAGCAAGTTACCGCGAAACTCGCCGAAGTGCGTCATCACGTAGTAAGCGCGAGCGCCGACGATCGCCGAGATGATAAGGTAAAGCCCCGCGTCGGATACGATATTCGGGTCAAGCCCCCGCTTCTTAGCGAAGTACATAGACAGAAGAATCCCGCTCAAAAAAGAGAGCGCCAGCATAGTCCCGTATGAGGGAACAGGAAACGAAAAGATGTTAAATAATGTTGGGTGCATGTTTTATCCTTATCTTTATTTTTATCTTTATCTTTATCTTTAATTAAAATCAAAATCTTTTAAAGTCTTTTAAATCATTTTTAGACGGAAGTGCGCGATAAATCGCGCCCTTCCATAGGATATGCGGGGCTAAACCCCGCATATAAAGTCAAAGTCAACTTCAACGGCTTTTTTCTTTTTAATCCTATAATCCTTTAAATCCTACTAATCTTAGTTCAGACAGTCTTTTGATTTTATCTATGCGGGGTTTAGCCCCGCATAGCCTATGAAGCCCCGAAGGGGCTTCGTCTAAAAAAAAAGATTTTGACTTAATACGACTTAGCAAATACAACCCTTTTTTTAGAAAGCTCCCCGCTTATAACGCACTTTCCCTTTTCCTCTTTTCCATCCATCGGAATACACCTTATAGTCACGTTCAAATCATTCTTCACCTGCTCTTCAACTTGCGCCGATCCGTTCCAATGGCAGAGCGCGAATCCGCCGTGTATCTCCGGTTTCTCTTTATTCTTCGGCGTGAAGAACTTGTAGAAATCGTCCTTATTGTCAATGACCTTTATATTAGTATCCCTGAAAGACTTCGCCCTATTGAACAGATTGTTCTGAATATCGGTTAAAATATCCGATACTTTTCCTACAAACTCCTGCCGAGACATCCCGAATCGCTCTTTCCTGCTCTTGTCTCTCCTGCCGACGAACACGGAATCCGCCGCGATGTCGCGCGGGCCTATCTCCAAGTATATCGGGACGCCCTTCTTTATCCACGACCAGACCTTGTCGCCCCCGCGCCCTTCGCGCTTATCAACTTCAATCTCAAGCCGCCTGTCGTCGTATCGTACGTCTCCCAGCTCCGCCGCCAATTTGTCGCAATACTCGAACACGTCGTTTGACGACGCGTCGTCATGCACTATGGGCAGTATGACCACATGCGACGGCGCCAATCTCGGCGGCACGATCAGCCCGTCGTCGTCGCCGTGCGTCATTATCAACCCGCCGATAAGCCGCGTCGAGACGCCCCAGCTTGTCGTCCAGGCGTACTCGTCCTTCCCCTCCGCGTCAAGGAACTTTATGTCGGAGGCTTTGGAGAAATTCTGCCCCAGAAAGTGCGACGTCCCCGCCTGCAGCGCCTTGCGGTCCTGCATCATAGCCTCTATGCAGTATGTCGACACCGCGCCCGGGAAGCGCTCCGACTCCGTCTTCTCGCCCTTGATAACCGGCATCGCCATGTACTCCTCCGCGAACTTGCCGTACACGTCGAGCATTTTCATCGTCTCTTCTTGCGCCTCTTTGGGCGTGCTGTGCGCCGTGTGCCCCTCTTGCCACAAAAACTCCGCCGTCCGCAAAAAGAGCCGGGTACGCATCTCCCAGCGCACGACGTTGGCCCACTGATTTATGAGCAGCGGCAGATCGCGATAAGACTGCGTCCACTTGGCGAACATAGCGCCGATGATGGTCTCGGAGGTCGGGCGGACAATGAGCGGTTCCTCAAGCTCTCCGGCGGGAACCAGCTTCCCGTCCGGCCCCGCCTGAAGACGGTGATGTGTAACTACGGCGCACTCTTTCGCGAACCCCTCCACGTGCTGAGCCTCTTTTTCGAGGAAGCTCTTGGGTATAAAGAGCGGGAAATAGGCGTTCTTGTGCCCCGTAGCCTTAAACATCCCGTCAAGCACGCGCTGAATATTCTCCCAAAGCGCGTAACCCCAGGGTTTGATAACCATGCACCCGCGGACAGGAGAGTTTTCGGCGAGGTCGGCGGCTTTTATCACCTGCTGATACCATTCGGGATAGTCTTCTTGGCGCGTCGGTGTGACAGCAGTTTTTGGTTGTGATGCCATTAATTTTTCCTTTTAAAAAGATTTTAACTTCTCAAAATCCAATGTAGCAAACAAATCATCCAACGTCTCCGCCCGCCTAATTTCAATAACCTCTCCGTTCTCCCGCCTAAGCAGTTCCGCGCTCCGCGTTTTCCCGTTGTAATTGAATCCCATCGCGTGCCCGTGCGCTCCGGCGTCGTGGATCACCACAAGGTCGCCCGGAACTATTAACGGCAGTTTTCTGTCAATGGCGAATTTATCATTATTCTCGCATAGCGACCCTGTCACATCATAAATATGGTTAGCCGGCTCGTTTTCTTTCCCGACGACGGTGATGTGGTGATAAGCTCCGTAAAGCGCCGGCCTCATCAGGTTCGCCATGCAAGCGTCCAAGCCAACGTAATTCTTGTATGTTGTTTTGACGTGCAATACTCTCGATACCAAAAAACCGTAA
This sequence comes from Chitinispirillales bacterium, assembly GCA_031281485.1. Classification (GTDB taxonomy): domain Bacteria; phylum Fibrobacterota; class Chitinivibrionia; order Chitinivibrionales; family Chitinispirillaceae; genus GUT77. The sequence goes on along the minus strand of JAITFI010000049.1, from coordinate 6,714 downwards.
GGGCCGGTCATCATCCTTCCGCTCTCTAAACATATCTTCAGCGGATGAAGTCCGGCGGGAACGATGATTCTGTCGTAGGCCGCTTTCATCTCCGCCGAGACCGCTTCTAAGTCGACCGCTATCTGGTCGGGCTTGTACGGGATCCCTATGCCTCCGCCCAGATTCACGAACTCGATTTTTATCCCAAGCTCCCTCGACACCTCCGCGGCAAGCTCGAAAAGCATTACCGCCGTATCGACAAAGTATTTATAGTGCAGTTCGTTCGACGCGACCATCGTGTGCAGCCCGAAACGCTTCACGCCCTTATCCCTGAGTATCGTATATCCCTCGAACACCTGCTCCCGCGTGAACCCGTACTTAGCCTCCACCGGATTGCCGATTATAGAGTTCCCCGTCCGCGCCGTGCCCGGATTGTAGCGTATGCACGCAAGCTCCGGCAGTCCCGCGTGCTCCTCCAAAAACGGGATGTGGCTTATATCGTCCAAGTTGATCACGGCGCCCATATCCTTAGCCGCTTTGAACTCGCCCGATGGGGTATCGTTGGACGTGAACATCACGTTTTCTCCAACTATCCCGCACCGCTCCGCCAGCGACAGCTCGGCCATCGAACTGCAATCCGCCCCGATTCCCTCCCGCTTAAAAATTTTCATAAGATAAGGATTGGGCGCCGCCTTCACCGCGAAGTACTCCAAAAACGAAGGCGCCCAAGAAAACGCCGAGATCAACCGCCGGGCGTTCTCCCGTATCCCCTTCTCATCATATACATGAAAAGGAGTCTCAAAGCGATTTGCAATCGCGATAATCTCATCATTGGAAAACGGCAAAGCCTTAGTCAATTCGGTTGTCATGTTATATTATCCTTTCCCAAAAATTCCTCCAACCTATCCCTCTCCCATAAAAAAATCATCTCCGTAAGCGGAAAAAGATCACCCTCCAGATCGTAGGCTTCCAAAGCGTCGTAATATATCAGCCGGCTCTCCGGCATGATCGTAATCGGCATGAAGCCCCCTTCCATCAGGCGGAAATTCATCAGCAGCCGCGCCGTCCGCCCGTTACCGTCTGCAAACGGATGGATATTCACGAACTCTGCGTGAGTCCGCGCGGCGAAATAAACGGCGCTCCCCGCGTCCTCCGCGTATAAATCGGCGACGAAGCTCTTCATCCTGTAAAACGCCTCGTTGGCCGACGGCGGCTTATGCTTACTCCCCGTAATCCGCGCGTCGCAATCCCGATAAATCCCCCCCGGCATGATATTTTCCATCAACAAGTGATGAATATCCTTTATAACATCCTCATCCAATTTCCGCCCGTCAGAGATCAATCGCTTGACAAACTCGTAAGCTTTCTCGTGATTGGTCACCTCGTAAGTCTCCCGCAGAGGCTTCCCCCCCCACAGAAATCCCATCCTCCAAAACCAACTTCACCTCCGCGAGCGAGAGCGTATTCCCCTCAATCGCCGTGGAGTGATGCGTGTACTCTATGATAAACGCCTTCTCAAACTTATCCCAAACAACATCAGGCAACTGTTTACGCTTTTCAATAGCCGCGGCGCGCAGTTCGTTGAGGCGGTCGTAATCGAGAAAGTCGGCTCGTTTATTCTTTTTCATTTTCGTATCGTTTCATAGTCGCAAGAAACTTCTTAAATTCATTTGCATAAGAATCTGATACCGCCGTAGCGACTTTGACAGCACGAGTCTCATCGTAACAATACGGTATTTCTTTTCGACTTTCAATCATATCTATCCAAACCTGACCGTTTTCAATAATTCCTTTGGAAAATGCCTGCCTTATAGCGTCCTTTGGACTATCTATACCGATGTTTCCTTTTGATTGCAAAAAATCTCTCATTGATTTCCAACCGCTCTCAAAAGCCAATTCAAACGTTTTGATTATAGCGAATTCTTCCGCGACTGATAATGGCCGTTCTTCTTGTATCGTGACAAAATCTTCCAAATACCGCAATACTTTCGAATAATTGTCCAACCGCTGAACCCATCTCTTTTCCGGCAACGCCATAATTCTTTCCTTTATATAAAAAAATAAAAATCTTTAAATCTTTAAAATCATTAAATCTTTTTCAGACGAAGCCTTCGGCTTCATAGGATATGCGGGGCTAAACCCCGCATATAAAGTCAACGTCAAAAGAAAAAAGTCTTTGACTTTGATTTTGATTTTATATGCGGGGTTTAGCCCCGCATATTCTATGAAAGGGCGCGATTTATCGCGCCCTTTCGTCTAAAAAAGAATTTAATGCTTTTGATTTTAAAATCTACTTATCATTTAACGCCACGACTCCCGGCAGTTCCTTACCTTCCACCAACTCCAACGACGCCCCGCCGCCCGTCGATATGTGCGACATTTTGTCCGCCACCCCGGCCTTCTTCACCGCCGACACCGAGTCCCCGCCGCCGATCACCGTGGTGGCGCCCTTCAGCTCCGCCAGCGTCGCGGCTATGGCGTCCGTCCCCGCCGCGAACTTCGGGAACTCGAAGACGCCCATCGGCCCGTTCCAAAACACGGTCTTGGCGCTTTTCAGCGCGTCCTTGAAGAGTTCCGTAGTCTTCGGCCCGATATCCATGCCCATCCACCCGGCCTCCACCGCACCCGCCGCCACGACCTTGGACTCCGCCTCCGCCGCGAACTCTTTGGTCACCACGTTGTCCACCGGCAGCAGCAATTTGACCCCCTTCGACTTAGCCTTATCCATAATGCTCTTGGCCGTGTCGATCATGTCGTCCTCAACGAGCGACTCCCCGATGCTCTGCCCCAGCGCCTTTTGGAAGGTGTAGGCCATGCCACCGCCGATGATCATGCTGTCCACCTTGGAGAGCAAACTCTCCAAAACCGCGATCTTGGAGGACACCTTGGCCCCCCCGATCACCGCCACGAAGGGTTTCGCCGGCGCGTCGACGACCTTGTCTTGCAGGAACACAAGCTCTTTCTCCATCAAAAACCCCGCCACAGCCGGAAGATAGTGCGCGATGGTCTCCGTGGAAGCGTGCGCCCGGTGCGCCGTCCCGAAAGCGTCGTTGACGTACACGTCCCCGAGCTCCGCCAGGGCCTTGGCCATCTTCTCGCGGTCCGCCGCATCCTTGGAGGTCTCCTCCTTGTGGAACCGCGTATTCTCCAACATCAGCACCGCCCCACCGTCAAGCTTGGCCGCCATAGCCTTGGTCTCGTCGCTGACACAGTCCGGGGCGAGGCCCACGTCCTTGCCTATAAGCTTGGACAAGTGCGCCGCCAAAGGCGCCATCTTGTGCTTGTAAGCGAGATACTGCGCCTCGTCGAACGGCTTCCCGGCCTTCTCCGCCTTCTCCTTGGCCTTGGCCATGTCCTTCTTGGGATCGCCCAAATGAGACATGAGGACGAGGCTCTTAGCCCCTTGCTCCAAAACGTATTTGATGGTCGGCAGCGCGGCTTGGATGCGGGTGTCGTCCTGAATCACGCCCTTATCCATAGGCACGTTAAAGTCCACACGCATAATTACCCGCTTGCCCTTAAAATCAATATCTTTTACAGTTTTTTTCTTTAAAGCCATAATGGTCGGTTGTCCTTTCGTTAAAGTCAAAATATTAAAGTCAAATTCAACTAAGGGGAGGGCTGCGCCCTCCCTCGCTCCAACCAAAAATGGGCTACGCCCATTTTTGTTTTCCGCTACCCACCCTGCGGGGACACCCCGCAACGCCCCGCCAGATTCCCCTCCTCCTTCAATCCCTCCCCCTCAAATAGGGGGAGGGACTTCTTAAAACATGCGCCGCTTCGCGTCGCAACGTCAAAACCCTCTGTGTTTTAAATCCTATAATCCTTATAACTTGTTTATCTCGGCGAAGCCAATCCTAAAAATCCTAGTTCAGACAGTTCTTTCCTAATCAAAAGAGGCTCCTTATTACCATCAATAAAGAGCCTCATCCCATCAGGCCAAAGGCCCCGAAATCTACATAAAAACCTTACTTCACAGTATCCATGTGCATAATGAGTTCACAGACTTTGTGCGAGTAGCCCATCTCGTTGTCGTACCACGACACGACCTTCACGAACGTGTCGCTCAGGGCGATGCCGGCGTTGGCGTCGAAGATTGACGTGTGGCACTCGCCGAGGAAGTCGGTGGAGACCACTTCGTCCTCCGTGTAGGCCAGAACGCCCTTGAGGTCGCCGCTTTCGGAGGCGGCCTTCATCGCCTTCTTGATCTCGTCGTACTTGGCCGGCTTCTTGAGGAGCGCCGTGAGGTCTACGACCGACACGTCCGGGGTGGGCACGCGGAACGCCATGCCGGTGAGCTTGCCGTTGAGTTCGGGGATCACCTTGCCGACCGCTTTGGCGGCGCCGGTGGAGGAGGGGATGATGTTCTGGCCCGCGCCGCGGCCGCCGCGCCAGTCCTTGTGGGAGGGGCCGTCGACCGTCTTCTGCGTGGCAGTGGTCGCGTGGATCGTGCTCATCAAGCCCATCTCGATCCCCCAATTGTCGTTCAGAACCTTCGCCACGGGGGCGAGGCAGTTGGTCGTGCAGGAGGCGTTGGAGACTATCGTCATATCCTTATTGTACGTCTTGTGGTTCACGCCCACCACGAACATCGGCGTGTCGTCCTTGGACGGCGCCGACATGACCACGCGCTTCGCCCCGGCCTTTATGTGCGCCTCGGCCTTATCCTTCGTGAGGAAGAGCCCCGTGGACTCCACCACGTAATCCGCGCCGACATCGCCCCACTTAAGGTTAGCCGGATCCTTCTCGGCGGTGACGCGGATGGCCTTCCCGTTCACGACGAGCTTCCCGTCCTTGGCCTCGGCCGTCCCGTTGAAACGCCCGTGCGTGGAGTCGTACTTGAGCATATACGCCATGTAGTCCACGTCGATGAGGTCGTTGATGCCAACAATCTCAATATGCGACGTCTTCTCCATAGCCGCCCGGAAAACCAACCTGCCGATCCTGCCGAACCCGTTAATGCCGACCTTGATAGCCATAAATACGCCCTCCTAAGAGTAAAAAGGTTTAAATTTATAATATTATAACGCTAGAATACCAAACCAAGCCACAAGACAAATAATATAGTATATGGGCGCAGCCCACGTCAAGAGGGGGGCGAAAAAATCTTATAATCCCGTATCCAGACATTTATTATATTATACCTATTAACAGCAACACCTCACGTAGTCCCCCATTCCGCGCGCCGTAAGTAAGCCGGCCCGGGATCTCTCGTTGTACCCCAAATTTACACCGCGCGGTCGGGTATCGGCCCGTCTTTGCGGTTGATCAACATTAAATATAGGAGGAGAGTATGAATAAAGGAGCAAGGAGCGAAGCGGGAACCAAAAAAGGGCTTAAAACAAGGTCACACGCCAACCGTAAGTACAAGGACGGCGTGTTCCGTATGATTTTTAAGGACAAAGACCGTTTCCGTGAGCTTTACAACGCCATAAAAGGCACGAATTACGGCGCCGGCACCGAGATGCAGGAGACCACGCTCAGCGACGTTCTGTACATGAAGCAGAAGAACGACGTATCGTACTTGATCGACGGCAAGCTGGTAGTATTCATGGAACACCAGTCTACGATCAACAAAAACATCGCCTTGCGCATGTTGATCTATGCGGGTCGTACGTACGAGCGTTTGTTTGACGTCGAGAAGATCTACGGTCCCCAAAAGATAACCATCCCGAGGCCAGAGTTTTACGTACTGTACAACGGTAAGGCTCGTGTTCCTGAAAAGCAGGAGGTATTGCTGTCAGAGCTTTTTGAGGGCCAAGGCGAAGAATATCCTTTTTCACTTGATTTATCAGTTACCATATATAATATTAATATAGGCAACAACCCGGAGCTGTTGAAGCGGAGCACCACCCTTACGCAGTACGAGCGGTTCATAGAATGTGTCCGTGGTTTCGAGTCAGAGCACGAATTGGATACGGCGATAAGTTTGGCGATAGATGAGTGCGTAAAAGTAGGAGTATTGTCAGATTTTCTGCGAACAAACGGATCGGAGGTGATGAATATGTTGACGTCAGAAGTAAACGAGACGAAACTGCGCAAACTGTGGGTAGAGTACGGTCGAGAGGAAGGCATGGAGGAAGGCCTTGAGAAAGGCATGGAGAAAGAAAGGAAGAGGATCGTCAGCCTCATCGAACAGGGAGTCTCCTTGGATGACATAAAGAAGATCCTGTCGAAAGAAGAGACGCCGAAAAAGAAGCGACCGTAAATTACAGCTGGAAGCCACCGGGCGGCCCCCACCCGAGCCGCCCGCCTCACCCCCCGGCCTTCGCCCCAACCCCCCTTACGCCCCCAAATAGGCCCCGTAGGGCCGAAATCAGGGTAAAATCGGGGTAAACAGGCCCAAAAGACGCCCGGGATCGTAGAAAAATAAAAAAATTGTAACATTCGGGGCGGCGGGAATGTATATTATAATACTAAGGGATGTCTGAATTAGGATTGCCTTCGGCGAGATAAACAAGTTTTTAGGATTATAAGGATTATAGGATTAAAAGACTCTGGATCGCTTCGCTACGCTCGCGATGACCGTCATTACGAGGAGCGAAGCGACGAAGTACCGTGTTTATCGCGGCGAAGCCAATCCAGAAAGCAGGATTAGAAAACAGATTATAGGATTGAAAAGATTAAAAAACGTCAATTTGACGGTGTTTTTAATCCTATAATCCTTATAATCCTACTAATCCTAGTTCAGACAAGGATTTACACGTATCCGGCGCCAAACCATGAAGAGTGGGG
>JAITFI010000090.1 GCA_031281485.1 Chitinispirillales bacterium | reverse complement strand
GCACGCAACGCCCCTACAGTTTTTGCCTTTGATTTTATCTATGCGGGGTTTAGCCCCGCATAGCCTATGAAGCCCCGAAGGGGCTTCGTCTAAAAAAGATTTTTATTTATCTTTTTTTATTTAAAATAATTTCAATCTTATCGCGAGCGGTAGTCCCTCTTGTCTTAGGTTGTCCGCCACTTTTCTTATCACTAATAGCTGTTTTTGGACTTTTTCTAGGTGGTCGCCCCAGAGGATTTTGTTATTGTCGATACTGTCTACTATTGAATTGGTTTGCGCTATTACTTTTTCGATTTTGGGGATTACTGTGTCGATCTTGATAATTAGGGTGCTTAGGTCGTTTATCAGTTTGGGCGCGGCTACCGAGGTTTTGGAGGTTAGTTGGGCTGTTTGTTCGACGAATCTCGCCACGGAATCTAGGCCGGTGCTCAGTCCGTCTTCCATGCCGCCTAGGCCGGTCAGGAGGTTGTAGACGAGCGTATCGACCGTGTTGGCCACGTCGTTGAACGCTTGCACGAAAGAGCGTTTGCCGTCTTCGCCGTACCGCAGCCGTTCGGTTAGGTCTTTCAGTTCCGTGATCTTTGCGGCCAAGAGGTCCATGTACGCGACGGCCTCCGACGGGCCCATCTCGAAGTCGCCGTCGATGATCCGCCTTGTGTCGGCGAGCGGGTCTTCCGGGTTGCCGACGCTGATCTCTACGAAGCGTTCGCCCATGACCCCTTTGACCTTGACCGCGATGCGGCTGGAGGTGCGCACCGGGATGGGCTTCTGCGACTGGACGTAGACGAGCACCCGTCCGAGGCTGTCGTGGTCGAAACCGCTGATTTGACCGACCTGCGTCCCCTCCATTCGGACCGGGTCTTCGAGGGCCAAGCTGCCGACTTGGGGGAAGCGCAAGGTTATGGTGTTCAGCGGGTTGCGGTCGAGCCAAATGAGATAACCGTACACCCCGCCGACGAGGAGCAGTATAAGCAGCATCAGGATGTAGCCTAAGTGTTTGTCGCTCATAAAGCCGTTAATTCGGTACGGTTAAAGTTTTTCAGTTGGCGAACGTCGTATTTTTCGCCATCCACTTCTTCATGGCCACATAGAGCCAAAAAGAGTAGATTCCCAACGTAATGATGGTAAGGAACCACCACAGGATGTAGTGCCCGAATAAGCTCGTGCCGTTGCCGTTGAACTTCAGGCGCCGCCCGCCGACCACCGTATGGCTCGTCTCCCAATTGCAGAACATACACACCGCCCACGGCAAGCCCAGCCCAAGCGTACACGCCGTAATGAGCCCGCACAAAACGCTCCACCCGAGGAACCCGAGCACGCCGCCGTCAAAGTAAGATCCTTCTTCCGCCATAAAACACCCCCCTGTTTTGTTATTGTTGATACTGCGATTTTTGTTACAACAGAATATATATTAATTACTGTATAGAAGTCAAAATAATTAAAATCTTTTTTAGACGAAAGGGCGCGTAAACGCGCCCTTTCATAGGCGGTTCGGGGCTAAACCCCTCACCGAAACGTCAATGTCAACGTCAAAGACACCACCCCGGCGCTACGCGCCACCCCTCCGAGGAGGGGAATTAACGTCAACGTCAACACAACGCATTGTTTTGACTTTATTCCCCTCCTCGGAGGGGTGGCGGCGAAGCCGACGGGGTGGTGCTTTTGACTTTGATTTTATCTATGCGGGGTTTAGCCCCGCATAGCCTATGAAAGGCGCATTTATGCGCCTTTCGTCTAAAAAAGATTTTAAAGAATTTGACTTTGACTTTGATTTTTCAAATATTATTTTAATGAATTGAATTAAATCGAACGGAACGGAACGGAAGGAAAGAACATGTGTAACATCTTATACGAAGGCAAATCAAAAATTGTCTGTAAAGGGCGCGACGAGTCTACCCTTCTCATCAGGTATAAAGATACCGCCACGGCGTTCAACGGCGAGAAGAAGGCGGAGCTTTCGGGCAAGGGCGTGCTGAACGCGGCTATCTCCAACCTGATCTACGCCTACCTTGAGGAAAACGGCGTGAAAACGCACTTGGTCGAGGTCGTAGACGATACCTCCGTTATCGCTAAAAAGGCCGAGATCATCATGGTCGAAGTTATTGTAAGAAACGTCGCCGCCGGCGGGTTTTCGAAGAAATACGGCGTTCCGGAGGGGTCTGAGTTGAAAAACATCGTGCTGGAGTTCTGCCTGAAGAGCGACGATCTCGGCGACCCGATGATAAACGAGAGCCAGATCACCGCCATCGGCCTCGCCACGGACGAGGAGCTCGGCTATATGGCCGGGCAGGCCTTAAAGATCAACGAATTGCTGCGCTCCCTGTTCGAAAAAGCCGGCATCAGGCTTATAGACTTCAAGTTGGAGTTCGGCAGAAGCGGCGGCGAGGTCATACTCTGCGACGAAATATCGCCGGATTCCTGCCGTCTGTGGGACGCGGAGACAAACAAAAAATTGGACAAAGACCGCTTCCGCCGCGATTTGGGCGATGTGCTCGACGGTTACAGGGATGTTTTGGCGAGGCTGAAAAATGTCCGATAGCCGCGAACTCGTGTTGGTGCTTGACTTCGGCGGTCAGTACAAAGAGCTTATCGCGCGGGCGGTCAGGGGTCTCTCCGTCTACTCGGAGATACGCCCCGGCAACATGCCGATTGAGGAGATCAAGCGGCTCTCGCCCATAGGTATTATAATGACCGGCGGGCCAAGCAGCGTCTACCAGCCCGGTTCTCCGACATGCGACCCCGCGATCTTCGGCTTGGGCATCCCGGTTCTGGGTATCTGCTATGGTATGCACCTTATGTGCCACACGCTCGGAGGCGAGGTTACGGCGGGCGGCGCCGGCGAGTACGGGCGCGTTACGGTAACGCCGGAAAACCCGGTCTCAACATTATTTCATGAAACGCAAGGCAAACCGTTCGAGGCGCTGATGAGCCACCGCGACGTCGTGTCGCGCCTGCCCGCCGGATTCCGTCAAACCGCCTCCACCGCGGTCTGTATCGCGGCTTGCGAAAACGCGGAGAAGAAGCTCTACGCCGTGCAGTTCCACCCCGAAACGAAGCACACCGACGGCGGGAGCGAGATATTCCGGCGATTTCTTTACGAGGCCTGCGGCGCCGCCGGCAGCTACAAGCTGGATGATTATATCGATACGCAGGTCGGCCTCATCCGTCACAAAGTCGGCGGCGGCAACGTCCTTCTCGCCCTCTCCGGCGGGGTCGACTCCTCCGTGTGCGCCAGCCTGCTGAGCCGCGCCGTGCCGAATCAGCTGGTCTGCATATTCGTCGACCACGGTTTTATGCGTCTTAATGAGGGCGACGAGATCGAGCGCGTCTTCTCGAAGCGTAAACTGCGCTTCATCCGCGTCAACGCGCAGGAGCGCTTCCTGAAACGGCTTGACGGCGTGGCCGATCCCGAGACCAAGCGGAAGCTGATCGGCGAGGAGTTCGTCCGCGTGTTCGAGGAGGAGTCCGCCAAGCTCGGCGACGTCCCGTTTCTGGCCCAGGGGACTATCTACCCCGACATAGTCGAGTCGGGCGGGAGCTACGGAGCGACGATCAAGAGCCACCACAACGTGGGCGGCCTCCCCAAAAACCTGAAATTCACCGGCGTGGTGGAGCCGCTAAGCGGCCTCTTCAAGGACGAAGTCCGCATCCTCGGCAGGAAGCTTGGATTGCCGGCCTTCCTAGTCAACCGCCAGCCCTTCCCCGGCCCCGGCCTCGCCATACGCGTGGTGGGCGATGTCACGGAGGAAAAACTGAACGTCTTGCGCAAAGCCGACGCGATACTGCGCGAAGAGCTTGACGGCGTAAAGAACAGGCCGGATCAATACTTCGCAGTACTGACCAATACCTGCTCGGTGGGTGTAAAGGGCGACGAGAGGACGTACAGTCAGGTAATAGCGATCCGCGCCGTAATAACGGGTGATTTCATGACGTGCGATTACGCCCCGATTCCGCATAAAACATTGGGTTGTATATCATCGAGAATCACGAGCGAAATACCGTCTGTGAGCCGAGTAGTCTATGACATTACATCGAAGCCGCCGGCTACAGTGGAGTGGGAGTGAATATTAAATCAAATTCTTTAAAATCATTTTTAGACGAAAGGGCGCGATAAATCGCGCCCTTTCATAGAATATGCGGGGCTAAACCCCGCATATAAAGTCAACGTCAAAAGAAAAAAGCCTTTGACTTTGATTTTGATTTTATATGCG
>JAITFI010000088.1 GCA_031281485.1 Chitinispirillales bacterium | reverse complement strand
AAATTCACCGATACTACATCGAAACTTCCCGGAAACGGGGATACCGCGCCGGCAATGGCCGTGCTTGGCGCGTTCGGGCGCGACCCTGCCACTCCGGGGTCCGCCCTTTTCTATTTCTGCGTTAATAATAGAACTAATAATACACATATACGTTATAGCAGGGATCTTACTGGGGGGGAGGGTCTGGAAGGGCGCGATTTATCGCGCACTTCCGTCTAAAAAAGATTTAAAAGATTTTGATTTTAAAAGATTTTGACTTAATAATATATGGAAATAGAATAGGAGAAGTGTTATTATGAAAAAAAATATTACCGCATCAATATCAATACTGATATTAACCGCGCTCGCTTCGCTCGCGTCGGCCCAAGAGGCCCTCACGCTCGACCAATGCGTAAAGATGGCACTTCAGTCCAACTTGCGTATCGAGACCGCCGGTGAGAAGCTTAACGAGCTTGACGCGGCTATACTGGAGGCGGCGGCCACTCAGAAGCCTAAGCTCAGCGCCACGGGCTCCTACACCCGGCTCATACCGCAGCCGTCGGGGTCGCAGCGCGTGCCGGTCGCGGCCAATCTCGCGCCGTTTCAGAACGCGATTGACAGCGGATACTTCGGGATGATCCCCAGAGATAAATTGTTCGCGCCGCTCGTGTACCAAGACTTCGAGGCCACCATGAGCGGGAACATTTACAGCCTCGGGCTGACTCTCAACCACGTCCTCTACTCCGGCGGCAAGATCCAAAACGCCAAGAAGATCTCGGAGCAGAGCCGCGAAGCGGCGGAGTGGCAGCTCAAGTCGGCGATACGCGAGATCCGCCGCGACGTCACTAAGGCCTACTACACCGCGCTCGCCGCCAAAACCAGCATCACGGCGCTCGACAACGCCATATCGCTCATGGAGGTGATGGTGAAAGACCTCGGCAACGCCGTCGACGTGGGGATCAGGGGGGAGAACGACCTGCTGCAAGCTAAGGTGCAGCTCGCCAACCAGCGCTTGCAGCGCAAACAGGCCGCCACCGGAGCTCAGACGGCGCACGACTACCTCTCCACGCTCATCGGCGTGCCGGTCAACACCCCGGTCACCCTCGCGGAGGAGATGATCGCGCCGGAGACGTTCCGTTTGCCGGAACTGCCGTCTCTGCAGGCGAAAGCCCGCGACGTCTCGACCGATATCAAGGCGCTGGAGAAACAGCTGCAAATCCTCGAAACGTCGCTTCTCATAACAGACGCGGCTAACATACCATCGGTTTTCGCCTCAGCCGGCTACAGCGGCGGGCAGAGCGCCGGCGGAGCGGAAAAGGGAAAATTCACTTGGAAAAACAACGGAACGCTGACCGTAGGCGCGCAGTGGGACATCTACGACGGCGGCGCGGTAAAACACAAGAGGGCGCAGACGCTCTCCCAAAAGCGCCAGCTGAACTTGGCGATAGAGAATATCAAAACAAACTTAGACTTGGCCGTTAAAAACAACTGCGCCACGCTCACCGACGCCTACGAGAGCTTGGAAGTCGACATAGAAAACATCGCGCAGACGAAGCGGTCGTACGAGATCTCTTACGACAAGTTTCAAGTCGGGCTGATGCTGTCAAGCGAAGTGCTGAACGAGCAAAACAAAATATTGCAGGCGGAGATAACGTACTACGCGGCGCTCAGTACCTATTATTCGAGATTGGCGGATTTGGATTACTTGATTAATGAGTGATAAAAAAGTCAAAGTCTTTAAATCTTTTTTAGACGAAGCCCCTTCGGGGCTTCATAGGCTATGCGGGGCTAAACCCCGCATAGATAAAATCAAAATCAAAGTCAAAGGCTAAAAACACCGATTTTGACTTAATAAGATTAGGGTTGAAAAGATACAAAATCAAAAACACAGAAAGGATGTCAATACAATGAAAACGGTATCACAAAAGAAGGTATCATCCATCCGCGCGTTATCGGTACCCGTATTGTTGTTGGTATCAATACTGATATCTATACCGATGCTGCCCGGTTGCGACAAGTTACAGAAGGAGAAAGAGACGAAGGACATCACCTCTACTCCGGCTACGGCGGAGATTGAGATGATTTACCTTCCTGTCAGGGCAGCCGTCGCCGCCAAGCGCGATATTATTCAGGCACTCAACTTCTCCGGCAGCATCGACGCCTTCCGCCGCGCCGCCATCGCTCCGGCTGTGATGGGGAGCCGCGTTATGCGGATCTTCGTCGATGAGGGCAGCAGCGTTAAAGAGGGGCAGCTGCTTGTCAGAATGGAAGACTTCCAGCTCCGCCAATCCGCGGCGCAGATGTCGCAGCTTGAGTCGGACTACAAACGCATGTCGGCGCTCTACAGCAAGGGCAGCGTGACGGCGCAGCAGTACGAGCAGGTCAGCTCCGGCTTCAACGCGGCCGTCGCGGGGTATGAGTTGTTGAAGAACTCCGTCGAATTGCGCGCCCCGTTCACCGGCACGGTCATCGGCAAGTACGTGAACGAGGGAGAGGTCTACACCGGAACCCCCGGCTACGACGGCATCTCCGGCGTCCTGTCAATCGCGCAACTCAGCCGCATGAAGATAGAGGTAATGGTCCCCGAACAAGACTTCGTCCTGCTGCACCCCGGCCAGCCGGCGCAGGTGAAGACGGACGCCTATCCGGGCATGGACTTTGAGGGGAAAATCTTCACCGTAAACCCCGCCCTAAACAGAATGAGCCGCACATCGCGCGTGGCCGTGGAGATAAAAAACGACAAACAAATGCTGAAACCCGGCATGTTCGCGAAAGTGGAAATAGTAACAAACAGCCTGACAAACGTCTTAGCCGTCCCCGCCACCGCGGTGGTAATGAGAAACGGAGAAGCGAACGTCTTTATCGTAGACCGCCAAGACCAATTACCATACGAGACGCATCCCAAATTAGTAAAAGTAAAAACCGGACTGGTGACAGACACTTACGCTCAAATATTAGAAGGTATCAACGAGGGAACAATAGTACTGACTGATAACAACGTCAGCTTAGTAAACGGAACGAATATTAGAGTTATGGAAATAAAATAGTCTGAATTAGGATTTTTAGGATTTAAAGGATTATAGGATTAAAACACCGAGGGTTTTGATTTTGCGACGCGAAGCGGCGCATGTTTATCCGACGGGGCGTTGCGGGGCGGAGCCCCGCAGGGTGGGTAGCGGAAAACGAAATGGCGAAGCCATTTCGGTTGGAGCGAGGGAGGGCGTAGCCCTCCCCTTAAATGAATTTGAATTTGATTTTAATTATTTGACTTTGACTTTACGGAGAAAAATATGAATCTTCCAAAGCTATCGGTAAACCGCCGAGTAACCGTAACCATGTTGATACTGATCATGGTGCTTTTCGGCGCGATCTCTTTTGTCAACCTCGGGCTCGACATGATGCCCGACCTCGAGTTCCCGAACCTCACAGTCGTCACCGCCTACTCCGGCGCCGCCGCCGAGGACGTGGAACAGCTTGTCACACGCCCCATCGAGTCCGCCGTGGCAAGTCTCAAGGGGATCGACAAGCTGACATCGACCTCCGCCGAGGGGCTCTCAACCGTCAACGTCAGTTTCAAGTGGGGGACGAACTTAGACGTCGCGGGGCAGGACATACGCGAGAGCATCAGCCGTATAAAGACATATCTCCCGTCGGGCATAAACGACCCGATGGTGATGAAATTCGATATGTCGCAGATGCCGGTGCTGCTCTACGGCGTGTCGGGCATGAACAATACGCTGGAACTGCAGAAGTATTTCGAGGACGCCATCGTGCCGCGCGTGGAGCGCCTCGAGGGTGTGGCCTCGATGGCGGTGTTCGGCGGGCCGGAGCGCGAGATAAACGTCTTCCTGAGCAAAACGCGCTTAGACCAATACAAGATCGGGCCGGACGCGGTGATGGGGGCGCTCATGGCCTCCAACATGAACGTGTCGAGCGGACACGTCAGCGCCGGACACCAAGAGTATCTCGTGCGGACTATGGGAGAATTCGGGAACATCGGCACAATCACCAATACCATCATCACCACCGTGAACGGATCGCCCATACGCATAGGCGACGTGGCGCGGGTTGAGGACACGCAAAAGGAGCAGCGCAACTACGTCCGTATGAACGGCAGGGACGGCGTCGTCTTCATGGTGACCAAGCAGAGCGGCTCCAACACGCTCAAAACTGTGAACGAGGTGAAGAAACTGCTCGCGGAGCTAAAGCCCACCATGCCGCCGGACGTGCAATTTGTAACCATCTTCGACCAAGGCGAGATGGTGGAGCGGGTGACGGGGAACGCCACGGATTCGGCGGTGCAGGGCACCATTCTCGCAATCGTCATTCTGTGGTTCTTCCTTCGCAACTGGCGGCCTACGTTCGTTATCGCGCTGGCGATTCCCATATCGATCATCACAACGTTTATAGGCATGTACGCCATGGGCTACACGCTCAACGTGATAACGATAGGAGGTTTCGCCCTCGCGGTGGGCATGCTTGTCGACAACGCGGTGGTGGTGATAGAGAATATATACCGGCATTTGGAGGGCGGCAAGCACCGCAACGTCGCCGCCGTTGACGGCGCCACGGAGGTGGGTCTGGCCATCACGGCCTCCACGCTGACCACGGTGGCGGTCTTCGTGCCGCTGGCGCTTGCCGGCGGTTTCGCGGGAAAGATCGCGCAGCCCTTGGCGCTGACCGTCTGCGCGGGTCTGGGCGCCTCGCTTCTCGTGGCCATAACCATCGTCCCCATGCTTGCCTCGGTCTTCTTCAAACGTAAGACGAAGAAGGCCAAAAAGACCGGGAAGTACGGCGTGGTTACCGACGACGTGGTGCCCGTGGGCGCTCCGATGCTCCCGGTCGCCGTCGCCGGCGGCCCGGCTTTGAGCGAATTCGGCGACAACGCCGCCGCCGCGAACGCCGTCGACCACACCTTCGACAACGAGGCGCACGGCGGACGCTTCTTCCAAGCCTTCCAACACGGCTACGAGGCGATGCTCGGCTGGGTGCTGCGCCACCGCTTCATTGTGATCTTCGTTACCCTCTCCCTCTTCGTCGCCTCCATCATGGCGATGGCGAAAGTGGGCGGCGAGTTCATGGCCGAGTCCGACCGCGGCATGGGCACCATAAAAATCAAAATGCCGGTGGGCACCAACTTAGAGGAGACCAACCGCCTTGTCAAGACAATAGAGGACCGCATACTCTCCGTTCCCGAGATGCGCACGGTCTGCGCCATGATCGGGCGCCTGAGCGACGAGGGCGCCGCCGGCATGGACGGCGACGTCAACGAGGCGACGGTCTTCTTCAAACTCAAACTGTTTAAAGACCGCACGCGCTCCACAAAGGAAGTGGTCGACGAGATACGCAAATCAATACCCGAACTCTACGACGTGGTGATAGACTTCGCCTCCGGCGGCATGATGGGCGCCTCAAGCAACCCGATAGAGCTCAAATTCTTCGGCAGCGACCTAACCGCCCTCAAAACATACGCCGACAGCGCCAAGTCGATGATGGACAAGATGCCCGGCCTGAACGACGTGATCGTCTCGATGCGCGAAGGCAAACCGGAACTGCGCATCATCCCCGACCGCGACAAGACCGCGCTCATGGGCCTCACGATGTCCGACATAGGAAACGGAATCAAGTACGCCAACTTGGGCCAAGTGGTAACACGCTACCGCGAGGCCGGCGAGGAGTACGACGTCCGCATAAGGCTCGACGAGTCCGACCGCTCCACACGCGACAAAGTGACCGCCATCCCGGTAATATCGCGCTCAGGCGTGGTCACACAAGTGGTGAACCTCGGCGACATCAAATACGAACGCGGCCCTATATCCATATATAGGGAGAACCGCGTACGCTGTATCACCGTCACCGCCAAAACCGACAGCCGCGACATACAAGGCGAGATGACCAAAGTGCAAGAAGCGCTTAAAGAGATGCAAGCGTCGCTGCCCAACGGCTACTTCATAGAGTACGGCGGGTCGTTTGAGGACATGCAAGACACCTTCAGAGACCTCCTATTGGCGCTCGCCATAGCCGTGGTGCTGATTTATATGGTGATGGCGGCGCAGTTCGAGAGCTTCATGCAGCCATTTATCGTGATGTGCACCGTCCCGCTGGCTTTCATCGGCGTCGCCTTCGGGCTATTGGTGATGGGGCACCCGCTGTCGGTGGCCGCGTTCATAGGAATTATAATATTGGTCGGCATAGTAGTCAACAACGGCATCGTGATGATCACATTCATAAACCAGCTGCGGGCGGAGGGGCACAGCATGAAGGATTCGCTGATAAAAGCCTCCGGGATACGCCTGCGCCCTATCTTGATAACGTCGCTTACGACGATCTTCGGCATATTACCGATGGCTCTGGCCCACGGCCAAGGCTCGGAGATGCAAAGCCCGCTGGGAACCGCCGTGGCCTTCGGGCTGGCATCGTCGACGTTGCTGACACTATTCGTAGTTCCGGTCTTTTACAGCATAGTGGACGGTATCGCGCACTGGATCACCGGTATTTTGAAGCGCGTGTTCCTTGGAGAGACGCATACGGCGCGAGAACGGTTAAACGCATAAAGTCAAAATCTTTAAATTCATTTTTAGACGAAAGGGCGCGATAAATCGCGCCCTTTCATAGGATATGCGGGGCTAAACCCCGCATATAAAGTCAACTTCAAAAGATAACGTCAAAAGAAAAAAGCCTTTGACTTTGATTTTGTATATGCGGGGTTTAGCCCCGCATATCCTATGAAGCCCCGAAGGGGCTTCGTCTAAAAAAGATTTAAAAGATTTTTACTTTAAAGATTTTTAAGATTTTAAATTATTTAGCAAACAAACCCTTAACATTCATCTGCAAACTGACCTTCCCGTTCCACTCGTTATCCTCCAGTCCGAAGGCGACGTCCAACGTCTTTGCGGCGCTTACTTCCGGCAACCTCTCCCCCATTCCGAAGGCTATGGCGTCCATGACTACTTTCCCGTCTGTCAACGACATTTTTAAATGTTTCTGACCGACTATTTTGGGCGGATAGCGGTGTTTCAGGCCTTTTGTCAACAGGACGGGACGCATGTTGCCGGGGCCGAAGGGTTCCATTTGTTTTATTATTCGCAGGAGTTTCGGGGTCAGCTGGTCTATAGGCACCTCGGCGTCGGCGGTTACGCGCGGGGCTAGGTCTTTTTCCGAGAGTTTGGATTTCACCACCTCGTTGAACCGTTCCCTGAAGGCGTCGATCTTGTCGGCGCTCAGCGACACTCCGGCGGCGGCGGCGTGGCCTCCGTAGCCGTCTAATATATCGGCGCACCCGTCGAGCGCTTGCAGCAGGTGCAGGCCGTACACGCTCCTGCCGGAGCCTTTGGCGGCGCCCTCTTCGCCTATCGATATTAATATGGTCGGGCGATTGTAGCGTTCCACGACCTTTGAGGCCACTATGCCGATCACGCCAACGTGCCAATCGGGGCTTGCCACTACTAAGCCGTAGTCGTTTTCAGGAGCGCAATGCTCTTCAACCCACTTGAAGGCCTCCTCGGCGGCGAGGCTGTCCAAGGCGCGGCGCTCTATGTTCGCCTCTTTGAGTTCCCTCGCGTACAGATCGGCTAAGGCGGCGTCGGCGGTGAGCAGGAGTTCAGCGCCACGGCGCGGGTCGCCTAGGCGGCCTACCGCGTTTATGCACGGCGCTAACTGGAATACGACTTGGCCGGTGGAGAGCGGTTTGCCGGTCAGCCCCTGAACATCGACAAGGGCGCGCAGACCGACGATTTCAGTGGCTGGTATTCTAGCGAAGCCGAGCGCGGTGATGACGCGGTTCTCGCCGATCATGGGGACTATGTCGGCTGCCGTGCCCAGCGCCGCGAGCTCTATGAGATCGCTCCAGAGAGCGCTGCCCTTGCCGGTGGTAATCGCCAAAGCTTGGCACAGTTTTAGGGCGATTCCCACCCCGGCCAGCGCCTTGTCGGGATAGCCGCAGTCGTGAAGCTTAGGGTTGATCAAGGCAAGCGCGGCGGGCAGCGCATCCTTGGGCTCGTGATGGTCGGTGATGATCATATCCATGCCGAGGGAAGCGGCAAGCTCGGCCTCGCCGCAAGCCGTAACGCCGCAGTCCACGGAGATTATGAGCGCGGCGCCGCCCTCCGCCGCGTGGCGGATGCCGGTCTCGGAAATGCCGTAGCCTTCGGTAAGCCTGTTGGGAAGGTAGTACCCGCAGTTCGCGTTCAAGCGCTTCAGCACCCGCGTCAGCAGAGCGGTCGCCGTAACGCCGTCGACGTCGTAGTCGCCGTAGATCAATATTTTCTCGCCGGAAGCTATCGCCGCCAATATCCGCTTCACCGCCTTATCCATATCGCCGAAGAGAAACGGATCAAGGAAGCCGTCGTCGGCATTGGGGCGGAAATAGGCTTTGCATTGATCAAAGCTTGTCAGGCCCCTGCCGACAAGGATCGTCGCGGCGGCGGCGGGAACGCCCAGCTCCGCGGCTAATTCAGCAACGGCGGATGGATCGACAATGCGGAGCGTAATCTGTTCGCGGGGGGACGGGAAAGTCATCCAAACAATCCGCTCAGATGTCCCGCCTCCAGCGGAAGCGCCAATTTATCTATATGACCTATATTTTTCCCCGTCAAATTAAACCTGTAATCCTCCCAAATCAGCTCCGCCCCTATCTGCTTTTCAAACGAGGCGCACATTTTAGGCGTTATCGGTTTGAGAAAGACTATTAACGCTTTTATCAGGTTAATACATGTGACTATCACAACCGCCGCCGCATCTTTGTCGCCTTTCTTTATCAACTCCCACGGTTTTGTGTCTTGGAAGTACTTGTTGCCTACACTGCCCAGCGATTGTATTCTCTCCACCACCAATTTGATGTCGCCGCTCTCATAGTGGGCGGCGATATCGGCGGCGGCGGCCTCTATGAGCGCGGCGATGCTGGAATCCCACAACGCTTGCGGAACGCTCCCGTCAAAGTAGCGCTCGCAGAATACCGTGGAGCGGTTATGCAGGTTGCCTATATTGTTTATGAGCGTGGTATTCACCCGCGTCATCAACTCTTCCCTATTGAAGTCTAAGTCGGCGCTGTTGGGGGAAAGCTTCGAGCCGTAGTAGAAGCGCATGAACTCCCCCGCCTGCAAGTGGCTGACCTTTTCGATGTAATCGCGGGCCAGTATGAACGTGCCGCGGGACTTGGACATCTTCTCGCCCTCCACATTCAGGAAACCGTGGACACGAATGCTTGACGGAACGGCAAATCCGGCGCTGTCGAGCATCACCGGCCAGAAGAGTGTGTGAAAGTACACGATGTCCTTGCCGATGAAGTGAACGATCTCGCATGGGCCGCTCTTCTTCCAGTAGTCCATTACGTCTAAGCCGTGTTCGGCGCAGTAGTGATCGGTCGACGAGAGGTAACCGATGGGCGCGTCCATCCACACGTAAAAATATTTATTCTCGGTGCCCGGTATCTTGAAACCGAAGTATGGCCCGTCACGCGATATGCACCACTCTTTGAGCCCCTCCTCTATCCAAGTGCCCACGAAGTTCCGCATGTCGGATTGCAGCGCGCCCGGCCTGTTTATGTACTCCCGCAGGAAATCCGCCCGCTTGGCGAGTTGCACGTATATATGCGTGGAAGCGCGCAACTGCGGCGTTTGCCCGCAGAGGCTGCAAGCCGGATTCACGATGTCGGTGGGTTCGTATGTCGCCCCGCAAACCTCGCAGACGTCGCCGTACTGCTTCTGCGCCCCGCAACGGGGGCAGGCGCCGACGATGTACCGGTCAGGCAGAAAACGTTTGTCGTGTTCGCAGTAGTATTGGTTGATCTCCTTCTCCACCACCAGCCCGTTTTGGCGCAAACTCTCATATATCTGCTCCGCGTAGCGGCGGTTCTCCTCGGAATTGGTGGTATAGTAGGTGTCGAAGCTGATATCGTACCCCGCGTAGTCGCGGATATGGTTCTCGCGCGCCCTGTTGATAAGCTCTTCGGGGGTAATGCCCTGCCGCATAGCGCTTATCTCTATGGGTGTGCCGTGAGTATCGTCCGCGCAGACATAGAGAACGTCGTCGCCGCGAAGCCGGTGGTAACGGACGTATATGTCCGTCTGGACAGCTTCAAGGAGGTGCCCCAAATGGATATCGCCGTTAGCGTAAGGGAGGGCGCTGGTCACCAATATTTTTCGTTTTTCGTTACTCATCAAATTCCCTTATTCGTGTTTTTAATAATATAATCTGTTTTAAAAGCCTGCTTTCTGGATTGGCTTCGCCGCGATAAACACGGTACTTCGTCGCTTCGCTCCTCGTAATGACCGTCATCGCGAGCGTAGCGAAGCGATCCAGAGTCTTTAAAACATATAATCTGTTTTAAGCCGTTTTGATAATACATTGAAAAATAAGACAGTTACAACTTTTTATGGCGGCGTTAAAGACCCGCCGCGCACCCTTCGCGGGGCAACTATATACAATATATATTGTGCGCGTCAAAGATGGGTCTGTTTTGTAGATGCCTGTGGTTCAAAAGTTCCGACTCATTGGACTCGACGGGATTGAGGAGAGACCGGTCACCGACCAAACTACTCCGCTACCGCAGACACCCACTCCCCGATGTTCTTCTTCTCAAAATCAAAGTTCACCCCGACTTTGAATACCTTCTTTCCGCGACCCGTCCAAGGAACTGCGTACTCCTTGCTGTCGATCTGCGCGAGCGCCGCCTCCGCGGTGCCGTCTAATTTGAACTCGAAACAGTAAACAAAGCCCCGCGTCTCGACGACCATGTCGATACGCCCCGCGGCGATTCTTTCCTCCGTGCGGCAGTCAAGGCCGAGCATTGCGAATACCACGTATATCACCGATTGGAAGAAGTTCTCACGTTTTTGAAACAAGTCGTATGGAATTTTAGTCATAAATA
>JAITFI010000018.1 GCA_031281485.1 Chitinispirillales bacterium | reverse complement strand
AACAACTGTTTCTTGTTCCACTTGTCTTCCCGCGTCATTTTTCGGGTCTCTAACGACGGGTATTCGGGGCTATACTCTTCTATGGTGGCTATTGTTGCCAATACCAATGTTTGGTTTTGAACAGACAGTCTTTTAATGCTTTTTTTGAACCTGTTAGTAAAGCGTACATCGTACCGTTTTGTTGGTCTCATCTCTTAAAATCTACTCCGAGTTCTCGCGCGAAATCCTCTAAGGATATATACGGCAGTTCGCCGGTCTTCGCCTGTAATGACGCAATTTCGGCTTCGTTTTCTAATTCGTCCATAAAATCATTTGGGTACTCCACCTCTCCGACAATCGGAACAGGATAATTTGTGCTTTTCGGTTTTACGGCGTTAATCATGGTTAAATCCTCCTTTGTTATAATATAGTATACGTGTGTTAGAAAGTCAATATTTTTGTAAAAAAGCGTTCCGGACACGCCCGATTGCTCGTTCCCTCGCGTCCCCGCCGTCCCCGTTGGTGTGTGAGTGATCGGCGGGGGGTAGTTCCGCCCTCAATCATCCCGACAACCCGCCGAACCCCCGCCCGCCGCCGCGTTATCCGTCTCCGGAAAGATTTCGACACAAACTATTTGCTTTATCACCCGCCAAATATTATATTCCATGACTTGTTCAAAACCACAAACGCCACGTGTTGATTTATCGATACCGGTACCGATATGCCGGTATTGATACCGACGCGTTGCTCAAAGAATGCGGATTTCGATGATTATGGCGGAACAACATACAACCACGTCCACCCCTGTCCGGGTGATAACCACCTTTCGGGACTATGTCGGCAGTTTGCCGCACCAGTGGGTTCTCGACAATCTGATATCCGGCGCGGCTGACGCGTCGCGGCGCATTGTGTCGTCGGCCATGGTCAAGGAGGCTGTGGCGGCGTTTGCGGCTAAGGGGGCGCTTACCAAGCGGTTTAAGGCGTTGCCGCCCGCGCTGAGGTTTAGGTGCGCTCAGGTTTATCTGATGGGCGCGGGGGGGCTGACCTTGTCTGACCTGACCGCTTACCGCAAGGAGCCGATCTTGTCGTCGCTCTTGGTCTTTGCCGCCGCGCAGGGCGGTCCGGGCGCGGGCGCGGCCAAGCTCTTTGGGTTTGACGAGTTTGAGCCTACGCTCCGCCCGCTCTTGGCCGAGGCGCTCTTCGGCTTTGGCGACGCCGGGGAGTGTTTGCCGTCAGCGCCCGCAGCCGTCAATCCGATGAGGCCCCTTAGCGATGTGGCGGTCGTATGCTCCCTCGCGGCTCAGGGGCAGCTCACCCGCAACGTCCACGGCGGGCTTTCACGGTCGGCGCTGAACGCGCTCAAACGCCTTATCCACGATCCCACGCTATCGGGCAGGAGCGCCGCGAGCGGCGTGCTCGGGCATCCGGCGGGCTTTCTTATCGGATACTGCCTAAAGGAGGCGCTCATAGTCGATACGGAGGCCGAGTATGCCGTGGATCGGCAGGCGTTCTCGGCTTGGCTCAATAGGAGCGTGAAGGAGCGTTTGCGCAGGATAAACGATTATGTAGAGGATTTTCTGGAGGGATCGGGGTTCGAGCTTGCTATAGAGCTTTTGAAGCGCGCCGAGGGGCATTGGGTAGCCGTGAACCAGATGCTCCCGGAGGTTGACAGGCAGGCGTTCATCCGCGCGCTCGGCGTCTTTGAGTTCCTAGGGCGCGTGCAAACGGGGCACTCGCACGGCGGTCTCAGGTTCGCCCCCTGCCGTCTCGCCGCCGACGATGTTGCCGCGTTCAGCGCCGACGAACATAAACGCGATACCGTGATAATGCCGGACTTTTCAGTCATCATCCCGCAGGAAGTTTCGCCGGCGGAGCTATTTGATTTTTCTGTGATAGGGATACTCTCCGCTTTCGACAAGGTGTACAACGGGCAAATAACGAAGGAGTCCGTCTCAAACGCGCTCAGCGCCGGCGTGGACGCCGAGCTTTTGCGCGGTTGGCTGCGGAAGCGCAACGCGGCGGCGAACGTTGTGAAGACGGTCGAGGAGTGGATAAGGGAATTTTGCCGCCTATACGTGAGCCGTGGCATAGTACTCGCTTCCTGCGACGAGACGGTCACGCGGCAAATAGCGGCGCTTGAACCGCTGCGCAAACACCTGACGGAGATGAAGGCGCACACCGTCTTTATGATCAAGCAAGGCAGCGAACACAAGGTGCTCAACATGTTGGAAAAGTTGGGCTTCGACACGCGTATGCCGGGCGGTGAGGCGGTAAATATAGACAAGGTCAGCCGCGGCGCCGGTCGTCGGGCTGACAGCGCCGACATACCTGCCGATGACGAGGATGCGGAATCCGCGTGGCAAGATGATGATACGGACGACGATATCCAAGATCGTCAAACGCCGAGCGGCTTCAGGCGCTTCGCGCCGCTTACAGATTTCGGCACAGCGCCGGATTCGCCGAGGCAGAAGACCGCAATGAACCGGACAAAGTACGGTTCGGGGCTTAAGGCGCTTGAACAGAGCGAGATGATACACGTGGTAGACTACGCGATGTTGACCAACCAAGCGCTTGTCATAGATTACAACGGCAGCGCGTACATCAAACCGAACATCTATACCGTAGTACCGCTGGGCCTCGATAAAGGAATAGACGCGGCGGTGGAGGCGGAGATTCCCTACGTGCGCGGACGGAAGCAGTTTTACTTAGACAAAATAAAACGGATCGCGGTAGTAGCGCAATAGTAAAGGATGTCTGAACTAGGATTAGTAGGATTAAAAAAAGATTATAGGATTGAAATTATTATAGATTGTTTCGCTACGCTCGCACCGTGTTTATCGCGGCGAAGCAATACAGAAAGACATAGCAATATGACAACAGATTTCGTGTCTCTGCACAACCACACCGAATACAGTTTTCTTGACGGCGCGATAAGGATCAAAGACCTCGTCAAGAGAACCAAAGAGTTCGGGATGTCCGCCGTGGCGATCACCGATCACGGCGGGCTATTTGGGGCGGTGGAGTTTTTTGGGGAGTGCAAGAAAGCCGGTATCAAACCCATCCTCGGCTTTGAGGCCTATGTGGCGCCCAATTCGCGCAAGGACAGGACGCACTCCACCGACGAACGCAACTACTGCCACCTCATCCTGCTCGCTAAAAATAACACCGGATGGAAAAATCTGATGCGCCTCTCCACCATCGGGTATTTGGAGGGATTTTATTACAAGCCGCGAATCGATATGGAGGTTCTTCGTCAATACAGCGAGGGAATAATAGCGACATCGGCCTGCGTGGCCGGCGCTATTCCGCAGGCGATTCTGAGCGGCGATATCGACAGGGCGAGAAAATTGACCGAGGAGCATATCGCCATCTTCGGCAAGGAGAATTTTTACTTTGAGTTGCAAGACCACGGGATACCGGAGGAACGCACCGCGAGCGAGGGGCTCATAAAACTCGGACGTGAGATGGGCGTGCCGTTTATCGTAGCAAACGACGCCCACTATTTAAACGCCGACGACGCGCTGAGCCACGAGATGCTGCTTTGCATACAGACTCAGACCACGATGGACGATCCCAAGCGCATGAGGTTCGGCAACGGTCAGATATACTTCAAGTCGCCGGAGGAGATGGCGAAGCTCTTTCCCGAAGTGCCCGAAGCGATGACGAATACTGTTGAGATCGCGGCGCGTTGCGAGGTTGATATAACGGCGAAGCCGCAGTTGCCGACCGTTAAGGTTCCGGACGGATTTGAAAATTCGGCGGATTACCTTTCGCATTTGGCGAGAAACGGCCTTAAGCAGCGGTACGCGGAGGTGACGCCTGAGCTTGAGAATAGGCTTGAGTACGAGTTGGGGGTCATCAACAGCATGAACTTTGCCGGCTATTTTCTCATAGTCCAAGATTTCGTGCGCAAGGCCAAGGAGACGGGCGTGATGGTCGGGTGCCGCGGGTCGGCGGCGGGGAGTTTGGTCGTCTACTCCATCGGCATAACGGACGTCGATCCGATAAAGTATGATCTCATCTTCGAGCGCTTCCTGAATCCGGAGCGCATATCGATGCCCGACGCCGACATAGACATTGCGGATCGCGATAGATATATGTTGATTGACTACGTGGTTGAAAAGTACGGTCGGGATGCGGTTTGCCAGATCATAAATTTCGGGTCTATGAAGGCCAAGATGGTAGTTAAGGACGTGGCGCGGGTGAATGGGTTCTCAGTGGGGGAGATGAACAAACTCTCGGCGATGATAACGGAAAATACGCTTGCGGCGTCTTTTGGGCTTGTTGATGATGAGGGAGATCCGCTGGAAAACATACCGCCTATTTTCACGATAATCGACAAGAACGATTTTGAAAGATACCAAACCCGCTCAAGTCCGCTTACGGCCGTCGTCATGGGCGACAGTGCCTATAAGAACATTTTCCGCCACGCCGCCGTTCTTGAGGGCCTCACCCGCCAGCCGGGTATGCACGCGGGCGGCGTTATAATCGCTCCGGGCGAAGTTGTAAATTGGGCGCCGCTTTTCAAACAGTCAAATACCGACCTTATAATGACGCAATTCGACATGAACTATGTCGAAAAAGTCGGGCTTATCAAGATGGACTTTTTAGGTTTACGCACTCTCACGGTTCTGCAAGACGCGCAGCGCCTCGTCAAAAAGTATCATGGCGTAGAGATTGACTTGTGGAAATTGCCGGACGGCGACCCAAAGACGCTTGACCTATTCAGCAGGGGCGAGACGACCGGCATATTCCAATTTGAGTCGAACGGGATGAAAGATTATCTGCGAAAATTAAAGCCGAGCGGTATAGAGGATCTGACAGCTATGAACGCCCTATATAGGCCCGGGCCTATGGACAATATCAATATGTTCATTGACCGCAAGTACGGCAGGGAGAAGATAGAGTACCCGCACCCGTGCCTTGAAAACATCCTCAACGTGACCTACGGCGTAATTGTATACCAAGAACAGGTGATGCGCATCGCGCAAGCGATGGGTAAATTTACGATGGGGCAGGCGGATATTTTACGTAAGGCGATGGGCAAGAAGCAGGTAGCCGTAATGGAGGAGATGAGCGGCGAGTTTATGGCCGGAGCGGCGGCGCAAGGAATCGAAAAAAAGGTCGCGAAAGAGGTGTACGAGCTCATGGCGAAATTTGCCGGATACGGTTTTAACAAGGCACACGCCGCCGTCTACGCGCATCTCGCTTACCAAACGGCCTACCTCAAAGCCCACTATCCTTTAGAGTACATGACGGCCTACCTCGGAGCGTACCTTGGGAACATGGACGAATTCCTGAAGATACGTAACGAGGCCGAACGGATGGGCATCCGCTTGTTGCCGCCCGATGTAAATAGAAGCGATTACGATTTTGGCATCGATGACGGCAATATACTAATAGGCTTAGCCGCAGTCAAAAATGTCGGCAAAGCGGCGGAATCGATATTGAAGGCGCGTCAAGAGGGCGGCGCGTTCTCATCCATATTTGACTTATGCAAGCGCACCGATAACCGTATTGTCAACAAAAAAGCGTTGGAGTCACTGATTTACGCCGGAGCCTTCGATTGCTTCGGCGGATCGCGGTCGCAGCATATCGCCGCGGTCGCCAAAGCGCTTGAATACGGAAGCAGTTGCCAAAAGGAGCTCGCGTCCGGTCAAGGAAACCTCTTCGACAGCCTCTTGGGCACGCCAGACGCCGCCGCCCTCTCGGTTGTGGAACCGCAGCTCCCTCACGGCGCCGAGTGGCCGCTGAATGTCAAACTGCAGAACGAAAAAGATGTTTTGGGCTTCTACACAAGCGGCCACCCGCTCGATCAATACAAAGACGACATAGCCGCCTTCGCCACCGCGGATATGTCCTCGGAGGAGTTCAAGAATATAAAGGACGGCGAGCAAGTAACCGTCGGCGGACTGATCACCTCGGTCAATCCGCGCGTCATCCAGAGCGGCAAAAACGCCGGTAAGCAAATGTGTATCTACGAGTTGGAGTCCTTTGACACCTCTATTAAAATGGTCGCGTATTCGGACAAATACGAAAAACTCAAAGAGACACTCACCGCGGACGCGATGATCTTAGCGCGTGGGAAAATCAGAAAGGAAAACACGGAGGCCAAGCCGGAGTTGCAAGTGGATAGCTGCGTTCACCTATCGCAAGCGCGCCTTGAAATGGCCAAGAGCGTGCACATAACGGTATCGACAAACGGACTCAACACACAAACGCTCGATAATATCCAAAAATGCTGCAGCGAATTCCCCGGGGATTGCTACCTTATTATGCACGTAACGACGACGGACAATAACGCCTACAAGATAAGAGCCGGAAGCGTCAGCATGTCGCCGACAAACGAAGCCCTGAACAAACTGCGCGCGTTGGTTGGAAATGAGAATGTTAGAATCGCTAAAACTATAAAATGATTTTGATTTTTATTATTTTACTTTAAATCAGGATCCGACGAATATGGAAACAAATAACAGCGTCTTCACAAAGATTTTCCGCTGTCTGCACATCGCGGTATTCGTTACCGTCGTAGTAATCATAACCGCCGTATACTGCCCGGTGATTTTCTTTACCGTGCTAGTCTCCCGCAAACTCGCCCGCAAATTCGCGCGTATCTGGAACCGCCACGTACTGGCGATAGGCGGCGTCAGCGTAAAGGTCGTCGGCGCGGATAAACTTGACAAGGGCGAACGATACGTATTCATATCCAACCACCAAAGCGCGCTCGACATCCCGATCATATACGTAGGCATAAGCGAGCAAATAAGCTTCATCGCCAAAAAAGAGCTGTTCATGATCCCGTTCTTCGGCTGGGGCATGTGGGCGATAGGCCACATAAGCATAGACCGCCAAAACCCCCGCAAAGCCCACGCCTCCATAGCCCGCGCCGTGCAACGCCTCAACAAGGAGAACGTCTCTCTGATACTCTTCCCGGAGGGCACGCGCTCCAAAGACGGCAAAGTGCTGGACTTTAAGACGGCAAGCTTCACTCTGGCGCTGCAAGCCGGCGTCAAGTTGGTCCCCGTGGCGATAAAAGGCGCCATAGACCGCCTCCCGCCGAAGAGCAGCCGCATAGTGCCCGGCGTGGTGGAACTGGCGGTAGGAGACCCTATTCCCGTGGAGGAGCTGAAGGCGATGAACAAGGCGGAGATTTGCGGCAGGGTGCGCGAGGCTATTGTGACGATGGTTGAGGGGAACGCGGGGTCTTGATACGGTTATTTTTCTCGCTTGTTGATGGCGAAATAGAGGCCTAGCATTAGTTGATGGTTGCTTAAGTCGAAGGGATACTCTTTTCTTTGACGGTTTTCGCCTAATTCACCATAAGTCATGTCTTTCCATCCCAAAAGTCCTCTGTACGTAAGTTCAACAAAATCCCAACGCAGTTTGATAAAAGGCGCGAGACAATTATAGGTAATAGATCCAGCGTTGTCATATTCCTTATATGTATAGGGATAAGCCCCCGCCACCCAAAGACCAGCAGACACACCATAGACAAATTGGAGTTGATTTAACAAATTATATACATTGCCTAAACTTATACCTACTCCCGCGAGTATACGACCCGTAGAACCCAAATCACGGTTAAAAAAATCCCAACCGGAGACATCATTCATGCCGAAATTAAGATCAAGCCCAAGAAATACCCCATTCCCCCAAACCAATCCACCCTCTACATTAACACCACCCCAAGAAACAGGCGTCCCCACCGGAAATTGATATTTCGGCGCGATATAGTAATCAAGTTTCCTCTTTTTAGTCGTTATGGATTTGAATTCCTTCGCAATAACTTCTGTTTCGGCTTTCGATTCCCGCTCCGCCCCTTTCACCCCTGCAAATTTCTTATACATATTCGCGCTAGCCGTCGCCGCCTTGTCCAAGAGTTCGCCGAGATTTTCGGAGCGAACTGCTTCCGACGATACGACAAGCGTCCCGTTTTCTGTTTCGTACAATTCGATAGCCAAAGTAAACCGCGTTTGAAATTTGCTTATAGTCCCGCGCACAATGTAGTCAGCGCCGATTTGCGAGCCGAGCGCGATAACGCAGTTTTCCTCCGCGCACTCCTCAAGCACCGCGCCGCCCATTGATTGAACGGTTTCCGAAGTCATAACGTTGTACTTGTCTCGTGGCAGGTTTTCCGTAGCCTGTCTGCGGAGTTCCGCCGTTATCTCCCTGACTTCCGCCGATTTCAGTTCGTCGGACGCGCCCGACGAAGCGTCTACATCCGTCTCCACAACCGCCACGTATTTCACTCCCGCAGTGGAGATTCCGACAAAAAACACAGTAATGAGAAAAAACATTAGTCTTTTCACGTTAAACCCTTTCGATGAATTTTTGGTAAGCAAATAGTGTGTGATGAGTCAAAACCGATAAAAACGCAAAAACGCAGATGCCCGCAAAGCGCGTTTTTAACGCGATTACAGCGTATTGTTTTCAGGTGGACAAAAATGTCTCCCCGGTGGCTTATCGTTGATTTACGGGGCATATAGCCCCCAAGAAAGGTATTTAAAACATGGGGGGGGGGGGGGCCTTTCTCATTTTGTCAAGTAATTCAACGGCGCAATGGGCAAGCGAACTGCTGCCACGGCGCACGTCCAACCCGCGCGCCGCAGGCATGAACCCAAACGTTGCTGTAGATAGAGCCAAAGTTATTAATCTCAACCGCATAATCCCCGCCCTGCCCTAAAAGACTGTGTATCACCCGCTAAAACGGATTTATCCTACTATAATATAATAATTTTTGCCGAAAGTCAATGATTTTTTTACAAAATCACCCCAAAAACCGCCAAGCCCCCCATTTTCGGCCTTATTTACCCCCTCCGTCTCCACGGAACCGTCCTTTTCAGCTGAAATCGTGCTGTCCTGATTATATTAAGTCAAAATCTTTTAAATCTTTTAAAATCAAAGTCTTTAAAATCTTTTTTAGACGGAAGGGCGCGATAAATCGCGCCCTTCCATAGGATATGCGGGGCTAAACCCCGCATATAAAGTCAACGTCAAAGTCAAAAATCAAAGTCAAAATCGGCGTTTTTAGCCTTTGATTTTGATTTTATATATGCGGGGTTTAGCCCCGCATATTCTATGAAGCCGAAGGCTTCGTCTAAAAAAGATTTTAAAGGTTTTAAAGATTTTAAAAGATGCAGATTACTCTTCTGTCAACTCAGACTCATCAGCAGGCGGGACTTCTTCCTCTATTACGTCCGGCACATCTTCCTCTTCCGGCGGTACGGAATCTTTCTTTATCGGTGCGGATTCTTTCTCAGGCAAGAATACGTTTTTAACGTCTTTAACACTCTCTGGCGCCGCTTTCTTCCGACCGCCCATGTTGTACGAGAACCCCATGCTCCACTTCATTTCGTAGTCGTCCACGAACACCGTGGGCGTGAAGGCCGCGTCGAACGTCAGCCTGTCTATGTTGAACCCTATGCCTAAGGAAACGACCTCGTTTTCCCAGCCGATACGCTTACCTATTCGCAGGCTGATATACGGCAATACGTTCACTTCAAGCCCGATGGGGATGGAGAGCGTACCGTCTTCGTCTCTGTAGGCGAGGTCGGCGGCTACTGTGTAGGGGAGCGACCACTGCGTATCCGACCACGCCGCGCCGGCTCGGGCGAACATCGGGACGCGCCCGTCGTGCCAGCGCGACTCGTCTGCGGCAAAACCGCGGCTCCACGCAGCCGCGTTCATCCACGCCGCGCCGAGGTTCAGTTTATCGTCGAGAAATTTATAGCCGATTCCGACGCTCAGCGCAATCGCGGTATAGTTGCTCGATACCCATATCCGGTCTTCCACCATGCTGATATCGATACCGGCGGCGACGTTATCGCGGATGTAACCGACGCTCAGCGCCCCCACGGTCGTGCCGCTCGACGCGGTCGCGCCCGGGCCGCGCTCGTCGCTTGTTTGGTAGTCGACGGCGCTTGAAAAGAAACTTACGGCGCTGAACCAATCCGGGAAGAGCGCCGCCGTCTCGAAGCCGCCCCTGTTCACGTCGCCCGGCATACGCCCGAACTCGGCGGAGGCGTAGGACGTGTTGGTCGACGAGAAGAAGGGCTGCACGGGATTGTAGTAGCGGAAGCCGTAACCGCCAAGCGCCGTGCCGACGGAACCCATGGCGGCGTTTTTGGGGCTTACCGGCTCTTCGAGCATGAGGAAGCCGTAGCCTCGGTTGCGCGGAGAGTTGTCCGCGGCGCCGTAGTTGTTGTTGTTGACGTCGTCTTGGGCGCGGACGACGACGGCGGTCGTCGCGATCAGTATTGTTGACAGAACGATGTCGGCGATAATTTTCACATTCAGTTCCGCTGATTCCGTGGAATCATTAAGTTAACATTAAGAACGGATACGTCTTATAGAATATAACTTTTGTCCACGATCAATATCAATTAAAACGATACGGTAATGTCCGCTTGCTGATCGACCCCCGCCCAGATTCTGTCCGTCATTATCGCGTAGTTGAACACCGCGCCCTTGCACATCTTGGGCAGGGCGTACGAGAATCCGAATGTTATCCGCGGGGAGAAAGACTCCGCTGTTTCGCTTGATAACTCGATGTCAGCTATTCCTGCCCGCAGCGCTATGGCCTCGCTGAACTTCCACGTCGCGCCCGCGGCTACCACCGCCTCCGGACCGCCCAAATAGTTCATCTCGCCGTCAATCAGGAAGAGAGCCGCGTCGGCGCCCCATGTTAATTCTCGCTCCAAGAGCGTTGTTTTGTGGGACGACGAGAGGACGAAAATCGGCGGCACTATCTCGTCTATCGCTTGGGCGTATTCGTCGTAGACGCTGTATTGCCAAGAGTTGCGCGACATCAGGTTTTTTATCGACGCGGACACCGTCAGGTTAGGCGTCGCCTTGTAGACGGCGGCGAGATCGACCGCCCCTATCGAAGCCGCCGACGCGCTCTCTATCGTGCCTTCCTGGGTTGGGGTCGTGGGCAGGCTCTGATAGTTTATGGATACTGATCCCCCGAACGACAAGCGTCTCGCGGCTAAGTAGCCGACGCCGATCTTCGTTGAGAAAGCCGTCCACGCGGCGGACTCCAACGCCCGCTCCTCAACAACCTCGCCGTTGCTGTAGTACCCGTCGTATAACCCGCTTATCGACGGGTCGCCCCTGTAGACGAAAGACACGCCCATGCCCACGCGCGGCGGGACGCGGAAGTCGTAGGAGGCCCACGCTTCCGTGCGGCCTAGCGTCCGGTAGCCGCCGCCGAACGACGCCCGGCGCTCCCTGAGAAACGGCAGTTGCGCCGGATTGTACCACGACAGCATGTAGCTTGGATCGGCTGACGCCGCCCCGCCCATTCCGGAGGCCCACGCTCCGGCGGGCATACGGAAAATCGCGCCCGGAAGACCGGCGTTCCACGAGGCCTCGGACGGCTGGCTGAGGAGAGCCGCTATGATTATTGACAAGGCGGCGAGTTTGCCCTTATTTTGCCAGAATGACTTTTCCAAAGAGCCTCTCCCCCGCGTTAGTGGTGATCTTGAAGTAGTAGACACCCGGCCATACCCGCTTGCCTTTCTCATTTGTCCCGTCCCAAAAGTCGCGATTCGGTTCGGTGGAGCGGCTTCTGTCGGCAGCCGTGCGCCGTTCGCCCTTTACTACCGTCTTCACAAGGCTCATGTTGTAGTCGTAAACCCTGATGGTGACGTCGCCGTCCTTAGAAAGTTTGTAGACAAAGACGCATTTCTCATACCTGCCGTCCATTCCGCCGCGTATAATCCCGGGCAAAGCGTAAACCTCGCCGGGGCTGACGCTGCGGACGTAGCGGTGCAAGGTAAACGCGGCGTATTTGTTTGATAGCGGCGCGACCGAATCGCATATATAAAGCCCGGTCTCGGTGGCCACGGCGAGCGTTCCGGTGGAAGCGGTCTTAGGCAAAAAGAGAATGTCGTTAAACGTCGGGTTGGGATTACGCAACTTTGCGAGAAAAGTGTCGGGGTTCATCAGTTCTGACAACGCCCCGCCTTGCCAGACGGACGCGGTGTCCACGTATACGCTGACGCGATTCTCGAATAGCGTGTACATGCACCCGTTGACAGCCGGGAATATCGAATAGCGCCCGATTTTATTAACGGCGATACGCCATCGCGCCAGAAGAGTGTCAAACGCGTATAGGCGCGTAGTGTCGTTTTCGCCGTTACGCCGTATCGTTATGAAAGAATATAATGTCGGCACCTCACCTGTATTAACATTGGCGTTGGCGTCAGTTTTTTTAGGGATGATAAAGGCGGCGTCGAAAGAGACAGGATAATCGGTTGTATCGACGAGCGTCGGATTCGTATTTATACTCTCCCAGCGTTTATCTCTCGGATGATACCGCCAGAGCGTCTTTGGCGTTGTAACTATTATTGAACCGTCAATTGGGTTGACATCGAGCGACAAGACCGCCTTCGCGCCGATGTCGTCGCTTGTCAATTCACCAAGGCTTTGCGGCAACGATTCAACACCCTCCGGCCTGACGGCGTAAACGCTGTTATCCGCCGGATCGTAGCGCACTAACCCGCCGTGGTTGAAGGGCGCCCAAAAATTCCCGTTTGAGTAGACGATTCCGCCGACGGGTTTCGCCGAATCGCCGCTGATGTCGGACTTGAATTTGAAAAATTTCTGCCGCTGCGAGTTGTCGCCGTATTTGAAGCGCCAAAACCCGATGGAGTCGCTTTGGTTGTCCTTATTGATAAGCGCTGCCGCCACCCCGCCGCCGAACCCCAAGCCCCAAAATCTGTACGCTAAATCATTAACCTCGAACCCGAGCCATCCGCCCTCAACGTTAGTCGAAGTCCGGTAGTTGAACCCGCGTTCCGTGGCCATCCACAGCGTGTCGCCGCTGCCGGCAAGCGCTACGATGTTGTTGCTGGTGAGCTGCCGCACCGCCTTGAACGGTTGGGCGTGGGTACAGACTGCGGCGGTCAGCGCAACCAGCGCGGCGGTGATCGTTGCGGTACCGATAAAGCGATTATTTCGACGCATTGCCTTCCCTCATATCAAGTACCTCTACGCCCTTCGGTGTTTTGAATTGGAACGTATCATCTTTGGGCGGTTTGTCAAATGCGGTTTTCTTGAACGTGTAGGTGTGGATGTTATCGTTCTTATCCGTCAGTTTCAGCGTCTTGATAACACCTGTCTTCTCATCAGCTACGGTGGTTATCGCCGTATAATCGTCGTCAGTTCCGGCGCCCTTGCCTTTGCCGTCCCAGAAAAGCTCAACGGTAGAGCCGTTCCTCTGCTTTTCGGCGAACGAGTGGTTTGACAGGAACGATAACAGAAATTTTGACGGGACGGTCGATGCGTCGATGTCGGAGAAGTTCCGTATAATAACCTGAGAGTTCTTCTCGCTGTACTGCCAGAAGGTCTTGCCGTCGCTGACGAAAGCCTCTTTGCCCAGCGTGACTCTAAACTTGTTTCCCGGGGCGATGAGAAGTTCGCCGCTTTTCTTCTCCTCTTTCTCGCGTATGTTCCAATATATAGAGAGGTCGAAAGCGGCGGTAACGGCGCTTGCGCCGCCGTAGTTTTTGCGGAGCAGGGCCATAGCGGCAGGCTCTTTTGACGCAGCCGGCGCCTGTGCCGATAGACTGACGGGAATTACAAGCGCTGTCATCATTAGTATCAATATTGATATTGATACCGATGTACGGATTTTGTTAATGGTAATTCGCATAGAAATAATCACCCTTTCTGTGTTTAATCTTATAAT
Source organism: Chitinispirillales bacterium (assembly GCA_031281485.1). Lineage (GTDB taxonomy): Bacteria > Fibrobacterota > Chitinivibrionia > Chitinivibrionales > Chitinispirillaceae > GUT77. The sequence goes on along the minus strand of JAITFI010000018.1, from coordinate 17,448 downwards.
ATTTTAAATCCTACTAATCCTAATCTCAAATGATATCCGCCAAATCCTCCGGCCTCATCAACACCTCTCTAACCTTGCTCTTGTTAGCCGGCCCCACGATTCCCGCCCGTTCCAATTGATCCATCAAGCGTCCGGCGCGGGCGAAGCCTATTTCCAAACGGCGTTGCAGCAGCGATGTAGAGCCTTGGCCTATCGATACAACCATCTGCGCGGCCTCGGCGAATAGCTTGTCTCGCTTGCCGTCGTCCTGACCGCCGTCGTCGTCGCCGCCGCCGTTCTCGTCGTCGTCGCCGATAATGTCGCCGAAATTTTCTATCTTGTCAACGTTTACCTGCTGCGCCCTTATGTCGTCCGTTATCTTCTCTACGTCCTCTTCCGATATGAACGAACCGTGGAAGCGTTCTATGTCAGTCGCGCCGTTGCGCAGAAACAGCATGTCGCCCATGCCGAGTAGCTTCTCCGCGCCCACGTAGCCCAATATAGTTTTTGAATCGACGGACTGTATCGTCCTGAACGCTATGCGTGAGGCTAAATTCGCCTTGATTTTTCCCGTGATGATGTCCACCGACGGGCGTTGCGTCGCCACTATCAGGTGGATGCCGACCGCGCGCGCCAACTGCGCAATGCGCTGTATCTGGCTCTCCACGTCTTTTGATGCGGTCATCATCAGGTCGGCGAGTTCGTCGACTATTATAACGATGAACGGCAGCCGCTTGTTATCCTCTTCATCCAAAACGCCGTTGAGTTTTCCCGCGTCGAAACGTTCGTTGAAAGTCTCTAGTTTTTTCGCACCCACCTTGGCAAGCACCCTATAGCGCCGCTCCATCTCCTGAACACCCCACTGGAGCGCCTTGACCGCCTCTTTCGGTTCGGTTACGACAGGCGCCAATAAGTGCGGAATGTCGGAGTAACAGGCGAGTTCCACTTTTTTCGGATCGATCATTATCAATCGCAACTCTTCCGGCTTCTTCGTCATCAGCATACTGCAAACGAGCGAGTTTATGCACACGCTCTTCCCCGCGCCCGTCTGTCCGGCGATCAGCACGTGCGGCATCTTGGCGATGTCGGTTACGTATGGCGCGCCGGAGATGTTCGTCCCGATGACGACCGGTATATCGGCGGTACTCTTCTTGAACGCGTCCGATTGCAGGACGGTCTTGAAGTAGACCGTCTGCCGTTTGGGATTGGGCAGTTCGATACCGATGGCAGACTTGCCGGGGATCGGGGCCTGTATGCGTATCTTCTGACCGCTCACCGCCATCGATATATCGTCGTGCAGGTTCACCACTTTGCTGACCTTCACCCCGGGGGCGAGTTCGATCTCGTAGCGTGTCACGACGGGACCGGGGCTCACGCAGATCACCTTGCCTTCCACGCCGAAGTTCATCAGCGTCTTCTCTAAGATGGCGGAGTTGCGGTGTATAGTCTCCTCGTCCACCATGTCGGTGAGCGGCGGCGGGTCGGGGATGATGTCGGGGGAGGGGACGACGTAGGGCTTGGACTGTTTCGCGATCTCAGTTACTTTGAACCCTTCGCCGCTGTCAGTGCCGATATCAACATCGTCGGTATCAGTATTAATATCCGTATTGATATCTACATCAGCCGCCGTCAAGTCCTCGTCTTCGTCCGGATCGGCGTCAACTATCAATGGGCTTTTCGGCCTTTTCGACGGGATGAATGGAACAATATCCGCGTCTTCTTCAACCGCCGGTTCGACTTCCGGCGTTTCCACAGTAAGGATCTTTATCGGTTCGCTCTTTTTCCTGCGGAACTCGTTTAACTCCTCTTCAAGACGCTTCTTAGCCTCCTCCTCAGGAGTCAGCACCTCTGGCGGTTTTTCATCAGTATTAATAACCGTATCAACATTGCCGCTTTCACCGGTTTTGTCCGACTGCGTTGCGCCGCCGTCCCCTTGCGCGGATGTGTCCGGCGCCACCGCTTGTTCGGGCGGCGGAGCGTCTTGCCCCTCTTTATCAGCGGTATCTACGGCGGGCGCTTCGGCGTTATTACCCTTTTCCTTTTTTGACGCCTTAGCCGCCTTCTCCTTAACCTCCTGTTGCGGCGTCTCCGGTCGGATGTCCGGTGATTTTTCTATGCCGGCCTTGATATCCGAAATAGCCATCTTGACCCACTCCGCCGCCGCCGCAAACCACTCTGACAAGAGGGCGAAAACGCTCTGCGGTTTTATACGCAAACCGATCATTACGGTTATAGCCATCACCAGCAGAACAATAAAATACGGCCCGAAAACGCGTCCCCTGAAGAGCGGCACCAGCATATTTACGACGACCATCCCAACTAAATTAACTCCGGTCTTATCCATCACCTTCCAAAAACCATCGACGGAGCTCAACTGCGGCATCTGCCCGACGGCAAACAGTACGCTCAACTCAAGCGCAAGAAGGGCGCACCACAGAAGCAGTTTGACCGGCATGGGTTTGTTTTTGAGCTTCATCAAGCCGATGTACCCCACCCCCGCGGCAAACGCGACGGCCGCCACGCGCCCCAAGAGGTAGAACATCCCAAGAGCCAATGCCGTGCCGAGATACGGCCCGAGGAGGTGCGTCTCCGGCCCGCCGCCGTGCTGTTTGGGCGAGTAGAAGAGCATGGAGATAAAGAGCAGCGCCGCGACTGCGAGGTAGACCACCCCCCAAATCCCCTGAACAATGACGGCTTCGGGGCGCGCCCCGCCCGCCGCGCCGCCGTTTTTGCCTTTTGCCGCCTTATCCGCGGCCTTTACAATCCGTTTTCTGGCCATCTTGCCGGTAATTCCGTCCCATAAGGTTGTGGTATGGATATGGACGACCCCAATCAATAAATATACATCATGGGCGGCGTTCCCCGGACAAAAAAGGGCGAAAAACCGGTTTGACGGGGTGATTACTCTACGCGCCCGCCATTTCGACGCGGCGTTTGGCTGGTTGCGCTCTCTCTGTCCGCATCGCCTCTATCTGTTCCGGCGTTAGTAACCTTTCCGGGTGCGCCGCCTGCAAGCGCATAATATCCGCCATAGCTTCTTCATGGGTAAGGTTTTTTAATATTTCTTTCCGGTCTTCTGTCCAGTTTCCGCTCTTTTCTAACTTGTCGATTTCTTCAAGAAGCGCGTCTAATTCTTCAATTGTCGCCATAATAACCGCCTTTCAAAAGTTTATAGGATTTATGACTTTTACTGTCGTAAAATTTGGCCGTGAACACTTCTTTATAAATTCTTTGTCCACCGTTAAAAGATAATCCGCCCCCGCCTCTTCAGCCGCGGCAAGGTGTAAACTGTCCATTACTTTCAATCCTTTTGACTGTAATTCTTGCGCTCTTACGCCGCACTGCGTTGTTACTTGCGCCTCGCCGCTTTTAATTAGATTGTAAAGTTTTTCAATACGCCTACGTTCTTTTTTAGGGTTTTGACTAATTTCACTGACAACGGCAAAACTGCCTATAATTCTATACTTGCCGTAAAAGCTGTTGCGCATAACATACCGAATCCTACCGGCTTCCTCTATTACGTCGATTTGGTCGGTAACGTCGAATAGCCGACTGTAGCAACACGTATCAAGATATATAATTAGTTTACGGTTCACATCCGGTCTCGCTTCCTACTATCTATGTAATACACATTATCCCAAACCTCATCGTCTTCGTTATCCCAGAAATCAAGGGTGCTCTCACTCGCTTTTATTAAATCATCGGTATTACTATCACTTTCAACGGCGTTTGTTACCATATCCGCCTCCTTGTCCTTGATATTATATATACATACAAATTGATATTTATGCCTAACAACCATAAGATAATATTTGGCGAACGACAAAGTCAAATTAATGTTAAGGACGACACCGACCGCCTGACGAATGCGGTTGATCCCCCTTTCCTCGATGCGGGGGACGGTTATCTTGTTCGCTTGGAGGTGGCGAAATAGAGGCCTAGCATTAGTTGGTGGTTGTTCAAAGTAAAGTCATTAACATCTGTTTTCCAGACATATTCTCTCGAAACAGAATTCCACGTTTTATCATAATCCACACCCTTAAATCCAAAAAAACCTCTGTATGAAAGCTCAACAAATTCCCAACGCAGTTTAACAAATAGGGCAAGATAACTGAGTGCCAAGTAACGAGCGTCATCATCGCCTTTATATTTATAGTTGTGCCAAGTTCCCGCAAACCAATATCCCGCTGACCCGCCATAGACAAATTGCAGTTGACCACCAAGATCATACACATTGCCTAAATTTATGCCTATTCCCCCAAGGCCGTTACCGGTAGAATCGGTAATCTTCTCACTGCCCATACCGAAACTAAGGTCAAGTCCGAGGAACACTCCATTCCCCCAAATCAACCCACCTTCTACATTAACACCCCCCCAAGAAACAGGTGTCCCCAACGGAGTTTGATATTTTGGCGCTATATAGTATCCACTTTCAATCGGTACGAGTGTGGAGTTCTTTGCAATTGCTTTCGGTTCTGCTTTGACTTTCGGTTTCTGCGCAGATTCTTTCCCTCCCGCAAATTTTCTATACATATCCCCGCAAACCGACGTAGCCATATCCAAAAGTTCCCCCACATTCTCCGTCCTTACCGGCTCCGAAGTAGCCACCAGCGTCCCGTTGTCGGCTTCGTAAATTTCGACTTTCAGTGTAAACCGCGTTTGGAATTTGCCTATAGTCCCCCTCACAATATAGTCCGCGCCGCCCATAGATTGCACCGTCTCCGATGTCATGACGCTGTATCTGTCCTGCGGCAAATTTTCGATGGCCTGTCTGCGGATTTCCGCCGTTATCTCCCTGACCTCCGCCGGATTCAGGTTGTCGGACGCGCCCGACTGCGCGTCTATCTCCGTTTCCACGACCGCGACGTACTTTACCCCCGCGGCGGACATTCCGGCGAGGAACGCCGTTAGCGCCATAGCCTTAATCAGCGTAGTAGCCTTCATTGCTTAACCCTCTAGCGTTAAATTGCGGCATATCGCGGGCAGGTTTTCCGCCCGAATCTATACCTAACCTAAATATAATAAAAGCCGTCCATAAAATCTTTTAAAATCTTTAAAAAATTAAAATCTTTTTTAGACGAAGCCTTCGGCTTCATAGGATATGCGGGGCTAAACCCCGCATATATAAAATCAAAATCAAAGTCAAAAGCAAAGTCACTGGATTGCTTCGCTACGCTCGCAATGACGGTCATTGCGAGGAGCGAAGCGACGAAGCAATCCAGTGATGTTGACGTTGCCTTTGACGTTGACTCATATGCGGGGTTTAGCCCCGCATATCCTATGAAAGGGCGCGATTTATCGCGCCCTTTCGTCTAAAAAAGATTTTTAAGATTTTGATTTTAAAAGATTTAGTGACCCCACAGTCCACTCATCTTTTACTTTTTTTTGCAGCCGCGGCGTTGCGCCGGACCTGCTTTTTCGTTACCCCGCGGGCGTAGGCGCTCTTCTTCTTTGCCGGTTTGGAGGCGGTTGCGCTGCGCGTGACCCTTTTTTTTGCGGTCTTGCGGGTGGCGCCGCCGCTCAGCTTGGCCTTTATCCCGGTCGAGTCAACGCCGTTGCGCTTAAGACGCTCGTATTCGGCTTCCGATATCACCAGTCCCATCCTCCCCGACTTCCCCTTTACCTTGTTGGGGTAGACTTTTATCAAGCCGGCGCTTATGTAGCCGTAAACGGTGCTGTGGCCCTTGCGTAATAACTTTTCTACTTGCGCCAGGGTGTAGACTTTTGGGGATTTCGCTTTCATTTCCGTCTCCTTATAGTTTTATTTAGAACATTGTGATGCGCGTAATCAAACGAGATTAACGCGCGATTAGCCAAAATTTACCCCTTTGGGGTTAAAACCAATGGTTATGTGTTCATAAATATATATTATGGGTAGCCCGAAGCGCCAAAAAAAAACGCTAAAACCATCTACCAATAATATATATTAAAAACGGAGGCGTCGCAAGACCGCGAAAGCGGCAAAAAGACGCGGGGGGGATGGCGCGGTCGGGTTCGTCTTTAAATCATTAAAAATAAAGGGATTTTTGATACAGTGAACATCGTCCTCATAGGCTTCGCCTCAAGCGGCAAATCGGTCACCGCCGCCGCGCTTTGCGGCCGGGTCGGTATGCGGCACGTCGATCTTGACCGGGTGGTTGAGGAGCGCTACGAGAGGAGGACCGGGGCGCGTCTCTCCGTGCGGCAGATTTTCGGAGAGATCGGGTCGGGCGGTTTCACGGCGCTTGAGAACGACGCGCTAAAGTCGCTCTCCGAGATGCGCGACACGGTGCTGTCGACCGGCGGGCGCACGCCGATGGACGCGGCGAACCGGGAGTGCCTGAAATCGATAGGCCGCATAGTCTACCTCCGGTGCGGCGTGGGCGTCATTATGGAGAGGATGAAGCAAAAAGGGACTCCGCTCACAATGGGAAGCACGCCGGAAGAGATCAAAAAGGAGTTTGATAAACGCGACCCTATATACGCGGCGCTGGCCGATATAGCGGTGGACAATGAATATTTTACGCCCGATGAGGCCGCGGCGGAAATATTTAGGCGTTTGTCCTCGTAATGTCAATGTTTATTATTTGATCAAGGAAAAGGGAGGAAAACCATGTCCAGTACAATAGGAAACTATCTCCGCGTAACGACTTTCGGCGAGTCTCACGGAGACTCTATAGGCGCCGTCGTAGACGGTCTTCCCGCCGGTATACCCCTTACTGAGGACGGCGTGCAAACGCAGCTTAACCGCCGCCGCCCGGGACAGAGCGCGATTACCACGCAGCGCGGCGAGACGGACGCGGTAAAGATACTCTCCGGCGTTGAGGGCGGACATACGCTCGGAACGCCGATCGCCCTCGTCGTCGCCAACGGGGACAAGCGTCCGAGCGACTACGAATCAATAAAAGGCATCCCGCGTCCCTCGCACGCCGACTATACATATAAGGTAAAGTACGGCGTATGCGCGTCGAGCGGCGGCGGGCGGGCGAGCGCTAGGGAGACGGTCGGGCGCGTCGCGGCAGGGGCGGCGGCGGAGATATTTCTGCGCGAACGGTTCGGCGTGGAGATAGTCGCGTTCGTCTCATCCGTGGGCGGGATAAGCGCCTCGACCCCCGTGCTCGACAGCGCCGACAGCGCGGCCAGCAGCGCCATCAGCCGAAACAGCATAGAGTGCATAGACCTGAACACCATCACGCGCGGCATGGTAGACGCCAACCCCGTGCGCTGCCCCGTCGCGGAGAGCGCCAAGGCGATGGAGGCGGCGATCTTAGAGGTGATGGAGAACGGCGACTCAATAGGCGGCACGATAACCTGCGTATGCCGCAACGTGCCGGCGGGCTGGGGCGAACCGATCTTCCAAAAGCTGGAGGCCATGTTGGCTATGGCGATGCTCTCCATCCCCGCCGCCAAAGGCTTCGAGATAGGCTCAGGCTTCGCCGGCGCCGCGATGCGCGGTTCTGAACATAACGACATTTTCATTAAAAAACAAAACGGTTTAGGCACGTTGACAAACAGAAGCGGCGGCATACTCGGCGGCATATCAAACGGCGAACCCATCTATTTCAAAACGGCGTTCAAACCCACCGCGACAATAGGCAGCCACCAAACAACAGCCGACTACGACGGAAACGACGCAATACTAAAGCCCGCCGGACGTCACGACCCGTGCGTCGTCCCTAGAGCAGTCCCAATAGTAGAATCAATGGCCGCAATAGTCCTAGCCGACATGGCCTTAGCGCAAAACGCGCGTAGGAAAGGCTAATATAAATGCGCCATTATAAGTGCAATCTTCTATATATATTGATGTTGATAATAATAATCTTCGCCACCCGCTGCGGCAAACCAGTCGCCGCCGAACTCCCCCGCATCTCCGGCATCATGGACGAGGGCGAGTGGTACCCGCTCAAAGGCAAACCCGGCGCCTCCGGCAGCCACTACGTAGACTGGTCGCGCCTGCTCGACGCCCCCGCCGGCAAGCACGGATTTCTCAAAGCCAAAGACGGCAACCTCTACTTCGAAGACGGTACGGCGGCGCGCTTTTGGGGAACAAACCTCGTGGCGAAAGACGTGTTCGCTTCCGACGCTCAATTAGACTCCGCCGTGTCGCGGCTCGCAAAGATGGGGTGCAATATGCTGCGGCTGCATCACATGGACGCCCCGTGGACGTCGCCGAATATCTTCGGCAACGCGGAGGGGACGCGCGTTTTCTCCGCGGAGTCTATGCGGCAGCTTGATTATCTTATAACGCGTTGCAAGGAGCGCGGCATCTATATATTCCTCGACTTTCTCGTTCACCGCGACTTTACTGCCGCGGACGGCGTGTTTGATCGACCGCCGGATCTCGGCGGAAAGCAAGCGGGATTTTTCTCCCGCAAGCTTATCGACTTGCAGAAAGAGTATATAGCCAATTTATTAAACCACGTCAACCAATTCACGGGAATCGCCTACAAGGACGAACCCGCCATAGCGGCGTCGGAATTCATAAACGAGTCGACCGCCTTTACCTCGTTCTCCGGCGACATACTTACACCGGCTTACCGCAGGGAGCTTGAGAGTTTGTGGGAGGAGCGGCTTTTAAATATGGAGATGGCTGAATCAACTCCGGCGAAGCATAATTTAACGAAACCGATAGTAAAAAAAACGTCCGCCTCAAAATCCGCCGCGAGGCCGTCCTATTCAAAATCGGCTGCGGCAAAAGCGGAATTCGCGAGATTTAAATCAACATACAGCGCGTCCGCCGCGCCGCCGGAACCGGAAACGGTGGTGCCTGATATCGGACCGTCAGGATTCGCGAAGATAGATCCGGTGGAATTTATCAGCCTCGCCTCCACCTACAAAAGCCTCGCGGTGTTCGGCTTAGACTGGAAGGGCGACCGGGTGTGGCTCAAACGAACGTCGGATTCCGGCGATGTCAAGGAGAGCATAGAATTTCTCTCGGAGTTGGAGAGGGGATACTTCAGGGAGATGCGCGGATACGTTCGCGGCATAGGCGGGCGCTACGTGCTCGCCGGCAGCAACATGCCGCTACCGCTGTTGGCAATGCTCAAAGACAACACGGAACTCGACCTCATCTGCTCGAACTTCTACTGGGATCACCCTCAAGTTTGGAAGATAAACGACGATTGGGATCGCATACTCGAAGCGCCGTTTGACAATCGCTCGCAGCTTAAGAGCCTCAGGGCGAACTCCATCCTAAGCAAAGCCTACTACCGCGTTGCCAACAAGCCGTTTATATTGACGGAGTGGAATCACTGCTACCCGAACGAGTACGTGCTTGAGGGCGTGCCGCTGATGGCTGCCTACGGGGCGCTTCAGGGGTGGCACGGCATATTGCAGTTTGATTTCGACCTGCATAGCCTCGGCGTCGACCGCATCCAAAATTATAAACTCTCGGTGCAGCCGGAAGACGTCGCCCAGTGGGTGATGGCCGCGCCGCTCTTTCTGCGCGGCGACGTGAAGACGGCGCAGAACGCCGTGGTGGAGGGGGTCACGGAGGAGCGCTACGGCGACTTGCCAAACTACTCCGATACGCTTGAGGACAATTATCACCTGCCGTTCGTTACAAGAGTCGCCAAGAGCTTTGACCGCGGTTCAAGCGCGAACCGCGGACAGTACGACAAGTATTACAACAGAGAGAGCGGCGTCATCACATCGGAGACCGGGGAGCTTGCGATAAACGAGAAGATCGGCTACATGCGCATAGACGCCCCGCGTGTGCAAGGTGTAAGCGGCTTCATCGGTGGGCGAGGGGAGCGGTACGATTTTCCGGCGTTCAAGTGCGAGCTCTCAAACAAACACGCGTCGATCTTCGCCGTATCCGCGGACGGCGCGAATTTGGTGTCGTCAAAGCGCTTCTACATAGTGGCGGTAGGCCCTGCTAAAATGAGCGGGCAACGGTATGACGCGCTGAGAAATAAATTGGAAAACGCCGGAGAGGGCGAGGTGCTGACGCAGGTGCTTAACGGTAAGATTACCTTTAAAAAAGCCGGCGGAAACAAGTTGCAGGTATTCCCGTTGGATGTGGACGGGGCGCGTGGGAAAGCGATGGAACTGACGGCGGCAAGGGGCGCGCTCGGAGAGCTGGATTTGAGCAAGGGGCGGACGCTGGTTTACGAGGCGGAGGCGGTAAACGAGGGGTGGTACGCGCGGATTTTGGAGTTCTTTAAAATCAACCGCTGATCACCTGTCAATCTTCCTAAGCTCGTACTTCATAACCCCTCTGGGCGCTTTGACCTCGATCTGGTCGCCGACGGTGTGGCCGAGCAGCGCGGTGGCTACGGGGGAGTTGATGGATATCTTTCCCGCCGCCGGGTCGGCCTCGTCCGTTCCGGTGATCAGGTACTCTATCTCCTCCTCGTATGAGAAGTCCCACAGCGTTACCTTAGTTCCTATGACCACCTTGTCGGTGGATATGTTGTCGGTGCTGAATATCTCCGCCGAGGCGATCTTTTCGTGCATCTCGTTTATGCGGATGTCGAGCATCTGCAGGGCGTGTTTCGCCGCCTCGTACTCGGCGTTTTCGCGCAGGTCGCCGTGGGCGCGGGCCATCTCCAATTGCTCCAAGATTTCGCGCCTTTTGACGGTCTGCATCAGTTTTAGGTCGGCGGCCATCTTTTCGTACCCTTCGCGGGTGAGGTATGTCTTTTCCACGTCAGCTCCTTCCTATCTCTATTTTGGCTCTTTCGAGCAGCGGCTCGTATTTGGCGCGGTTCTCAGGGTCTTCGGCTATCGAGCGTTCGATGGCGGCGGCGGCCTCGTTGTACATGCCGTGATCCATCAGGAACTCGTGGTGAATACCGCGCGCGCGCCAATCCCAGGGCATCATTTCTACGCATTTGTCTAAGAAAGCGACGGCGGTGGCGAGACTTTTCTTGTAGTGTTTCTCAGCCATATCGGCCTTTACGGTCACTTCGGCTTCCGGCGCGGTCACGGCTTCCGCCTTGAGCTCCTCGGCATCCCGTTTCAGCCTGTCCATCGGGGCGCGGAGGTCAAAGGCGATTTGCAGGTAATTCGTCAGCAGTCGGCGGGAGGTGTCGTTCATTTTGGCTTTGCCTATTCCGCGCAGCGAGTAGCTTGAGTCTATGGTGGCGATGGTACGGTCTAAATTGTAGCGGTCGTCGAAAGTTACGCGCTCCTTCATTACCTTGTATACCAGGCCCTGCGCTTGCAGGTACGGGTCAAGCCCCATCAGGTTGTCTTCGGAGACGGTCATCGCGAAGTAGATGGGTTTTGTCCAATTCGTGGCGTTTACGATGTTCAGCACCATCATGTCTTGAACGCGCAGGACGCGCTGGGTCTCTATGCCGGGCAGCGTGAGCGGTATTCCGGCTTTTTTGAGCGTGTACAGAGTCGGTTTTTCATAGGGGTTTAGCCGCGGCTGCAGCTTATCTATCTCCGCGTCGGTGTAGCTTATAGGCACGATAGGCTCAAGCTTTTTCAGTTGCTTGATGTACCAATCGGTATTTACGAGGCTGAGGTTCACGATGCGCACGTCTTTGCGTACCCCGTAAGCCTCTTGCAGCGCCCATAGGGGGAATGTGTCGTTGTCGCCGTTGGTGAAGAGGATGCCGTTCTTCTCGCAGCTGTTCAGCAGGTTGTAGGCGTAGTCGTACGGCACCCAGTCTCCGGCGCGCGTGCTCAGGTTGTAGTTGGCGGTGGCCGGAATGACGGGGGAGAGCGTGATCACGGCGGCGCATATCGGGGCGACGGCCTTTTTAATAAAATCGTCCTTGGAGGTGAAGAGCGCGTGCAGCAGGCATACTCCGGCGAGGCCTATCCACATTCCGAAGTACATGAAGCCGGCGGTGAAGAAGTAATCGCGCACCCTGACCTCGCGGTGGACGGTGGGCATCGGCCCCGGCTGTCCGGCGCGTATCCACTGCTCGTAGTCGTAGCGTTCGGGGCGCAGACCGTCGGCGAAGTTCATGTAGAACACCATCCCGATGGTGGTGAGCAGCGTGAGAGAGATCAGGAATACGGCGGCGTGGCGGTTTTTCTTATATAGATACGACCACCCGTAGAGCATGAACGCCGTGGGGATGAGGTATATAATCAGCTTGCTCATGCCTTGGATAAAACCGGCCTTGAAAAACGATACCGCCGTATCGGTCGGGCCCAAGCGGAAGAACTGCGTCAGGTGGAAGCCGCCGAAACCCATGTGCTCCTCTATGCCGAATTGATTTGACCAAAGCCCGCGCCTCCAGAACATACGCGAGATCATGCTCTCGGAACCGTACTGGCGCCTTTCGAGGAAGCCTACCAAGGCGTCCAACGTCGACGGGTGGTTTTCGTTTATCATGGGGTCAAGAGCGGCGCGTATAGGGATCGTGATGTGCACCGAGTAACCGATTATGGCGAAGAAGGCGAGGAAAAAGCAGAAGCGCCACTCGTACTTGTGCTCTTGCGATGTGAGCGACATAATGAGGGTGACGACCAGCGTAATCGCCCCCAGAACCACGAACGTCGAGAGGCTGTAGATTACCACGGACATCATAATGCCCGTAATCCACAGCCGCCAGTCTGTGCGCTTCTTCTCGTCCCAGAGTATCATAAAGAGAAACGCCGGCGGGAAGATGATCATTGTGAACATGTGCAGCCCTATGCCGAGGAACCCCAAAAACGCCACGAGGACGAGGAGTTTGTCGCGGTCGGCGCTCTTGCTGCGCGCCCAAACGAGCATAAGCAGCGTGCAAGTGGCGATAAAGAGCATGGATATATTGTAGACGGAGGTCTCCACGGCGCTGAACCAGAAGGTATACCCGAAAGCGGCGAAGAGCCCGCCCGCGATCCCGCCGGCGTTGAGGCAGATCCGCTTCCAGACGGTGTCCGGCTCGCCGATAAAGATTTTGCCCGCCTCGACTATGGCAAGGAAGAGCACCGACGCGGTGAGCGAGCTTGCTATGGCCACGGCGAAGTTCATCCGGTAGCCGACGTCTTGGAAGAAAGAGAGGAACATGCTGGCCAAGCGCATAAGGAGGATAAAGAGCGGGTTCCCCGGCGGATGCGGCACGCCGAGGGTCTGTCCGGCGGCGGTGTACTCCCCGCAGTCCCAAAAGGCGACGGTGGGGGCGACGGTGACGGCGTAAACGCCGAGCGATATGAGGAACACGGCGGCGGCGGAGAGCCACGTATAGAGCGCGTTTTCGCGATTCTGTACCAAAGCAAAATCCTTTCACACGCCGCGCGGGCGGGTTTTCTGCCCTACGGCGCAATTTATGGTTGTTGTTACTGCGGATACCGGTGCTTAACGGTAAGAAGCATAAAATACATTATGGGCGCGCGGCGGGTCAACAAAAAAATGCGGATCGTCAGGAATTATGGCGGAATCGAGCCGTCAAAGGATTTTGGTGAGGGGTGGGACGGTCAGGGCTCTGTCCCGCCGATAAATTTGACTTTCGCCCGTCCCATATATTACATTATATAAGTGTTACGCAATGCGGTATGGATATCGCGCGACTATATAAGCCGTAACATTAACCCAAACGCCAAGAAATCGGAGCGCCCAAAGTGTCATACCGTGTGATGTTTGTCGACGACGAGGACTACATCCGTTCGATGTTGTCGGCGTATTTCAGCGATAAGTTTGATATAGTCACAGCCGGCGGCGCGACTGAGGCGCTTGACCTCCTCGGGAAGGAGTCGTTCGACCTTGTGGTTTCCGACATCAACATGCCGGAGATGAACGGTCCCGGCTTTTTGCTGGAGGTTCACAAGAGCTTCCCGAAGGTCAGGACGGCGCTGCTCACCTCGTCAAATATCGACGAGTACGTAGACTTTGTGCGGGGGAGCGCGGTTTGCAGTATTATACCCAAGGCGATCCCGTTCAACTTCGCCGAGGTGGAGAGGATAATAAACGGGCTTCTGACCGGCGAGATCTTCGGGCTTGGCCGCTACCTGCGTCCGGAGGACGGCGTCGTGGCCGCCACCTACTGCGTCAAATCGTCGGCAGAGGCGCATGCGGTTAGGGACAAGATAGTGGAGGAGATTGAGAACAGGTTTTCCAGTGTGGAGGATATAAGGCTTGTTTTGGACGAGATTTTGACGAACGCCATCTACCACGCGCCGACTCGCGAGGACGGTTCCGAGAAGTACGCCCTGTTTTCGGATGTGGCGCTTGAACCGTCGGAGTACGTGTACGTGGAATTCGGTTACGATACGGACAAGTACGGCGTTTCGGTCTTGGACAAGTGCGGCGCGCTCACCCGCGAGACCGTTCTCAGCAAGATGGAACGCCAGATAAAGGGCGAGGGCGACATGGACGACTCGGGGCGCGGCTTGCACATGTGCCGCCTCTTCGCCGACCGCCTCGTGGTGAATATAGAGCGCGGGAAGCGCACGGAAGTCATCGTTTTTAACTATCTGGACGGAAAGTACAGCGGGTACAAGCCGCTTTATATCAACGAAATTTAGATTTTCAGGGGGATAATGTGCTGAATCATTGCCGCGGGCGCAAGCTGAAATTGCACGGCTTCAACAACCTTACGAAGTCGCTCAGTTTCAACATCTACGATATTTGCTACGCGCCCTCCAAGTCGTCGCAGATGGACTATTTGGAGTACGTCGACGAGGTGTACAACTCGGAAAAGCTGCGCGGCATACTCGAAGAGGTGACGAGTATAATAGAGGCGCGGATCGTGAACATCTCCACTCAGGATTACGACCCGCGCGGGGCGAGCGTCACCATCCTGATAAACGAGGGGCACAACCAGCTCGCGTCGGACGGCATGGTCGCGCATTTGGACAAGAGCCACATCACCGCGCATACATATCCCGAGAACAACACCGCCAACGGGCTCGCCACATTCAGGGTGGACATCGACGTGTCGACCTGCGGCACGATCTCGCCGCTCAAGGCGCTCGACTTTCTGATCGACAGCTTCGACTCCGATATAGTGCTGCTGGACTACAGGGTCCGCGGCTTCACCCGCGACGTCAAGGGGAGGAAGGTCTACATCGACCACGATATTACGTCTATACAAGACTATATATCCGACGATATTCTCGATAAGTACACCGCTTACGACATAAACATCGTGTCGGACAACATATTCCACACCAAAATGCAGATCAAGAGTATGAAGCTCGAGAGCTATCTTTTCGGCTCAGGCACGGATAAGATGTCCAAGGCGGAGAAAACGAAAGTGCGCACGCTCCTCAAGAATGAGATGCAGGAGATATTCGAGTGCAGAAACATCTATGACGACAGGGTAGCGTGAGATATGGCGAGGATAATGAAGAGGCGGCGGCTGTACCACGAGGCGTTGAATCCGGCGTTCGGGTTCTACTATACCATAAAGAAGACGCTGCATCGGGCGAAAACCAAGTACCAGCGGATAGAGCTTGCCGACACCGACGAGTTCGGCAGGGTGCTGCTGTTGGACGACATCACACAGGTCGCGGAGAAGAACGAGTTCATGTACCACGAGCCGATGGTGCATCCGGCGCTCGCCTGCCATCCTAATCCGCGCAGCATACTCGTAGTCGGCGGCGGCGACGGCGGGATACTCCGCGAGGCGCTCAAATACCCCGGCGTGGAGCGCGTGGAGCTGGCCGAGCTTGACGGCGGGGTGGTCAACTTCTCGAAGAAGTATCTGACCGACGTGCACGGCGGCTGCTTCGACGACCCCAGGGTGAAAGTCAACATAACCGACGGCCGCAAGTTCACGGAGGATCACCCGGGCGAGTTCGACGTTATAATAATGGACATGACCGATCCTTTCGGCCCGTCGACCATGCTCTATACAAAGGAGTTCTACCGCATAGCCAAAAGGGCGATGCGGGACAACGCCGGCGTCTACATCATGCATTCGGAGTCTCCGGTGGTGCGTCCCGTGGCGTTTGCCTGTATACAGAAGACGCTGTCGTCGGTTTTCAAGCACGTAAACCCGTTATATATGTATATACAGATGTACGCCGTGCTGTGGTCGATAACGATGGCGTCGGACAGAGTAAACCCGTCGGCGGTAAAACCGGCGGCCATAGATAAAAAGTTGGCGAAACTGGGCATCAAAGGTTTGAAGATGTACAACGGAACAACGCAAACGGCAATGCTTACGCCGTATCCGTATATACAAGAGATATTGGAGCGCCCGACAAGAATCATTACGGATGAGAACCCTGAATTTCCCGATGACTTTTTGTGACGGATGTTGATTTAAACGCAAAAAGTCAAAATTAGAGAGGTGTTTTATGGAGAATAGTATATTACCTGACCCTAATGTTATCTTTCCTGTTCCAAATATAAAAACAGTAACTTATATAAAACCGACAATTAAAAATAAGAATATAATTGTCGGGGATTTTACGTATTTTAGCGATACCGATTTTGAAAACCATGTTACACATTTTTATGATTTTTACGGCGATAAATTAATTATTGGCAAATTTTGTCAAATAGCGTCAGGTGTGGAGTTCATAATGAATGGGGCGAATCATCAAATGAATTGTGTATCAACATTCCCGTTCTATATTTTTGAAAAGTGGAATGAAGACGTACCGACAATAGATAAAATGCCGCTCAAAGGCGATACTGTTATTGGAAATGATGTATGGATAGGTCAAAAGGCTACAATATTGCCGGGTGTAAAAATTGGAGATGGCGTAATTATCGGAACAAATAGTATTGTAGGAAGTAATATTGAGCCATATTCGATAGTAGCGGGAAATCCGGCAAGAATTATCCGAAAAAGATTTGATAGCGAATTAATTGAATTAATGTTGATGTTTAAATGGTGGGATTTACCCATAGAAGAGATAAACGCATTGATACCGTTACTGCACAATAGTGATTTGGAATACGTTAAAAGAAAAATAAAAAGCATAATAGCGTCCGAATAAAGTCTTTAATCGTCGTCGAAAATTATTGTATACATATCAACATAAACAAAGGCCGCAACAAAAAAATCGCGCGGCGGTGCGCTACGCTCAACGCATACGAGGTGTTTACGGCCAAAGTCCGCAAGTACAGCAAAACGATGAAATTCGGTCTTGCGTTTGATCGGGCTACGGAAGAATGTATAAAAGAAGGCTTTTTAGCGGATTACCTATCAACACATAGAAAGGCGGTGCGGAATATGTTAACGGCAGAATGGAAGTTAGAAGATGCGCTCAAGATTCGGGAGGAGGAAGGCGAGAAGAGAGGCAGAATTAAGGGCAAATTGGAGGGAGAGCAGGAGACGACCCACAAATTCGTCAAGCAAATGTATAAAGGTGGCTTCACCGTCAAACAGATCGTAAAGGTTACCGAACTTCCGGAAAAGGATGTCAAAAAGATTTTGGGGCTGAAGTAACCGCCTTAAACCACCCGCCCCCCCCAAAAAAACGCCCCCCGGACGCTTTTTCGGGCCTCCGGTGGTCAAAAAGGCGCTTTTTGGGGCGGGATAGGGGTGCGGAACGCCTTTTCCGGCAAAATTTAGGGGTTTCGGGATGGTTTTCATTTTGGGAAGGATGAAAAAAAATTAAAATTTATTTGACTCCACGCTTCCCAATATA
>JAITFI010000099.1 GCA_031281485.1 Chitinispirillales bacterium | reverse complement strand
TTAGACGAAAGGGCGCGATAAATCGCGCCCTTTCATAGGATATGCGGGGCTAAACCCCGCATATAAAGTCAACGTCAAAAGATAACGTCAAAAGAAAAAAGCCTTTGACTTTGATTTTGTATATGCGGGGTTTAGCCCCGCATATCCTATGAAGCCGAAGGCTTCGTCTAAAAAAAAAGATTTTGATTTTAAAAGATTTTTGTCTTAATGCGGATATATTTTATGTATATTATATGTATGCGCCATGTATAGTATTTATTAAATCCTGAACCTTTACCTATGGAGCAGTTCCATGAACAGATTCAAAAAGAGTCGATTCTCTGTAATGATGAGTTTTGTCCTGATCTGCGCATTTTGGGCGACGGCCCGCGATTATAGCGGGGTTGTGGTCAACAAAACGGACGGTACTCCGATAGAGGGCGTTCTAGTCTCGGTGGACCATTCGGAGTTCTACGCCCGCACTGACCAAAACGGCAGGTTTAGCATTACAAACCTCACCGTGGCGGTGTCCGAGCGTCCCGCGCACAAGGCGGAGCCGCATATTGCGCGCTGGAACCTTAACGGGCGCACGCTTGATTTACGTTCGGCCCCTATGGTAACTTCCGCGTCCGTCTACGCCGTTAACGGCAAGAGGGTTTTTAACAGCCGGATTCCGGCCTCAAGGGTCGTCGGGCTGCCCGGGGGGCTGGCGACGGGGGCTTACCTTCTTGAATTACGCGGGGAACAGGGGGCGCTCGCCCGCGCTCAAATCGTCTTGTCGAATCAAGCGGCCTCTTCTTTCACCTTCGGCTCCGCGCCCATGTCCGCCGGCGCTCCGCGCTTAACCAAGTCGGCGCAGGCCATGGCCGTCTCGGAGCGGCTCATTTTTCGGCATGACGAATATTTGCCGAAAGACAGCGCCATGACCGGTTCCAACACCGATATGCGTATCGAACTCAAGCCGGACGAGAGGAGTTTTGTTTTCGACCAGTCAAAAGTGCGCGAATACCGCTTTACCATCAGCGCGGATTCTTTGACCTATTTGAATACTTACGGGTATAGGGAAGAATTCATCCCGGCAGAATTGAACTTTGAGGGTAACATTATCGGAAAGGTAGGGGTTCGTTATAAGGGATCGGATTACACCCTTCCGAGATGTTTTTTCCCTAATGGCGACACCACCGGAGGGAACCCCAGAAAAACATGCGCCAAAATATCATACAAAATAAAATTTACGCAGTACGATCCGGAAAAGCGATTTTACGGTTTGAAGAAACTTAATCTGCACGCGTTTTCCGCGGACGCAACAAAGATGCGTGAAATGATCTCTTACGAACTGTTTAGGGATATGGGAATTCACGCACCGCGAACATCTTACGCCAATGTATATGTCAACAATGTACTGATAGGGCTCTTTTTGGCTGTGGAAGAGATTGACGGTAGATTTACCAAATCGAGATGGCCCGACCACGGCAACGGGAACCTTTACAAGGAGGTATGGCCGAAATCCGGCGATACAAGATATTATTTAGACGGCCTCAAAACCAATGACGACCCGATAGAAAGCGCCGACGTACGAAAAATGGTATCATATTACAATGCAATTAGCTCTTCAAATGAACAGAACTTTGAGCAAAATCTCTCTTCGTATATGGATTTTGACTATCTCCTGCGCTATTTAGCGGTAGACGTAGCCATTAAGAATTGGGACGGCATACGGTCGTGGTATTGGGACAATGCAAAGCGGGAAGGTAAGAATCATAATTATTTCTTTTACGAAGAAGAAACATCAAACGGAAAAATTTGGATTGTTCCATGGGATATGGATCAAGCATTGGTAGAACGAGACACTTACTTTGACGCTATGGGGGGCGGCGGGTTCGGCGGCGGATTTGGCGGACAAGCATTGCCGCAGTGGAATGTGCCCACCACCAACTGCGGAAACCAATCTGCCGGTTTCGGCGGCGGCAATACTTTTGTACCGCCAAATTGCGACAAACTTACCAAACTTATGGCCGCCGTTTACTGGAACCGTTACGTGCAACTCGGAGACCTGTTTTTGAACGACCTGTTTGTAAGCCAGCGATTAAATGACAAGATAAACAGACACTCAAATTTAATTACAAACGCCGTGCAACAGGATCCTAATATCAATCAAGGCACATGGACAAACGATGTTAATAGCCTTAAGAATTATTTACCAAGAAATATTTCTTCGTTCAGAAGCTATTTACATCCGTAGCGACCGAATTTTAAGCCCTTGAAAAAGAGTTGAAAAAACGGCAAGGAATGATATATTTTCATAAAAAACCTTGCGCTAGTTTATCGGATAAAAAGGGCTTACAGATGATTGCGTTTGAAGGCGTCTCCAAGCAGTACGGCGATACGGTGCTGTTTGACGGGGCGACGTTTAGTATAAACGAAGAGCACAGCACCGCGCTTATCGGGCCAAACGGGGCCGGCAAGACCACCCTGCTGCGTATGATCATGGGTGTCGAGCAGCCCGACGGCGGATCGCTCAAAATGCCGGGCTCGCTCACGGTCGGCTGGCTGCCTCAGGAGGTGGAGACGCTCTCCGAGGCTACGCCGCTTGAGACCGTGTTAGAGCCGTTCAAGCACCTTTTGCGCTACGAGGAGCGTTTGGGCGAGGCCGCGGCGGGCATAAGCGGCGGCGACCCGCGCGCGCTTGGCAAGTTCGACGAGATCGAACGCGAGATGCAGGTAAACGACGGGTTCTCCCTCGCCCCCCGCGCGGAGATGATCCTCGACGGGCTGGGCGTCCCAAGCGAATCTTGGAACAAGCCGCTTCGGGAGCTCTCCGGCGGCTTCCGTATGAGGGCGGTCTTGGGACGGCTACTCCTCCAAAATCCCGGCTTCATGCTGCTCGACGAACCCACCAACCACTTGGACATGGACTCTCTGATCTGGCTTGAGCGCTTTCTGGCCTCATATCGGGGCGGGATGCTGATCGTCAGCCACGACCGCGATTTCCTTAACCGAATATGCACGCACACTGCCGACATCCGCAACCGCGGCGTCCGCGTCTACAACGGCAACTACGACAAGTACGTCGCCGCAAAAGCGGAGGAGGCCGCCGCGGCGGAGACGCGCACTAAGAACCTTGAGTCAAAGATCGCGAGCGCCGAGCGCTTCGTAGAACGCTTCAGGGCCAAGGCGACCAAGGCCGCCCAAGCGCAATCCAAGGCCAAGATGGTGGAGAGCCTGAAAGCGGAGCTGCCTATAATAGAGTCGGAGGCCAAAACGGTCAGCTTCAAGTTCACCTGCTCGCGGGAGTCAGGCATCGCGCCGCTGCGCCTCAAACGCTGTTCAGCCGGATACGGGGACAGGATCGTGCTCAATAATATTGATTTGGAGATACACCGAGGCGACAAGGCCGCCATAGTCGGCCCCAACGGGGCGGGAAAATCGACGCTGTTAAAGTTATTGGCCGGAACGATTAAACCCATTGACGGGGAGATGATACTGGGGCACAACGCGGAACTACGTTATTTCGGGCAACACCAATTAGAGCAACTCGACGGCGAGGCGACGCTGTACGATACCGTGGCCGCGCACTCGGCGAGCAGCGATAGAAACTACATCAGAAGCGCCCTAGGCGCCTTCTTGTTCAGCGGATCGGCGGTTGACAAACATGTTAAAGCTTTGTCCGGCGGAGAAAAATCGCGATTGGCGTTAGCCGCAATATTAGCAAGCCCGGGGAACGTCCTGCTGTTAGACGAACCGACGAACCACTTAGACATCGCGTCGATAGAGATGCTGTCGGAATCGATGGCCTCTTACGCCGGAACTATACTGTTCGTCTCCCACGACGAGTACTTCATATCACGCTTGGCCACCCGCATAATTGAAGTAAGGCCGATGCGCCTGAGGGATTTTCCCGGGAATCTGGCGGACTATAGATACTATGTCGACAAACTATTCAAGGAACAAGGCGACGACAAAACGGTAAACAAAAAGAGCAAATCAGCGCCGCCGGATATAGTTGACGAGAAAGAGATCAGGATCAGGGAACGAGAAGAGAGAAAAAAGCGAGAGCGCGAGGCGTCAAAATTGGAACAAGAGATAGCTAAGAAGGAGGCGCAAATCACGGAACATGAATCAGTACTGAATGACCCGGGCAACGCCTTAAACTACGAATTGCTGCACTCAACATCGGTGGCTATAAGCGGATTAAAGAAGGAATTGGACGGATTGATGGAGAAGTGGGTGGAAGTAGGGTCTTGACTAGGATTAATAGGATTATAAGGATTAAAGGATTAAAAACATTGACGTTGATAATAACAATGGATGATAGATGCGATTAATTCACACACTCTTATTTCTACCGGTATTAGCATTAATACTAATCGCCACTGCCATCCGCGCCGAAGATACCATACCTATCTCCATTCCCTCCCCTGTCACCTTCTTTCTACACAAAAAACAAAGCGTCAAATCAATAGACAGTCTATCCGCCATGTTTGCTCACGCCGATTCCTTATTGACCAAATCCGAAAATCAGCTAACCAACGGCGACAATGACCAAAGCAACCTCTCAATCACCGGTTATAAATCATTCGGCGTCTCCATAGGCGAACTCGGCGAAGTCAACCTAGAGCAGGGGTTAGAGGCGCTCATAGAGGGCGAGATACGTCCCGGCACAACGCTGCGCGCGCAACTCAGCGATCAGGGTTCGCAACTTGAGGGATCTACCCGCGAGATAAGCGACATCGACATGATGTTTATCGAATTGACTAATAAGAAATTTACCGTCACCGCCGGCGACCAGTACGCCAAATGGCTTCAGGGCGGGGTGCTTTCGGGGGAAAAGAAGATCGTTGGAATATCGGCGTCCGTTACGCCGACGGCCGACGAGCGGCTGAGGCTGAACGCCTTCGGGTCGTTCTCCGGCGGAAACCATACCGTGCAGACCGTCAAGGGGCGAGAAGGGGTGCAGGGTCCCTATTACATGACGGGAAACGGCGAGGCCGGGATCATCACGCCGGTCTCCGGGACGGTGCGGGTGCGATTGGGCGGGAGAGAAATGACGGAGGGTATCGACGCGGATTACACCGTTGACTACGATATCGGTTCAATAACGTTCGGTCCGCGTATTCTCATCAGTCAAGATGATTTTATAAGGATGGAGTACGAGTACAAATCATTTGACTACCGGCGAATATTTACCGGCGGCGGCGCGGCGTTTTACGCCGGAGACAGCGCGCTGTCCGTAGAGGGGATCGTCTGGAGTGAGAGTGACGACAAAAACAGCCCCATAGAAATGCAGCTTAGCGAGGAGGACAAGGAGGTATTGAGGAACAGCGGGAACAAACCGGCCTACCTATCCTCCACCGCGAGACCCGTACACCCGTTGGACGTGGCGAAAACGAGCGTCTTCTATCCGCTGTATAAAAAAAACTACGAGCCCTCTATCACAGACAGCATACTCGTCTACGCCCCCTACGATCCACTGAGGCCTGATGATATTTACGGATTCCACACCGCCCTATTCACGCCGACGCGGCGCGGGGAGAATGGGGCCGATTACGCTATTGACACGACAATCGAGCGTGGGCAATTTGTTTATAAATACGTCGGGGCGGGACAGGGCGACCACACTGTACTCGCGCCTATAGCCGCGCCTAAGCGGGAGTCAGCCGCGGAGATAATCGCGCGGTTTAAGACGCGCGGCGTCAAAGCGTCACTAAATCTCGTTGGTAAAGAGGTTGACGAAAACCTTTTTTCGGAGATTGACGACGGCGGCAACCTCTCGGCGGCGGCGACGTTCAAGTTAGACGTAGGCGAACGGCAGCTTGACAAGCGTGGAATTTGGGGCGGCCTTGATTATCGATATAGGTCGCGACAGTTTACAGATGAGATTTTTTCAGCGGACGAGCGAAAAGAACGCTGGGACGCCGACGGAACCGGCGGCGCGGATAACGGGAATAACGGCGGCGGCGTTGATAAATCAGGCGGGCACTACTTTCACAGCATTGAATCTACAATTGGCGGTACAATCGTCAAAGGCGCGGCGGTGAGCGTTACGGCGGGGCGGACATACATTGACTCAACGGTGGAAACGGAGAGGGCGAACATAGACGCGGAGGCGCGTTTTATACGGGATAAACTGCTATTAACCACCGGGGCGGCGCTCTTTAAACACCATCTCTCCGATATTGACATCACCTATAGGCGCTACGGCAAGCTCACGGCAAAACCGGCGCCGCCGTGGGAAACCGCCCTTGATTACAGAGACGAGTGGAGCACCGACACATCAGGACGCGGCGGCGGACGGCTCTCCGGCACGGCTGAGGTCGCCTACCTGCCGATACAGCTACGGCAAAGCGCCAACTTCACCCAATACAGAAAGGGCGGCAATTTCCCCGGATCGGTCGACACCGGCTACGCGTTTACGTGGGATCAATCCGTCGCCTTCAACCCGCTTGACAAATGGAAACTGAACGGCGACGCCAAGTGGCGGCACACCGATATTAAAGGAGAGGGTAACGCGTCTACGCTCTTAATGTCGATGGTAAGCGATATAGAACCGACAAAGGGCGGATTCTCATCACGCCAAGAGTACCGCGTCAACCAAGAACTGTCCTCGCGATTTGAGCAAAAGATGTATTACATCGGCAAGGGACTGGGTACGCACGCGTTCGATTCGACGGCGGGAGAGTTCCGTCCGAGCGCAAACGGGGACTATATTATCCAAGAGGTGGAAATATACGACAACACGTCGATGTCGACGGTACGTAAGACACAATTAAACGCCGATTGGTATTACCGCCCGACAAAGAAAATCCGCGGCATATTGGGCGACCTGTCTTGGAACGGGGTGCTGTCGCTGGAAGAACATGTAGACTCGAGAAACAGCAACGTCAAATCGTACGTACCGGGGTTGATGTCGCTCTTTCCGGGAGAGAATGACGGCGGATCTTCCTCCATATCAACAACATCGACAACAACAGACGGCTCCGGTTCAATATCGCAATATCCCGGCTACGCCGATCTGTCGTACCGTCAAGACATCGAGCATAAAGTCCAAAACAGTCTCTATAGGACAAGACTATATCTCCTGCCCGGAATGCGGATAATCCGCACATATAAAGAACCTGTTTTTGAGACCGGACTGTTAATAGAGAGAAAGAAAAACCGTTTGCTGCTGAGCGTGGAGCCGCGATACTTGACGGTCAAGAGAGAGTACCTGTCAAAATCGCAAGACGGACAATCAGGGAATTTTGACTTGGGCGATATAGGCGCAGAATTGGTTCAGAGCATAGGCCATGAGGAGAAAATCGAGCTTTACATACGCGAAAGAGGCGGCATGGTCTATGAAAGAGATCCAAAACGCCTTACCCCGCCGCTATCAGACAGCATTGCCTACGTACAGATAAAGCCGGGAATAATCTACCGCCCGACAAAGAACGGCATGGCGGAACTCTCCTACACCTTCTCCTACGTCCCGCAAGGCGGCGAATTAGACTACAGAATGGCCGGCGGCCAGCAACGCGGCACATCGCACATAATCACGTGCGTCAGCGACGTAGACGCCGGCAAACACTTTAACCTATCCGGAATGTACCGAGGCGAATCGACAAAACGACAAGGAGAAAAAACCTTCGCGCCGATGCGGCACGTGTTTTCGTTTCAGGTTAAGGCGTTTTTGTGAGTTCGCTATATGCGGTTTTAAGGGATGTCCGACAGCCACTTCTTAATTCCATAGCCACCCAAACCGTCATCTCAGACGTTAAAACCATCCAACGGTGTAGTCCGGGCAGTGGTTGATACCCGTTTACAAGCCTAAAATCCGTTTGACGGCGGTTTCCGAAAGTTTTGTGCTTTTTACAATTTTTGCAACGGTTAAGCCCGTTTCGTACATACTTTTGACGAGTTTGGCGCGTTCTTCCAGTCTACCTCTGCGCTCGCCTATACCCTCCGCCGTTTGGATCGCGCTGTCGGCGCTTCTGCGCTTCTCCAAGTACCTTTTGTATGCTTTTTTCTGTTCGGGTGTCATGCGCAGGTAGTCTAACTTCGTTTTAGCCTCCTTTATTCCGGCGGCTTTGAAGTCGTCGCGGACGGCGGAGTTCTTCAGGATGTAGACCCATTCGTCGAACAGACCGCGCATTTTTTCATCGAACATTCTCGGCAAAATCAGGTAATACTCCGGGTGAATACCTACCATCTTCTTTGATTTCGGAGCGATGGCCTGTGAAAACGGGATTTGTTCGTCTTTGTAGTGGACGCCGTTAAAATGGTTCATTTCGCCGGAAAATAGGTACTCGCGCTTGGCGTTTAGATTAGAATACGCGATAATTACCGAGTAGACTTTCTGTATGTTGTAAAATTTACCCTCCTTGACTTGGTCTACTATCGCGCTGCTGACGCCGAAAAGCACCCTGCCTAAGAAGTCAAATTCCTGAATGAACTGGATTTCAAACAAAACGATTTCGCCGCCATCTATCTGCGCTTTCAGGTCTACGCGGTTGGTCTTATCGTCTTTGTCGTCCTTAATGTTTTCTACGTCTTCGAGAGACTTGACCACGACCTTTTTACCGAGAAGTTCGGACAAAAAGCCGTTGAGGACGACGTAGTCACGCTTGCCGCGCAATAGGTACTTGACGGCAAAGTCGAACGAGACTAACTCGCGCTCCGCGGGGGGCTTCTTGGCGCGGGGCTTCGCGGCGGCGGCTTTGACGGCGGTCGCGGGGCGCTTCTTTTTGACGGGCATACGGCCTCCTTTGCTACGTTACCTGCCTATTAATATATATAATGGGTGGCGGAGTTGCCAAAAAAAGTTGGGCGGGGGTGGCAGTCAGGTAAGGTAGGGGTATAGAACATTACTTCGGGGCAAGTCTATGGGGGGCTGTCGGAGAGGTTCCGAAGCCGTCTGAGAACGTTTCGCCGCCACGATTTAAACCGCACCCCGTTAGGGGTGCGTCCTTCTTTTAACGCTACGCTTACCGGATTGGGTATCGGAATCGTCTATTCGGATGTTCCCACCATAATTCCTGAAGCCCCAACTATGTTTTAGCCATCGGCGGTGGGCCGACCCCGCCGGCCTAAACGCAAGCCGGAAAGATCACAGCCTCGTGAACATCGTAGGCTCGTCGGCACCGTCAAACGTAATAATCAGTATATCGTTGCTTAGAACATACGTTCCGACTATCTGTGTGGCCATTTCATTAAACTCTTCGTCAATAATACTGTCTCCGCCCATAGCAGAGTAAATTGAGGAGCCGACCAAGGCTTCTATTGCGGATTTTAACTCGCTTCTTGTATACCATCTCGAATCTAATAGGTCCATGTCTCCCAGTTCGTCCATGATGTCTACCATAAAAAACGCGTTGAACATATCACCGTGAACTTGGGTAGGCGTCATAGTAAAACGATTGCCGGAAGTTGTATAATTGCCTTTTATCATTTTAAAAGCATTATCGACAACGATTTCGTCAAGTATAGCGCCTTCGACCGCCGACATCTCATAAACACCGTTATTCAGGGACAAAATCATCTCATCTTCCGCGCTATACCACGTCCCGTCCAACTCCCCCGACTGCGTTCCGCCGCCGCCGCCTGTAGGGTTACCGCTTTTTCCGCACCCGATAACCAGCATACCGAACAACACCACCGTCGCGACCGCCAACATCCGCTGACAAGACTTATTACGCAACATCTGAACCTCCTAGTAATGAGTTTAAGTTAATTTTATTGGGCTTCCCCGAATTAGTGGACACAGATAACCCCCCAAATCCACCCGAATTCCGCCGAAGACAACCCTCGACGATTTGTTGGATTAAGTATACAATTCCCCACAAAAACGTAACTAACGGATACCCGTAAAACGCATTTAAATTGCGCCTACGGCGTGTCTTTGTTTGGGAGTCAAAAATGTCTCCCCGATGGCTTATCATTGATTTATGGGGCATATAACCCCCAAAAAAGGCTATAAAATTGGGGGGGGGGGGGGGGTATTTCTCATTTTGTCAGGTAAAATGACAGCGCAAGGCATAGACGCGCTACCGAAGCCCACGTCTCTCCCGTGCGCCGCCGTAACCGTGAACCCTAACGTTGCTGTTCCCAATGCCAAAGTTTTTGACCTCATAACCCCTTGCCTTACCTCAAAGAAGATTGTGCTTCACCTATATTCTATAATGTAATATAATAGGCTACCTTTCTATAAAATAATAATTTCGTCTGAAAACCGCAATTTTTTTTAAATTTTTATACCACTCCCATCAAAACACATCAAAAGCGCCTTTTTTGACAGTTTTTGATATCCTCCACCCCCGCCGGAACCGCCCCTTTCGGCTGAAATCCCGCCGTCCAGCCCGTCTCCGCCCCACCACTGACCGCCTCCAAACCTCCCTCCGCCCTATAAATCGATTTAGTGGTAGCATATACGTGGTCTTAATGAGTGAGCGATCCTATGCGTCACGTATTTTCGTTTCAGGTTAAGGACGTTTTTGTGAAGTAGTTTTTTATACACATCTGCCCACTATATGTAGTATAATGGGGCCGTTTTAACTGTTTTGACACAATATATTGTGGTTTATGGCATCCATCCATACTTCTCCATCTAAAAAAGCATTGACTCCAATAGCGCAAATGTATTATATTATTAAAGAAAAGGAGGCTGATATGCCGATACAATTCAATATGAATAAACAGAGAGCGATAGAAGCTGTTTTGTGGGTTATCCAAAACGGCGAGTCTGATATGTACAGAATTTGGAAAATACTCTTCTCCGCCGAAAAATATCACCTTAACAAATATGGTTGCCCAATAACCGGAGATCAATACTTGGCAATGGAGTACGGGACGGTGCCTAGATGGTTATATGATGAGACAAAAACAGAGAACCGTGATCTAAGTTTCTTAAAACAAGACAATTCTTTGATCGCTGATCGCAAACCAATAATGGACTATCTTTCTCAATCACACATAGAGGCTTTAAAACACGGTTTTGACGAATACGCAGGGTTAGATTTCAACATAGTTAAGGAAAAAAATCACAGAGAGCCATCTTGGATAAAGAATTATGTCAGCAATAAACGCACACCGATACCTTTTGAAGACATTATTGAGGAAGATTGGCTGAAAGAAGACTTAAGTATAATGTCCAGCTATATGGTGGTGTGATGTGCCGAATATATCAGATGTATTTGTAGCAGACTTTTCTATAGTATATAAACACCGTCCAACAAAGCATTGCGTGTGCGTATCCGTTTCAGCCGACAAATACATTCTAATAAACACAGACCATCGCGAGAAATATGATGATTTTGAAATAAAGTCGTCAGACTACAAATTTTTGGGATCTAAAAATCGCTTTGTGAGTTGCTTAAAACTATATAAATCCGATTCTATTAAACTCCTTAGATATGTCGGTAATCTCAGTCGCGATGATATGATAAAAATTGTTGATAAAATACAAAATTCTAAAGTTTTGGACAAGATAGAAAAAGATTCGATCTTACCTGAACTTAGGAAATGGTTGTTAGACCTTTCTTAAAGATGGAAGATGCGCCACGTGTTTTCGTTTCAGGTTAAGGCGTTTTTGCGAATTGCCGACATCTCAATATACTCGTTAATATCATCTATCATATTCTGCTCCCGCTCGATATGGTAGATGAAATATGATTTCCTGATGCGGTCAAAGACGTTGTGCTTTTTAAATAGGTCTATGACGTCTTTGCCTTTCATGCCCATAGCTCTTTTGTACTGCTCTATCGCGAATATTATATAGTTACCTTCTTTGGTCATTTCCTTAGTGGTCATGCCGCCTCCTCGGGAAAGATGATCTCTCCGGTTTCCAACTCTTCTTTATACAGATTGAACAGCAGGTTAGGGCTATAACGCCAAACTCCTGTTTTATAATTTTCCAAGAATGTATACAATTCGGAAGAATAGAATTTCTGAATTGCTTCTTCTTCGCTGAGATTATACTCCGAGATAATGAGCGGGATTACTTTCTCCACAATGAAATATAGATATATGGAAAATAATTCTTCCGTCATACAAACTCTCCTTTTATAAATTTTAACCGCTTTAGGGCAATATCGGTTTTAAACGCATATTGATTAAACAATTTCTTGATTTTTAACCGACTCAATGTTTCATCGACATCAAGTCCGCCCGTAAAATATAGAAATAGCGTCCTGAAAACATCGTCATTCGCAACAGGTCCGATTATAATATCGTAATCACCGTGCGGCGGAGAAGATTTTCTGTGTGCGGAAACGAAGTCCAACCATTTTATATCTGGTTCCGAAAATTCAAGAACTTTAAATTCATTCAGGACATCGTCATCAAAATCATATATGTTCACAACTTTACTGCCTTTTTTCCGCTCAACAATTTTTTCAGAAAACAACACCGCCTGCTCGTAATTGGTCGTCGTGTAGAAACCAGCTCCGAAATCCAACTCTATTCGGCTGAATTTCAGACTCGGGGTATCAACAACGACGTTGCTTCCGTGATATAGTTTCATAATATTAATATAGTAAACGCCGTTGCCCTGTACAAACAATTTTTATTTTTAATTCCTAACCGCCTCGGCAAATATTATATTCTACCCAAGGGAGGTATAAGCGCCAGAATGCCGAGGCTTTTCGATCTACTGTCCGACGACGCCAAGAAGGGGCTCGCCGCCGAAGCCAAGAAGGGCGCCGGCGGGGGTAAGGGCGCGGCTTCTACCGGTAAGAAGAGCGTGCCGTCCGGCGGCAACCGGCGCGTCAATAGGGATATGCCGGTTGATAACCGTCCTCCGACCAATGATAAAAGCGTCCCCGCGGGCGTTGATCGTCACCCCGTAAAAAGAGACGCACCGCCCGACAGCGACCGTCCGCACGTCAAAAAAGTCAGCCCGCCCCCGCAGCAACCGCGGGCCATGGATATCCCCGACTTCGTGGCGCTCGACGTGGAGACCACGGGGCTCGACTTCAAGCACGACCGGGTGATCGAAGTGGGCGCGGTTCGCTTCGTGAACGGCAAGGCGGAGGCCGAATTCTCTACCTTTGTGAACGCCGGCGTACCAATCCCCGACCATATCACGCGGCTGACGCACATAACCGACGACGACATCCGACCGGCGCCGAAATTCAGCGACATTGCCATACAGTTACTTGAGTTCATCGGGACGCTGCCGCTCTGCGGGCATCAAACGGACTTTGATCTTACGTTTATAAACGAGGAGTTAAAGCGGGCCGGGTTTCCGGAGGCCTCGCCGCAGATTATCGACACGGCGCTTCTGTCTCGGATACTGCTGCAGAATGTGGGCCGGTACTCGCTGAAACACGCTTGCGACGCGCTCTCCGTAACGCTCGACAACGCGCACCGCGCTTTGCACGACGCGAAGGCGTCCGGGGAGCTGGCGGTGCGGCTGATCCCGAAGCTTGGCGATCTGCCGCTTGCTACGCGTCAAGCTTTGGCGGCGTTCGCGCCGGGGTCGATGTTCAAGACACTAGCTATAAAGAGCTTGTTCGGCGCGCGCTACGCTATAAACCTTGCGGACGGCGAGCCGTTGCCCGGCGATTTACAGCGGGTCGGAGCGCCGGAAGAGATCGCACCTATTGACACATCGGAAATAAAGAGCCTCTTTTCCGATGAGAGCAATACGGGACACGTAATACCGGGCTTCCGCGCCAGAAGCGCCCAGCAGGATATGGCGCTCCGCGTTACCCACGCTCTGAACGACCGGGGGATTCTGGTCGCCGAGGCGGGAACCGGCACGGGAAAGTCATTGGCGTACTTGGTTCCCGCCGCCCTCCACGCGCTGAAAAATAATTGCCGCGTGATAGTCTCCACGCATACGCGCAACTTGCAGGACCAGCTCATCACCAAAGACCTCCCTGCCGCCGACGCGCTTTGCGGGGGGAAGCTGCGCTACTCTAAGCTGAAGGGGCGTGGCAATTACCTCTGCCGCAACCGTTTTTATAAGATGCTTAGGGGCGAGATCGGCAACTTCTCACAGCGTGAGCGCAACGCCGCGCTGCCGCTTATAGTCTGGTCGCAGTACACGGAGAGCGGGGATATCGAGGAGCAGACCTTCTTCAGCCCCAAGTGGTTCTTCAAGGTGTGGAACCTCATCTCCGCCGACAGCTTGGAGTGCTCCGGACGCAGGTGCCCCTACTTTACCACATGCTTCCTGCAAAAGGCGCGGCAACTCGCCCAATCCTCACATATAGTCGTGATAAACCACGCGCTCTTTTATTCGGACGTATGCTCCGAGGCCTCGTTCTTGGGCGCCACAGGCTCCATCGTCTTCGACGAGGCGCACCATTTGGAATCGAGCGGGCACCAGCACCTGCGTACGGAGTTGGACACTAACCGCGTGACGGCGTTTGTAGACAGGTTGCAGAACGTATTGCACATCGCGCCGAATTTCAAGGCGTCCATTAATGTAGACGGATTTGAGAAAGAGATGAAGCGCCACTTGAAACATATAAGGAAGTGCTCTCAGGATATGATGGCCGAGATTGACAATTGGGCGTCGTTTAACCTCCCAACCGCCAAGACGGAGTATCAGATCACTGTCAACGAAGATTCATTCGCTCAAATGCTTACGCCCGCGGTCTTAGACATCGCTTTGGGCGGATTGCAGGACACGTTCCACGAGTTCAGGCAGATAATCTCCGGGGTGCGCGAAAGGGACAAGGTTGACGAACTGCGGGACGAAGTACAGGCTTGCGCGGAGCAGACTTCGCAAATGCGAGCCGATTTACAGTATTTGACGGCGGCGAAGACGGAGGAGCACGTCTTTTGGGCGGAGGGCAATCATGAGAAAAAGTGGGCGAAGCTCTGCGGCGTCCCGCTTGACATAAGCGAACTCTTGGCGCAGATATGGGAGCGTTGCGGCGGCGGGATAGTCTTCACCTCCGCTACGCTCGCGGCGCAGGGATCAATGGAGTACGTGAGCCGCGCTATCGGCTTAGACCGTTTCGCCGACCGCACGGAGTCCGTCATCCTGCCGAGCCCGTACGGCGCCGATCAGACGCTCTTTTGCGCTTTCAGAAATTGCCCGGAGCCCGACGCTCCGGAGTTCCCGGCTTTCGCGGCGGAGGCCATCGCCGCAATCCACGCGAAACTGGGCAAGAACATTCTGGCGCTCTTCACCTCAAACGCTATGCTGAACAACGTCTACACGCAACTCAAAGCGCGTCCCGAGGTAGACCGCAACAACATTCTGGCGCAGGGTTACGCCGGCAGCAGGAACGCGATGCTGGATCAGTTCAAGGCGCAGAGCGCAATGATACTGCTCGGCACAGACTCGTTCTGGGAGGGCGTTGACGCGCCCGGAGAGGCGTGCGAGGCGGTGGTCATCCCGCGCCTGCCGTTCCCCGTCCCAACGCACCCGCTGACGCAAGCGCTTGGAAAACGGATGGA
This sequence comes from Chitinispirillales bacterium, assembly GCA_031281485.1. Classification (GTDB taxonomy): domain Bacteria; phylum Fibrobacterota; class Chitinivibrionia; order Chitinivibrionales; family Chitinispirillaceae; genus GUT77. The sequence goes on along the minus strand of JAITFI010000099.1, from coordinate 34,008 downwards.
GGAGCGCTACGGCAGCGCCTTCTTCTCCTACTCCGTCCCGGAGGCGGTAATAAAATTCCGTCAAGGGATAGGGCGGCTGATACGGTCGGTCAACGATAGAGGCGCATTGGTCGTGCTTGACAACAGGATTCTCACTAAAGGCTACGGCAAGCAATTCTCCAAAGCCGTGGGAAGCGGGGTAAACGAGCTTGGCGGGGTTGACGGGATGGTAGAGGTAATGCGGAGGTTCTTTGATCGGAGCGCCGGCAATGAGGAAGCGGCTCCGGTGTCGACAATTACATACGTGCCGTTTGAGGATCTATGATGAAAATGAAAGATTTTAACAAGACTTGTCAATCATTTATACTGACAATAACACTTTGTCTGCTCACGCTGTTATTGGCATCGTGCAAAATATACACCTTCAGCGGTTCCACGCTGCCCGGGCACATCAAGACGGTGATGATACCGGTATTCGCCAACAAGACTTTGGAACCCGGTATAGACGACGACGTTACCACAGAACTTTCCAAGGAGGTGCTGAAGAGCCAGCTGCGTCCCGCCAACAACGACGCCGACGCGACGATCAGCGGCACCGTGACGCGATACGTCAACCGCCCGCACACATTCGGCGCCGGAGGCGCGGAGGTCAACGTCGAGCAGTACATCGTGCAGGTGTCGGCGGAGGTCGAATTCTTCGACAACAAGAAACAGGAGTCTATCTATAAAGGCACGGTGTCCGGTGAGGGGATTTACCTATTCGAGAGCGAGGATGAGGCGGCCGGACGGGAAAAAGCGGTAAAGAATTTGGTGGAAAAAATCATACAAAACTCTGTACAAATATGGTAAAAAAACGGCGGACGCTGTCGGCGCCCGCCATCAGTATTAATTTCCCGTCAAAACAACTACCGCTACTTAGCGACCGCGATGATCGTAGATACTTTCTCTCTTAGGCCGTCCTTTGTCGTGACCGTGCCCTTAACGACGTAGGAGCCGTTCGCCACCTGCCTGCCCTTGCCGTCTTTCAGATTCCACGATCCTACCACGCGCTTGCCGCCGGTTCCTTTGTCGTTCAGGTTTACCGTTGTTACCAAATTGCCCGACACGTCGTAGACGGCGAGTTTTCCGGCCTTTATCGCGCGGCCTGTTCTGAAGAATTTGACTTCGGCTGACGTCGGGTTGGGGCCTGCCGTGAGCTCGCCCGCGATTATCGCGACAGGCGCGACGGCGACAACCTCGGCGGCCGGCGGCGCGGTCGGGATTTCGCGGTTAGGCGCGGCGACGGCGACGACCCGACGTTCAAATTCAGCATTGGCCGACACGTCGGCCCGTACATTCGTATTGAAGCGCGGATTATCAGTTGAACCGTTATCGCTCCACCCGACGAATATGTAACCTGAGTCGGCGATTGCCGTAATGACGGCGGCGTTTGCGCCGGCCGCTACCGTAGTATCGTAGCTGGCGACGCTCACGCTGTAGTTACCGTTGATACTCAACTTACCGCCTGCCCCGGCTACGTAAGTCACCCTATAGGTTCTGCTTGCGGTATCGGTGGAGACAAACTCCGCCGTGAGCATACTATCAGATTTAGCAATATCCGTTCGGGTGGCGACCGTAAATCCGTCACTCCATTTGACGAAGTTGTATCCTTCGTTCGGTACCGCCGTGATAGTCGGTCCGGCGCTGTCGGCCGCCACATTGCGGATGATCGGCGATATGAGGCTACCGTTCCCCTCCCTGAGCTTACCGCCGATGCCGGCGGAGTAGGCGATAACGAAATATTGCAACTCCGGATCTATCGGGACAATAGCATTGAAAATCGCTTCGACGCTAACCGCGCCGTCGGCGTACTTATCGGTGCGCGTGGCGGTCGCAACGTTGTCGCCCCACCTGAAGAATGTGTAGCCTTCTTCGGGTACGGCTGTAACCATGATGCTGTCTCCCGGCGCCAAGCTGTCGGCCCACTCAGAATGCCGGTTACAATCGACTTCCGCGCAAAAACCGATACCACTGGTGTAGTCTACCCGCACGACACCACCCGGGCCCGCCGTGTAATTAACCTTAACGTACTCAATGACCGGCGGGGCGACGTACTCCTCAAACTCCGCGGTGAACGTCAGATTTCCGTCCGTAACCGCATCATTGCGCGACGCGGTCGTTTTACCGTCGCTCCATCCCTTAAACTGATACCGCGGATCCAATTGCCCCACGGCGGTGACCGTCTCGCCGTTCACACCCGGCGCGAGCGTCATGGCATACTCATTTACCATTCCGGTTTGGCCGGCTATAAGCAGATAGCCGTTTGCACCGGCTTTGTAGGTGATGGTGAACTTCTGCGGTTCAAAGATCGCCGTAAACACCGCGTTGGACGTCGCGACATCGGTGCGCGTCAAGTTAGGGTTCTCGTCGCTCCACTTGACGAAGCGGTATCTGTCAGACGACGGTATGGCCGTGACAGTGGGACCGCTTGCGCCGGCAGCCACCGAATCCGTAATTGAAAATCTGCGCTCGTCGTTGACAGAGACCCATCCGTGGTTATCATCATCAACCTTGTAGGTCAGGGCGTACTTTGTAGCGGGACCGGGAGGGTTGGGCGGAGGGGTAGTCTGGCCCGGGAATTCGCTCGCGCCTACGAAGTAAATATTGTCGATGGCGATGGTACCGGCTCCCGCGTCCTTGTACGCGAACTGAAGCTTCGCGAGCTGGGTCTTGTCAAGCGTACGGCTCGGTGCCCACCCCGGCAGTTCCAAATCGATAAATTTCACAAAAGCGGCTTTCCACTCGTTGTTTGTGGGCGGCAGATTCTTGTAGAAATCTTTGCCCGCCGGATCTATGGCGCCGGACTTTTCAACTACGGCAAACTCCATCTTATTTATCCCGGTGGTCTTATACTCAAAGTACACGCCGGTGAAGCTATTCGCGTTGAGCGGCGTCGTAACATCATCGTTGGCAAGGCTGATGCTGATTCCGACATATTTATTGCCTGTGCCCCCAACGGTAAAGTCTATTGATACGCCCTGACCCTCTCTGCCAACGGTCCCCTTCGTTGCGGTTGTTCCTTCATTAGCGTATTCATGCCCGTCATAGTAGCCGAGCGCATTTTTGTCGGTCGAAAAGTCGTTGAGCAGAACTCTCGGCGTCGGCGCGCCGAAGCTCGATAATACGCAACTTTGACAGAGGGTAGGATCGACGTCCTCGATAGTCCCAATCAACTTAATATCGTCTATGGCGAACGTGCCGCTGTTGACGCCGGTATTCTCCGCTTTTTTGACAGACCAAGCGAGCTTGGTCACCTTAGCCTTGTCGAAAGTAAACAGAGCGCCGCCGTTGGCCGTCGTACCGCCCGAATTTTGCGAAAGGTCCGTAGGCAAATTGACGGTATACGTGGCCCAGTCTGTACCTGATATAGTAACCTTTTTGCCATGCTTGTTCCAGTTGGCAGGCGAGCCATCGTTCTCCAACGTATTCAAGTAAAAGTTGAACACCAATCCGCTCGGGCCCTTCGCCTTGAAAGTGATGGACTGTACGCCGTTCCATTCGCTGCCCATGCCCGCGGCTTTAAGGTTGGTACCTATCGCAACCTCTTGATTTTCACCGGCCCCATTCATGCCGGCAAGGTTCATCGTACCGGCGCCGCCGCTAATAGCGAATGCCGGCAGATTGATTTTAGGACTGTATCCGCTCTCGTATGTGTACCAATCGCCCCCGTACAAATTGACACTCAGCCCATCCTCAAAATCATCAAAAACAACATCCGCGGCTACCGGCAAACAAAGCCCCAGCGCCGCGACGACCCCGACCATCAGCCGCCTGCAAACTTTGGTTAACATGGCAAGTTCCTTTTTTTATGGTGACGAAATTAAACGGTTATCAGCCGTTACGCGGCGCTGCCGCATATATATTATACCTCATTTCTGTACCTAACGCTACAAAATTTTCACCTTTTTTGAGCGCCCGCCGGCGCCGGCCTCTATATTTTCGCCTTAAAATGTTGATTTTACGCGTTACATTATTCTATCATTAGATACTAATGGGTATCCGCCTAACCGGATACCAAATAAAGGCAAAGGCGGGGCGCGTTAATATGAATTGCTACGAGGTTACAGAGTGTCCGGAGGAGCGCAGAGCGTCGTGCCTCGTCTTCCGGAATTTCCAAAACAAGCCCGGCGACATGGGTAACATCTCGTGCTGGGTGCTCAAGCGCGGCGACCCGAACTGGACGGACGCCGACGCCGAGCGGTGCCGCCAGTGCTCATACTACCTAGCGGTCAACCATCAAGGCGTAACGGTCAGCTACGGCCGCGGCGACGCCGTGGTCATAGAGTGCGGCGGGGCGTTAAACCTGCTTAGGACGCAGGTCTTGGGCGAGGTCGCCGACAAACTGAAGTGCGAGGGCAAGTGCAAAGTGGCGCTCGACCTCTCGGCCGTGACGAACATCTACTCGTGCGCGATGAGCATGATGGTCAGGCTCCACCTGCAGTGCGAGGAGATGGGCGGGCTGTTCGTGATGGCCGGGGCTACGGGATACGTAAAAGTGGCGATCGACGCGGTGCTGATCGACAAGATCGTCAAGTGCGTTGAAACTATGGACGAGGCGCTGGCGCTCATTGTGGCAAGCGTTGACAACCCCCCTTAAAAGGTCTTAAAAGGCCATCCTATCCTTGTCCATGCAACATTTTTTGTACTTCTTACCGCTCCCGCAGCTGCAGAGCGCGTTCCGGTTGATCTTCTCCTCACCGCGCACGAAGGGCTTGGGCGGATGCACCGTCCCGTCCACGTAGTACCACTGCCCGTCGATCTTCTTGAACGACCCGGTCTCGTGCAACGTCTTCTTCATTCGCTCCTCCGTGAACCGCGCCACGAACTCTACCGTCCCCTCGCTGTCGTCAGCCTGCCCGGCCTCCGTTGAAAGCACCTCGAAACCGGTCCATTCGGAGTTCGCCGACCAGGAGCGTATGGACTTCTCGTCGCACTCCGAGCGCCTATCGGGGGACGTGGAGGAGATGATGAAGTCTATTATCCCGGTGGCGTAGGCGCTGTAGCGCCCCCGCATAAGCTCCTCGGCGGTGGACGCCGGACGAGCGCCGGTCACTACAGGCTCGCAACAGTCGGCGTAAGCGCGGCCGGAGAAGCACGGGCACAAACTGCGGATTTTATCGGTATCTGACATACCAAAAAGCCTTTCGGATGTAATTAAAGTCAAAGTCAAATAATTAAAATCAAATTCAAATAAGGGGAGGGCTACGCCCTCCCTCGCTCCAACCAAAAATGGGCTTTGCCCATTTTTGTTTTCCGCTACCCACCCTGCGGGGACACCCCGCAACGCCCCGCTAGATACCCCCCCACTTTCAATGTCTCCCCCTCAAATAGGGGGAGACACTTTTTATACACATGCGCCGCTTCGCGGCGCGGTACGTCAACGTCAAAACTAACTTAGAATATATATTCCGCGCAATGTTTTTAAAATTTTTGTGACTTTTGCGGGTTACGAAATTTATGCGGACTGGTTAGAGCGCAATTTTTTGAAGAACGCCTTCAGAAGTTCACGAGACTCGTCCTCCATTATCCCGGATACGATGGCGGGGAAGTTGCGGTATGAACGTAGCGCTTCGTCCTTGTAGTTGAAGCTGTCTATGCCTCCGAGGCGGCTGTCCCTCGCTCCGTAAACTACGGTGCTCACTCTTGATTGCAGGATCGCGCCCAGACACATCAGGCAAGGTTCTAGCGTCACGTAGAGGGCGCACCCGTTCAGACGCCAGTCGCCCACGTGGTTCGACGCCGCGGTCAGGGCTATGATCTCGGCGTGGGCGGTGGCGTCGCCGAGCGCCTCCACGCGGTTGTGCCCCCGCCCTATGATCCGCCCGCCCAGCTCGACCACGGCGCCGACGGGCACCTCGCCCTCGTCAAAGGCCGCCTCGGCCTCGCGGCAGGCGGCGGACATGAAGTAGGCATGGTCTTGGACAGGTATCGGATTGACAGGATTTTCGGAAACGGTCGCCATTATCGCCCCAAATTACAGACAGCAAAAACACTCGGCCGCAGAGGACTCCGGCACGGCGGAGAACCCCGCGGCTGCTACGCATACACACGGTATCGCTTACGCTGGGCAGGCTTACTTCTTTTTGTGCCTCTGCAACCGGCGGGCTTTCTTCCTCTTGTGACGGTTGATCTTAGCCTTTCTCTTCTTCTTCACGCTCGACATTTTCGGCGTCTTTCCTTTCGTATACACCAAGGTACAGGCGGTTTTTTATGGAAACACATAATATAATACATGGAACGGCGGGATGTCAAACTTTATGTTATTTTCTTTTGGAGGTGGAACCGCCGCGCCGGAAACGCCTACCCCCGCTTTCTGTAATCGACGAACCCCCCGAACCTCCGATGGAACCACCCGAACCAGTGCTCCGGACGCTTCATCACCCACTGCGACAGGATATCGTTGTGCTGCGCCTGAATCGCCGTTATCGCCGCCTCGGGGTCCGCGTCAGCCCCCCGCGGCTCCGGCGGCTCGGCCTCGAAGAAGTCTATGTCGTAGACCCCGTCGCGCCCCATTATCGCGTATATAGGAACCGCGGCCGCACCGGTTTTACGGATCAGGCCGGCCACCGTCCTCACCGTGGAGGCGGTCTTGCCGAGGAAAGGAACCGGGGTGCCCATCGACCCCATGTTCTGGTCTATGAGGATGGCCGTGATGCCGTTCCGCTTGAGGACGGAGAGCATCCCGCGCAGCGCGCTGTCCGTGTAGATGGTGCTGACCCCGAGCGCCGTCCGCTTCTTGTGCAGCCACCCCTCCACGAGCGGGTTGGACATGGGCTTCGCGATCACGTTCAGGTCGCTCTCCTGCTTGCCCCAGATCGAGGCCAAGAGCTCCCAGTTGCCGAAGTGCGCCAAGACGATGATCGTGCCCTTGCCTTTGCCCCGGGCGCCCGTGTACAGCTCGTACCTGTTCAGACGGTAAGGCGGAAGACGGCCGCGGCGGAGGAAGTCAACAGCGTAGCGGCCCATATTCCTATATAACCTGCGGATGATTTTCTCCGCCTTACCTTTATCCCAAAGCCCGACGTGGTCAAAGTTCTTTTGGACGATCCTGCGGTGGACGCCGAACAGACAGAGCAACCTGCCGACAACCCCGCCCAAAGCCAAGGCGAGCCTGCGCGGGACGAGGTTCACGGCGAACTCTACCACGCGCAGGGCGGCGTACTCGAAGTAGTGGGATGTTTTGGGTTTCGGTTTTGGGTTCTTGTCGCTCACGATATAGAATATACATTATCGCGTGGGATGTTGGGGCGTTAAAATCAATTTCTTTAGAATTAACACCGTTGCCATCATTTATATTATCAATTATAATTTACTGATTATCAATAATGAGGATAATACTTTGCGTACAAGAATAAAGATCTGCGGGATCACCCGCGTTGAGGACGCCTTGGCCGCCGTCAACCTCGGCGTGGACGCGCTTGGGTTTATATTTGCTCCGGCCAGCCCGCGTTATATTACGCCTATCGACGCTGCGAAGATCATCAAGGAGCTTCCGCCGTTCGTCTCTAAGGTGGGGGTCTTCGTCAATGAGGATCTCGGCCTTGCAATTGATTCTTCACGTACCGCCGGAGTGGACGTCGTGCAGCTGCACGGGGACGAACCTCCGGAATACTGCGCCGGACTCCCGATGCCGATCATCAAAGTATTCTCCGTGGGCGCGGATTTTGACACGTCTATTATGAAGCGGTATGATGTCGCCGGATACTTGCTCGACACTTGGGATCCCAAACGACGGGGCGGCAGCGGGAATACCTTTGACTGGTCGATCGCGGCTAAGGCTTGCGGTATGCACGACACCGTGATCCTCTCCGGCGGGCTCGGCCCGTCCAATCTCCGCGAGGCGGTCGAGACCGTGCGCCCATACGCCGTCGATCTGAACAGCGGGGTTGAGGTCAGCCCGGGAGTCAAGGATCATGACAAAATAAAGGCCGCCGTCTCCATCGTCAAGGGGGAGTAGACTGGCATCTATCTACATACACATCCCGTTCTGCGCCAAGAAGTGCAGATACTGCGATTTTTATTCGCTTCCGGTCGGCGCGGGACGGTCTGTTGATCGATACGCCGCCGTCGTCAATCAATATATAGACGCCTTAATAAAAGAGTGGGGGATGTACGAATCAACAGGAATGTTTGACGTCAAGAGTATTGATACAATCTACATCGGCGGAGGAACGCCGTCGCTTCTAAGTATTGATATGTGGAATAGACTTGACGATGAATTGTTTTCTCGGATTGACAAGACGGGAATCAAAGAGTGGTCGATCGAGTGCAATCCGGAATCATTCAGCATAGACAAGGCGAAAGCGTACTCAAAGAGCGGCGTAACGCGGTTGACGTTCGGCGTCCAATCGCTGAATGATCGGGAACTGTCGGTATGCGGCAGGATACATAATTCTGATCAGGCAATTAATATACTGCGAGACGAACGCTTATCAACCATGTTTAATTCGATAGGCGTTGACATCATTTACGGACTGCCCGATCAAATAGTCGATACATTAAATGACACACTGTCGTCTATCCTATCAGTCCCGCAAATAAAACACCTCTCCGCCTACGAGTTGACAATCGCCGATGATACGCCCTTCGGTAAACATAACAAAACATTACCGCGACCTGATGACGACACAATCGCCGAGATGTACGAACTGATCGGCAAACGCTGCTACGAACGCGGGATGCGCCAGTACGAGGTCTCAAACTACGCGATAGAGGGGTACGAATCAATCCACAACAAGGCCTACTGGTCACGCAAACCCTACATAGGCTTAGGCGCGTCGGCGCATTCGTACATCCATCCCAAGCGGTGGGGCAATGTCTGTGACGCGGATCAATACATATCGCTGATATCATCAAATAAAAGACCGGTAGAATTTGAGGAGATATTGACAAACAAAGAGTCGGCGGGCGAGATGATCTTCCTCGGATTGAGAAACGCGGACGGTATTGACAAGCGCGAATTCGAAGAACTTACCGGAAATCGGCTTTGCGGCGCCGGAAGCGAGAACGAGACGCGATTGCGGGAGTACGTTGACGCGGGGCTATTGATTGATACCAAAGAGAGGCTGATCCCCACGTCTAAGGGGATGCTGTTTGCGGACATGATGGCTTTGGGGATCGGGTGATGTGATCATAGCGGCCGCTATCCGGTGTCACAGTTTTTGCAGAGCTTTTTCAAGCCACAACTTAGCAAGAGCATTACTTGGGTTAATCCGCAACACGACATTAAAATCATTGATCGCCAAATCGGGTCTGTTTTTTTTATCGCAATACAATACACCGCGTCCGATATATGCTATCACGTTATTGGGGTCAAGCCGTATCGCTTGGTCACAGTCCTTAATTGCCAAATCATATTTTCCTTGTTTTGTGTATACGCAACTGCGCGAAAAATACACACTGGCGTTGTTAGGATCCAACCGTATTCCGTAGTTGTAGTCGGCAATGGCTTGATCATTGGCGTCGATTTTTGAATACGCACTGCCACGAAAAAAATACGCTTTAGCATTATTAGGATCTAACCGCATTGCCATATTGCAATCCGAGATACAACGATCATAGTCACCGTCGTTGCCTCTACCCACATACGCACTACCTCGACCGACATACGCATCCACGTTATTAGGGTCAAATTTAATTACCGCCGTATACTCGTCGATGGCATTGTCATAGTCTCCTCGGTTACAATATGTACTAGCCCGTTTGAAATATTCTGCAATAGTCAGCGCTTGCCTAGCGTTTTGCCTCGTATCTATTACTTGTTCAACAACATTCTGAGCGGTATCAAGCGACTGCGGCGCGGACTGCTGTCTTGGCTGATTTACATTTAGTTTTGACGCACTGTCAAGAAATTGATTTTTGGCGACTTGCATATTTTGAGCAATCGCCAAAAATTCCTTAGCGGCGGCATTATCGGGATCGAGTCCAAGCACGCTTCTAATATCACGAATAGCATTGTCAATATTTCGGTTTTTTCTGTATATATGCGCGCGATCTAAATACGCTTTTACGAGGATGTCTTTATTGTCCATATCCCGCTTCCCAGCCAAATTTATAGCTTTTGAGAAATCGTCGATCGCATTGTCGTATTCACCGATTTCGCAATACGCCGCGCCACGACAGCACCACACGATAGACTTCAAGGCTTCCTCTTGACTGTTCCCGATTACGCTATCGGCAACGAAGTCAATGTACTTAGTGAAATTATCGATGGCCGCACGATAGTTACCGTTTTGGTAATGTGCTTCTCCTTTTTGAAAGTATGCCACGGCATCATTTGTACTCATACACAAAGCTCGCTTTCTTTTTGGGTTTGATATTCCACGTTAAACTCTCCAATATCAATCTCTCGTATATTTTGCCGCGTTTGCTTTTGGAGGAATGCATCTCCATTGGGAAGCGCCTTCTCCATATAAGGGCTACAGTCTACGCCGTTACTCTGTAAACGATAGATAATCTTATCCAGAATCGGTTTACATACTCCGTTAAACCACTTTTTGTTTCCAAACGACTCAACAATCTTTGGGCTTACGACGTAATAACCTTGAATGAACAGTCTACCAAAGCATGACTTTGACAATCGCGTGTCACGGTAACGGCGGAGCGTCCGGACTTGGTGGCAGTTGTAGGAGCCGTAGACACACGTGGCGATGTAACAGCCGCCAAAATCAAGTTGAAGATTCCGCAGCGCCAATTCATCGCCTTTTTCCGCCGCTCTGGAAAACCAATAATGTGCTTTTCTCTTGTTTTTTTTCACACCTACCCCGTTGTAAAATAAAGTGCCTACGCTATTTTGCGCCAATGTGTGCCCTTGTTCTGCGGCTCTTTTATACCATCTAAACGCAATATACTCGTTCTGCGGCACGCCTTTTCCGTCTTCATACAATTCCGCAAGCAGAGCCTGCGCCTGCGCATGCCCACGTTCGGCGGCTTCTTTTAAGAGAGGCGCGGCCTTTACCCAATCTCTCTCAATTATATATTTCCTCGCTTCATCAAACAACCTTACGGAAGCCTCATCTCCCGAACCTTTGAAATTGTGGTAGCTCACAATGAATCTCCCCTTTCTTCCCTAAAGAACATTTTGAAACATCGTCATCTACACCATGCCGAAAAGAGTAAGTCGATAATAGACGGTTCCAATGTCCGGAAACAATCGCATTTTTTCCATATTTATGCCAATGAATGTGTTTAACATATAAGACCCTGATACAGCGATAAATATAACCGCTAAGTCCTTTGTAGCCGCAATCGGCGGCCAACGACTTGCCGTTGCGTCGCCGGAGCGTTAATTCCGGCGGATATTATATACTTTACCAATATAATAACCGGGTGCGGGCAAAATCAAGTTTTTTGTGAATTTTTTTGGGGGGATGGGTTCAGACCTTGACTTACCCCCCCGCAGAATAGTATTTTATTAGTATAGGAGGCCTAAAAATGCTTAATTTTTTGAGAGTTTTCTATTCTTAGATCACTGGATGAACAACGGTAGCACTACGGTAATAGCCAATTACATGAAAGATCGGAATCTGACAGTTGAGCAGTTTCGGGGCTTTCAGGTTTCGAGAGGTTTTGCGCGGTTGCAACATTCTGGCGTTCGGAGAATTGCATGGCAGCAAGGGGCTTATGCACAAGGGCATACCGTAGGTAATAGAAATAAAAGTCGCCCGCAACAACGACTGCGCGGCGAAGGCAGCCGAGGCTCTGAAACAGATAGACGACAACCAATACGCCGATCCGTACAAAAACGCGAGAAAACTGGGGATCGCGATTGACGATAAGACGCGGCGGGTTGGGGAGTGGGTCGAGGGGTAGGGGAACAATTTATTTACCATACGTACCCCACGCGAACAACCGGTGTCCAACCAGCAACGGTTACACTGCTCCAATTATTAAAATCTTTCCCATTATTCTGCTCATTTTTCACATAACCTACTCCATTAAGTCCAAACCCTAAACCAACGTGTACAATATTGTTTTCGGTAAATCTATTAAAAAACGCCGCCAAAAGAGTCAACCGACCACCCATGTAGAATGTTGGAAAACTATACTTAGAATAGTGTCCGCCTTTTTCCGTTGCCTGTGCAATCACGCTCTTGTCCGGATCGGCATAACCGTAGCCCCAATCAAAAATAAACCAAAAAGGCAATCTTACCGTCCACCCGCGTGAAAGACCCTCCGCGCCATCAATAGCGCTTCGGTTAAGAGTACAATTAAGACGTACGCCAAACGTCGTTACCGGACAACTTTTATCTAGAAACGCAAACCTATTCTCTTTATCCTCACTCTCATAATTAACCCAAACGAGCGCCGGAACTTCAGCGTGATTATAAAAAAGGCCAGCCTTGAACGGCGCAGAATTCGGCCTAATGTAAAAGGGGATCGAGTACATTAGAGCAACTGTCATCCATGTTTGATCGTAATTAGCTTTCAAATCCGGCGGACTGTTTTTGTTCACCCCGATATTCGCGTCATTCCAATAAAGTACTTCTCCGGCAATGAAGTTGTAGTCTATTTGCAATTCAAAATATTTTGAACCGACTCTACCCGCCCATTCTATCGCGTTTTTAACCCCTTTGTCCTTTATTCCAAGATCAATGTACGCGTTTATACTTTTATACAAATTCAGCCCCATTGACAAACTCAATGTGGAGAAGTGTTTCAAATCAAGATCGGCCGGCGCGATAGAATCAAACGCATGTTCCCTGCTAAAACTAATACCATATGAATAATCTGCAGAAACACCTATCCGATGCGCTCTCGCAGACAACGGTACATCGAAATCGCTTTTCGCGGACGATACCCTATCGGAACCGGAGACATTGCTTTGAGAGACGGTTACTTTCACGGTTTTGTCCCCTGATGTGACATTAAACCAATCATTGCGGTACTCCGTAGTTTGGTTTGGGGTGCAAGTTAGCGAAAACGACGCCCCATATTTGTCTACCGAACACCAAGCGGGCACAAAAGTAATGTCGTAACTGCTGCCGTCCGTACTCACGGTAAGCGTTTTCATGCCACCGGCGGAACCAAAAGAAACGTCAGTCTCGCTTTGACCGTTTATTCGCAAATACGATACCGTAGGTAGCAACGGTTTCCTATGGCTCGGCAATTCGGATGCCTGCTCATACCCGCCGCCTTGTTCCTCGTCGGAACTTATCCCCAGCATCGTATTGATCTGCCTCTCAATAACGCTAATGACTTTCGTCCCGCGAGGCAGTTCCACCATATCCGCGAACTCCGCCACTTTGCTTTGGACGCTCACCATCCTCATCGCCACGTATGAGGTGCCGTCGAGTTCCGAGCGTTGCACTACGCACACGTACTCCGCGCCCGCGTCCCGACCGAGCGCGGCGATGTCGCCGTCCGACACAGATCCGCTCATCTGCCGTTTCTGCTCCTGCGCCACAAAGTCTATGGCATCCACGGCTATCATCTGATACTTGCCGCTCTTAATTAAAAAGGTATTGACCGCTGACCGGATGGCGTCGCGGCCTTCGGGGTTGCCCATGATGTAGACGGCGGCTTTGGGCTTGGGTTGCGCGAACGCGGCGGCACAGATGACGCTTAGCGCGAGGGTGCTTTTGACGAGAGTTTTTACGAATGACGTCATTTACGGAAGACCCCTTATTATTGGTTGAATTACAGATGATATTAGCTATCCGATGGTTTTGCCATCTCTTAATTCCTCAAGAGCGGCACGTGTTGATTCGTCATCGGGGTTAAGCCACGTCGCCGTCCCGCTGTTACCGGCTTGCCGGAACGTCCGTCAGGCCGTTATTATGGGCAGGTTTCATCTATCTATACTAAAATAATATTCCGGTATGCTGGGAATCAAGGTTTTTGTGAATTTTTTGGGGAGGATGGGTTCAGGCTTTGAATTTAGGTTTTTTTATCGTTTAACCTTGACTTACAGCCCGCAGAATAGTATTTTATGAGTATAGGAGGCCCAAAAATGAAACAATTATCGACCGGGATACAGGTATTTGAAACTATCCGCAAAAGAAACGCCTTGTACGTTGATAAGACGGACGTGATCTACGAATTGGTATCCGGATCAATGATTCAGTACTTCCTCTCCCGTCCACGTAGGTTTGGCAAGTCGCTCTTATGCTGGACGCTTGACGCGCTGTTTAGCGGGAAGCGGGAGCTTTTTGAGGGATTGGCCATCTCGAAGACCGATTGGGAGTGGGAGAGCTATCCGGTTATCCACTTGGATATGAGCATGGTGTCCACCAACGCCGGAATCAGCGGTGTCATGGAAACACTAATATGGCAAACAAAAAAAATTGCCGAAGAGTACGGAATAAACCTTGACGGATTGACCGTACCCGGAATAATGTTGGCAAATATAATCGTTGAGGTCTCCAAAAAGAATAACAAACCGATTGTTGTAATTGTCGATGAGTACGACAAGCCGTTTCTAGATTTCTACAACAAGCCACCAACAGCACAGGAAGTCCGCGATATTATGAGGGATTATTACACGCAATTGAAAGCGAACGAACGGCACATACGCTTTTTATTTATGACAGGAATTTCCAAATTTACCAAAGCCGGAGTCTTCTCGACGCTGAACAATCTGAACGATATTTCACTCGATAGGAAATTCGGTACGCTATTGGGATACACCGAGAAAGAACTTATCGATTACTTTCAAGAACATCTTGAGGCCGCCGCGTTGGATTTAAATACATCAACCGATGAATTGGTAGATAGGCTAAGAACCTACTACAACGGATTCTGTTTTGATGGTATACACAAGGTATATTGTCCGTTTTCGGTACTCAGTTTTTTCGGCGATAACAGTCTTTCGAATTATTGGATAGACAGCGGAGGCACGAAAATAATAGCCGATTACATGAAAGACAGACGGCTTACTGTCGAACAATTCAGAGGGATTCAGGTATCGCGGGATTTTGCACGTAGACCGGGCGAAATCGAGACCGCGTCGCCGGAGAGTTTTCTATATCAAACCGGATACCTGACGCTCCGCGAAGGTATCTCCGGCGACTTCTCGCTTGACTACCCCAATACCGAAGTGCTCAACTCCATGTCCGAATTAGTCTATAAAAACATACTGCAATCCAACGGTGAATACATTGACCTATGCGCCCCGCTCCAACGCGCGCTCTTTGAGGGAAACGGCAAACTTCTTGTCGATACCATCGACAACCTCTTGGCAAGCATTCCGTACGACGACTACACCGCTGCCGCCAAACAGGGATTGGCGCATACCGGATTGGATTTATCCATACAAGAATGGCTATACCGCTCTAACATTCTGACCTTCCTGCGCGGTTGCAACGTGCTGGCGTTCGGCGAACTGCATGGCAGCAAGGGGCGCTCCGATTTACAGATTATGCACAAAGGCATACCGTGGGTAATAGAAATAAAAGTAGCCCGCAACGACGATTGCGCGGCGAAAGCGGCCGAAGCCATGAAACAGATGAACGACAACCAATACGCCGATCCGTACAAAAACGCGAGAAAACTGGGGATCGCGATTGACGATAAGACGCGGCGGGTTGGGGAGTGGGTCGAGGGGTAGCCGATACAAAAAAATTGCAATAATAACAAAATTGTATTATTTTAATAAATAAAGATATTGGCCGCATCTGCTACCATAACTTATTTTATATTTTGGATTAATCGAAAACATTAAGAGCCGTTGTAAAGGAGCTATTATGAAGAAACGTGACTACATCAACCCGTTAGTAGAGGCCATAAAGCAATCCGACCCGTATCGAATAATACTGTTCGGTTCCCACGCCAACGGTACCGCCACGGAAGACAGCGATATCGATATGGTGGTGATACTCGATAATAACGATGTCGCTAAAACGTATCAAGAAAGAGCGGAAAAAAAGTTAATTATCAATAGACTCGTAAGAAACATAAACTATATGGTTGCTTTGGATATCCTTGTTTACTCGAGAGAAGAGTACAATATCATTAAGAGCGATGGAAATTATTTTATTGATGAAATTGAGAAGACTGGAAAGGTGTTATATGAAAAAGCAGATTAACGCATGGGTTAGATTTGCGCAAAGGGATCTATCGGCCGTATACGAAATTATAGAAAAACCCGATTTAACGGGTGTCGCGGCGTTTCTTTGTCAACAAGCAATAGAGAAATTTTTTAAAGCACTGATACTGAATTACGAAAAACCTATAGCAAGAACACATAACTTGCTGACGCTGTATGGAACAATAAAAGAGGTAACGAACTTAGAGCTTAACGAGGATTTTTTAGTGCTGATAAACGATATCTATTTGGAGTCAAGATATCCCTGTGATACTAGATTGTCGGATGATTGGCTAATGCCGACTGTTGAGCAAGTAAAGGATTTTTTTTCATTCGCCAATATGGTAGAAAAGAAAGTTATGGAAGCGCTCAAAAGGACGTAGGGGAGACCCTCGCTGGGCAGACGTACGATATTTAATGAGGATGGGGATCGCGATAGACGATAAGACGCGGCGGGTTGGGGAGTGGGTCGAGGAATAATAACCTAAATAAATCGGGAGGCAAGGTCCGCAAACCCGCCCCCCATCATCGCCGTCAAACTTCCGCTGTGCGTGCCGCTTACTTGATCTTGATCTCGACCGGCAGCGCCTTCTGGTTTTTGGGCAAGCTGATCTCCAGCACTCCGTTGTTCGCTTTGGCCTCGATCTTCTCCGCGTCTACGTCGTCGGGCAGCGCGAAACTCCTGTAGATGCGGCCGTAGGTGCGCTCTGTCAGGTGGTACTTTCCGGTACGCTCCTCTTTGCGCTCTCCCTCGATCTTCATCGTGCCGTTCTCGACCTTTATGGAGATGTCCTCCTTGGCCAGACCGGGGATGTCGAGCGTGACGGCGTACTTGTTCTCCTCTTCGGAGACGTCCATGCGCGGCTGCACCCTGTAGTCCGCGCGGTCGTCGGTTAGCGACCTGTCGCCGAAGACTCTGTCGAAGATGCTGAAGAAATCAGCCACAGACGGAACCGGACGCATAACTAGTGCACTCATAACAGCCTCCTTGTTATTGGTTTATGTTTTTGTTTGTTGTTTATCCGTATTGGCTACGGCTTCCCTTCACGTCAATACATTATTGCAAACGGCGTGCCAATGTACGGGATTTGCTAATTACGGTGATTTGCGGCTTTTTGGGGGCGACGCCGGTCCTAAATGTTTGGTTCTGAAACGGACCGGCGTTTCACTGCGTTTTATAAAGAAGCGGGCGGCAGTTTGCCGTTCCTGTATATATACCATTTGATGGTCTCACGGAGTCCCGCCTCAAACTCCATAGCAGGCGCCCACCCCAGTTCCTCTTTGATCTTAGATGCGTCAACGGCGTACCGCTTGTCGTGCCCCAACCTATCGGTGACAAACGATATCAGGCTCTCCGGCTTTTCGAGCAGAGACAATATGATTTTGACTATGTCAATGTTGCGCATCTCATTGCTCCCGCCGATGTTGTACACCTCCCCCGCTCTGCCATTTTCCAATACGGCCTCCACGGCGCGGCAGTGGTCGCTCACGTGTATCCAGTCCCTTACGTTCATGCCGTCGCCGTAGACGGGCAGCGGTCTGTTGTTCAAGGCGTTCATGATCATAAGCGGGATAAGCTTCTCGGGAAATTGGTACGGGCCGTAGTTGTTTGAGCAACGGGTGACAATGACCGGAAACCCGTAGGTCTCGAAGTAGGCGCGCGCCAAGAGGTCGCTGCCCGCTTTAGAGGCCGAGTACGGGCTGTTCGGGGCAAGCGGCGTGGACTCCGTGAAGCGCGCCCCCTCCTCCTCAAGCGACCCGTAGACCTCGTCCGTCGATATGTGGATGAAGCGCCTCCCGCTGAAGTCGCGGCGCGCCCCTCCCCACACATCCTTCGCTGTCTGCAACAGGATCTGCGTGCCTAGGACGTTTGTCTCGACGAACCGCGCCGGCCCAGATATGCTCTTGTCCACGTGGCTCTCCGCGGCGAAGTGCACCACCGCTTCAAAGTCGTGTCTGTTGAATACGCTCTTTACCGACGCGGCGTCACAGATGTCGCCCCGGATGAACGCGTACCGGGGGTTGTTCTCAACATCGTTTAGGTTCTCTAAACATCCGGCATACGTCAATAGGTCGTAGTTGACAATAGCGATGTCGTCGCGGTTGTTCAGCATGGCGTGGATGAAATTCGAGCCGATGAACCCGGCGCCGCCCGTTACCAATATTTCTTTCATTATACTCTCCCCTCCGTAGACAAAAACTCGTGAAACGCCTCACGCCAATCCGGCATGATATGCATATTTAACGCTTTGAGCCTCGCGTTTTCCAGCACGCTGTAGCGCGGACGCGGGGCCTTGCGCGGAAATTCCTCCGTCGTACAGGGCAAAACGTCGGCGCCGATACCGTCGGCGCCGACGATCTCCCTCGCGAAGTCAAACCAAGTACACGCCCCCTCGCTCGTAGCGTGAAAGATACCGCGTTCCCCAATGTCAATGACCGACAGTATCTGCCGGCAGACGCTGACCGTCCAAGTGGGCGTCCCGAACTGGTCGTTCACCACTTTGAGCGGCTTATTTTCTTGTCGGTTAGACCGTGCGACGCGGCGGATCGTCTTGACAAAGTTAGCGCCGCCCGCTCCGTAGAGCCACGCGATCCTAAAGATCATGCTGCCGTCGGCATACAGATCGGCTATAATCTCCTCCCCGCGCAGTTTAGACTGCCCGTAGACCGTTTGCGGATTCGTCGGGCAATCTTCTGTGTAGGGCGACGACGCGGCGCCGTCGAAGACGTAATCCGTACTAATGTGTATCAACAGAGACGCCAACCCCTTGGCGGCAAGCGCCAAATTCTTACAAGCGTCGGCGTTCAACGCGAAGGCCGCCTCGCGGTTCGTCTCGCAGTCGTCAACGGCGGTAAACGCGGCGCAATTTATTACGGCGTCAGGGGCGGAATTATTGACAGCGGATTCTACGGATGATTTGTCGCGTATGTCAATCTGCGGGTAGTCGATCGGAATAACGGAATGGCCTTGCAGTCCCGCTATCTTGACGAAATCGCCGCCTAATTGACCGGTTGAGCCTATTATTAGTAGTTTCATAATAAAAGTCAAATTCTTTAAATTCTTTTTTAGACGGAAGGGCGCGATAAATCGCGCCCTTCCATAGGATATGCGGGGCTAAACCCCGCATATAAAGTCAACGTCAAAGTCAAAGTCAAAATCGGCGTTTTTAGCTTTTGACTTTGATTTTATATATGCGGGGTTTAGCCCCGCATATCCTATGAAGCCGAAGGCTTCGTCTAAAAAAGATTTTTAAAGATTTTAAAGATTTTAAAGATTTTTATTTAAAAGATTTTAAAACCCTCATTTTTTTAGTACGGCAGAAAGATTCCGCGCAATTGCGTCGAAACATTCCGCTACTTGGGTATCATTCTGCATTACCGCGGGACCAAGTTTTCTTAATGACGCCCTGATCTCCGGGGTGTAGAGCATATATCCTATATATGTCAACGATACCGACAGGTACTTTTGCACTATTCCGGTGAAGCCTTCGCCTACCCTTACCTCGTCTTGGCCTCTTACCATGTTCAGCACCAAAAATAGGCGGCGGCTGTCTAGCCAGTCTTTCATTGCCTCCACCTCTTTGGGGCATTTGGCTTGGAGTTGCGTGAACATGCTGTCCAGCGTGGGGGCGGCGGCGGCGCCTCTGGCGTTTGTATAGGCGGTCAGGAGTTTCTGTATGTCCTCACGGCCGGGAAAGGCCCGTATCAGCCCCCTGAAGATGCCGCTCTTCAGGAAGGCGTAGGCGTTTTCTAAGGAGGTCGGCAGGCTGTCGGTTACGGTTATGTTGTTCGGGAAGGCGGCGAAGAAGTCGGTGACAATCGTGCTGCTGCCGGCGCCGAGGTCTACCAATATATAATCGGCGGTCAGGCTTTTTATGCCGTTCAGGATCTTTTGCTTTTGCGCGAAGTTCGGGTTGGCCAGCTCCAGAAACTCGCCCGCGCCGGAGATGAGCCAGCTTTGCGGGACCGGAGTCTTGACGGCCACGCTTTCGAGCGTCGGGCGTTCGCCGGTGAGGAAGTGCTGGAGGGTGACCGCCGGGCGGCGCATGCCGAGGCACGTGTGGAGGTTGGCGCCGCCCAAATCGGCGTCGATGTAGCCCACTGAGTAGCCTTGGCGCGAGAGCGCGGCGCCGAGGTTGGAACTTACCGTGCTCTTCCCCACTCCGCCTTTGCCGCCGCCCACCGAGATTATCACGGGTTCGCTCATGGCCGCGTTGTGGCCTCCGCGCCCTGCGCCGGCGGTTGCTGCGGCTGCGGCGCGGCGCCCTCACGACGCCAAGAGTCGTCGTCAGTGCGGACAAGCCCGCTCATGTCCCACAACCCCTCCGCGATCTTGGGGAACGACAACTTGTACTCAAAGCCGAAACGCCCGAAACTCACGCTCAGCACCGATTGCGCGAAGAAGAGGAACCCGATGACGATTACCGCCGCCACCGTGCCCACCAAATACCGGGCAAACGACCGCTCCTCCACCACGTCCCCGCTGCCGACGTCGCAATGCTCAAGCCGCTTGCAGTAGGCCGCGTTGACCGCCCTCAAGGCAAGCTTCTCATAAGCGGCGATTTCTGTCTTGGAGACAGCCGCCCCCGCCGCCGCGGCGTCAAACCGCTTAAGGCCGCACCGAGCGGCAAACCACTTCTCAGGCCGGAGCGGGCGCGACCGGACGACGCGGCCGTACAGATCCGCAAGCCGCTGCGCCGCCTCGCCGCACGCCGCCTCGTGGTCCTTGCCCTGCGACCGCAGAAGGAGGTATAAGTCGCTAATCTGCCCGCTAAACAGGGCGTAAAAGGCCGATGGGTCGCCCCGATGGGCCAGTTGGGCGTATAGTTGGGTTTCAGATGCTATTTTCTTCATGCGTATAATATAGTAAATTGTGCGGGGGTAAGGAAAGTCTTTTTTGATTTTTTGACCGCCCCGCCGTCAAGCGGGTTTTAGGCTTGTAGACGATCAGACGCGGGCTTTTTAACTTTTTTCGCCCGCCGAACCCCGCCCACATAGTATATTAATACCAACCGCCCGACCCAAGACGCCGACCCAAGACGCGACCCGACCGCGCTCTCGGAGACGGGGAAGACGGCTCAGACTTCGACCTTTACAGGGGACTTATGACCATCGCCGACAATACGCGGCGTGGCTCGACGCGTTTGTCGCGCAACTCAACGTCATTACCAAGAGGTTCAACACGCTCGCGGCGCACCACCACCATAAGAAAGGCGGGAAGGGCGGGGACGAGACGGCGGGAGACGGGGCGGTGGGATGATTAAAATGTTTCCAATAGATGAAGATATGCCGACCGGCGATGTTATGGCTGAATATAGCACTACCGGCCATTATATCATTACCGCGCCGACGAACCTTGTGAACTGGCTTTCTAAAATTGACGGGGTTGTGCGTCGCGATGTTACCGATGGGGTGCCGGGGCTTGAAATGTTTAGTTGTACGCAAGCCGCCCTTGAAGTGTTGGGCAAGGATTTGGTTGTTTATGTTGCCGAATTGCCTCCCGAAGCGCTTGAAATAATGCGCAAGACTTGGGAGGAAATGAAAGATAGGGTAGGCAACGAAGACTTTTCTCGTACTTGGTTTAAATAAAGGAGTTATTAATCATGTCAGAAACGATTTTAAATCCTATAGATTTATTTCAAGATAAGTTGTGGCTTGACACCGGCGAAGCGGCGAAAATGACAGGCCTTACTTCGCAAACAATTCGTAAGATGGTAGATAGAAAAGAAATACCGGCGCAAATATATGGTAAAACCCGTAGGATTTTGCGTTCAGATGTGATAGCGTTCATCAAAAGCAAAAGTAATTGTAGATGAATCTATAGGCGAGAAATACGGCAGGCTGTATGATTGAGATACTGCTATGACGCTTTCTCCGGTTGGCTGACGCTTGCCGTCTAATCAAGAACGGGGGAATTTGGCGTTTGCGTTGGGCGGTAAATTTTTGGCGGGTAAGAAATTGAAATCAAAGAACGGTTCGATAACTATTAACTTTCAAGGAGGTAACTAAAATGGATAACGGGTGGGTTTACGTTGTGCATAACGGCGCGATAAAAAGTCTAAAGGCCAAAGATGGCCGCAAGACTTACAAGATAGGCATAACTACGACATCTGTGACTAAGAGATATTATGGTTTGGGGTTGAAGATGCCGGGTGAGTTTTTTTGCGAATTCGCGTACATGTTTGATAACGGACAACACGGAAAGGTTGAGACAATGTTGAAGAATCGCTTTAATCAATTTAACGATAATGGAGAATGGTTTTATTTAAATGACAATGAGTTGAATGAGATACATTCAGTATGTAAAGAGTATGGTGGTGTATTGGATACCGATACCATTCAGAAACAGATAACCGAAAAAGATAGTATACCGACGGGGATTACATTTGAAGAATGGGTAGAGATGCCTTTGGGGAAAAAAGCCGCCATAAAAGCCCGCGTGAAGCGAAAAATTAATAAGCAACAGAAAGAGGAGATAATCCATGAAAAGAGAAGGCAAGCCGGCTTGAAAGCCTGGGATACGCGAAGAAAAAAACGCGCAAAAGAACAACTGAAATGAATGGAGTAAACATGGGCGAGTTGATAGTGGTTACGTTCTTCGACAAAAAGGAAAACGTGCCAGTCAACGTAGGTGTCTTGGACGCCCGTTTGTCAGAGTTAGTTGGTGTGCCGCGACACCCGACTGACTGGACAAAGATTTCCGACGACGCGCCGGAGGGGGACGGTTTTATGGTCGATTGGTATAATACGTTCGGCTATATGCTGTCCAGTGGTATGACGTTTGCGCGGATACGCAAACTCGACGCTTGGACGGAGCGCGGCAAGAAGATATTAGATTATTTGGAAAATACCTACAATATTGAGGTAAAGGAGTTTTTTGGGAGGCAAAACTAGACTGACCTTGCCCTCTCCCCACATCCAGCGTCTCCGCCGTTTCAGTGGGTCGTCGGGGCGATCAGTGTTCGATCAGCCCCCGCGCCCAAGATTAATTTGACTTCGGTCGTCCCCAAGAATTATCTTAATATATATTGGCGTAAGGCATCAATCAATAGTACCCCATAATCAAAGGAGTCAATTATGGTGTTGTGCGACAAAGCCTTGTTGGACGAGATAACGTCGAGGGTCTGCGCCGCCGCCAAAGAGGTCTTGGGCGACAAGTTGAGGAAAGTAATCCTTTACGGTTCGTACGCTCGCGGCGACTACAACGAGTATTCGGACATAGACTTCTTCGTTCTCGCCGACATCCCGCAAGAGGAGTGTTGCAGGGCTGGTTTGGACATCCGTGAGTTTATATGGGAGTATGAGTTGGAGCAGGGGCTAATCATCTGCCCGCACGTTACCGGCTACGAGACGTTTATGAGTTGGCGGAATGTTTTGCCGTATTATATGAATGTCATAAAAGAAGGGATAGAGTTGTATGCGGCCTGAATACGCCCCCAAAGATTTAGCGGTCTTTCGTCTCCATCAGGCGAATGAGTGTCTGCAATCCGCTCATACGCTTTTGGTTGCCGGTGATTTCAAAAGCGCCGCGAATCGCTCGTATTACAGTATATTTCATGCTATGCGCGCGGTTCAGGGGCTTGACAGGTTCGTTTCCAAAAAGCACTCCGGCGTAATAGACAACTTCCGCAAAGACTACATAAGAACGGGTGTCTTTCCGCAAACGTTTTCAAAGGTTATCACGAATGCTTTTGAAGTTCGCCTTGAGAGCGATTATGAGGACTTTTACCTTATCTCAAAGGAAGATGTCGCCGCTCAGGTTGAAAACGCCAAAACCTTTTTAGATGCGGTGGAGAAATACGTCGGCGAGAGAATCAAACACCCCGACAACCCGTCCCCCCACGCCCGCGCCGCCAAAGAGTAACCCCGCCCCGACTACCGCGCCGAATTATTTAGTACCCGTCCGCATTAACTACGAAAATCTCTTACACACCCCGCAATCCCCCTCATCCTCTCCAATCCGTTCTCTTTTTGCAGCAGATTTCCGGTGACTATTATGTCGGCCCCGGCCCGCAATTTTTCCAGCGCCGTCTCCTCGTCACGTATACCGCCGCCCACGATTACCGGGATGTCCACGCACCCGCGCACCGCGCTTATCATCTCCGCCGGAACCGTGAGCGCCGCCCCGCTTCCGGCTTCCAAGTATATCATGTCCATTCCAAGATACATTGCGGCAAGGGCGTGGGCGGCGGCGATATCGGGCTTTGCGCGCGGCAGCGGGCGGGTGCCGCTCATGAACTCCACCGAGGTCACGGCACCGGATTCCACAAGCATATAGCCGGTTGATATAGGCTCCAAACCGTACTGGCGGATGATCGGGGCGGCCTTCACCTGTTCCCCTATTAGGTTTACCGGGTTGCGACCTGATATTAATGACAGATACAAGAGCGCGCTGGCGTGTTTGGAGAGCTGGGTCGCGTCGCCGGGGAAGAGTATCACGGGTATCGACACCGCCTCACGCAGAGACTTGACAAATGTATCGATCCGGTTTGTTTGCATCAGGCTTCCGCCTACCAGCAAGGCGCCGACGCCGCTCTCTTGGGAGACCCGCGCCACCTCTACCGCCCGCTCCGTCGTGAAGTCGTCGGGGTCGAGCAGCACCCAGTGGGCGCGGCGGTTCTCGGCTTTGGCCTTGCGGATGCTTGATAGGATCGGACCGTTATTCATATTATTATTTCCCGCCCGCCTTTGCCGTGATGAGTTTTGCAAGTTCCGACAGCGCCTCGCCTAACTTGCCGGTCTCCTTGCCGCCGGCCTGGGCTCTCGTGGGCGAGCCTCCGCCGCCTCCGCCGGCGCGCTTGGCCGCCGCTTTCACCAAATCGCCGCAGTGGATGCCGTGCTTGGAGACGGCATCGGGGCCGGCTCCGGCGGCGAACATCGCTTTGCCGTCGACTATCGCGCCTATCGCTATCACCGTGGTAGACAACGCCTGTTCGCGGATTCTGTCGGAGATCGCGTCGGCAATGCGGGTGAAAGAGTCTTTGTCCAACTCGCCCATATCTTTGACGGCGAACTTCAGCGGCGAGGCGCATTTGGCCGCCTCGTCAAAAACCGCCCCGACCGTATCGGCGGCCTTGGCCGACGACAGGGTCTTCACTTTGCTATCTAACTCTTTGGCGGTATCGATCAATTCCGACGTGCGTTCCAGAAGCTTATCTTGACTGACTTTCAGCATACGGGCTATGGAGGACGACGTCTTTTCCATGGCTATCACGTATTGCACGGCCGCCGTCCCCGTAACGGCGTTTATACGGCGGACGCCGGCGGAGACGCTCTCCTCGCCCACTATGTGGAAGAGGCCTATCTGTCCGGTCGCGGAGACGTGGGTGCCGCCGCAAAGCTCCTTGGAGACGGGGTCTATCCCAACCACCCTCACCTTGTCGCCGTACTTCTCGCCGAAGAGCGCCGTCGCCCCCTCGGCCTTCGCCGCCGCGGTATCTTTCACAACCGTTTCAACGCGGTAGTTGTCCATTATCCATTGGTTGACGATCGTCTCAACCTTCGCGATCTCTTCTTCGTCAAGCCCCTTGAAGTGGGTGAAGTCAAAGCGCAGACCCGACGGGTCAACGCGGGAACCCGACTGCTGGACGTGGCCGCCGAGAACTTTGCGCAGAGCGGCTTGCAGCAGGTGCGTCGCCGTGTGGTTTCTGCGGGTCGCCATACGCAACGTCGCGTCTATCGTCGCGGCCATAGGCGCCCGCAGATCCTTATCCGTCAACACGCCGTTGGCTTCCACGCGGTGGACTACGGAGTCGTTCCACTTGACGGTATCTTTTCCGGTGATATTGACGCCGCACGAAGTAACTATCGCCCCCTTGTCGCCGGTCTGGCCGCCGGATTCGGCGTAGAAAGGCGTTTTATCAAGAATAAGCAGGTACGCGTTGGCGCCGTCCCCGTTTATGTCGTCGATCTTCTTGTAGCGGCATACATTTACCTCGGCGCTGTCGTTATCATACCCCAAAAATTCTGTGCCGGAGAGCGGCCTAAGCTCCGTCCACCCCTCCGGCGTCAGCCCGTCGGAGCCTTCGCCTTTGCGGGCGTCGCGGGCGCGCTCCCTTTGCCGCTCCATAAGCTTGTCATATCCGGCCTCGTCGACGTTCAGCCCTTTTTCAGCGGCCATCAGGCGGGTCAGGTCCATCGGGAATCCGTAGGTATCGTACAGCGCGAAGACATCCGCCCCCACAAGCATCTTGCCGCCGCCGCTTTGCGCGCCGGTGACCATCGCCCCGAACTTTTCTATGCCCTGTTCAAGCGTGGCGCCGAAGCGCTCCTCCTCCGACTTGATCACCTCTTCAATATAGTCCCGCCGCTGATCGATCTCCGGAAAAGCGCCGCCCATCTGCTCGATCACAACCGGCGTCAGCTTGTACAAAAACGGCTCCTTGAACCCGATCTCGCGCCCGAAGCGGTAAGCCCGCCGCAACAGCCGCCGCAGCACGTAGCCGCGCCCCTCGTTTGCCGGAAACGCGCCGTCCGTCACCGCGAAGACGAGCGAGCGGATGTGGTCGGCGATCACGCGAAAGGGCGTGCCCGCGACGCCGCGGTCGTAAGCGATCCCCGCCTTATCCGAAAGCGCCTTGATGATAGGTTGGAAAATGTCGGTATCGTAATTGGAATCAACCCCTTGGATCACCGAGACGATGCGCTCGAAACCCATGCCGGTATCGACGTGCTGCGCCTTGAGCGGATTCAGCGATCTGTCCTTCTCGCGGTTGTATTGGATGAAGACAAGGTTCCACAGCTCGCGGTAGCGCGCGTTCTCGCCGTTTACGCCCTGAACAGGGTCGCCGTACGTAGCCGCCCGCGTAGCCTCGTCGCCGATGTCGTAGTGTATCTCCGTGCAAGGCCCGCACGGACCGGTCTCGCCCATCTCCCAGAAGTTGCTCTTGTCGCCGAAGCGCATTATCCGCTCGTGCGGGATGTCGGTCTCACTCTTCCAAATCTCCTCCGCCTCGCCGTCGCTCGTGTGGATGGTGGCGAAGAGGCGCGACTTTTCAAGCCCCCAAACCTCGGTCAGCAGTTCCCACGCCCACCGGATCGCCTCTTTCTTGTAGTAATCGCCGAACGACCAGTTGCCGAGCATCTCAAAAAAGGTGTGA
Organism: Chitinispirillales bacterium; assembly: GCA_031281485.1. GTDB lineage: Bacteria > Fibrobacterota > Chitinivibrionia > Chitinivibrionales > Chitinispirillaceae > GUT77. Next base: position 6,867 of record JAITFI010000099.1, on the reverse strand, counting down.
TGATAATGGTCGCGCCCGACCTCCTCGAGGTCGTTGTGCTTGCCGGAGACGCGCATACACTTCTGCGAGTTGGCGGCGCGGCGCAGACCTTTTGGGTTATCGCCGAGGAATATCGACTTGAACTGATTCATCCCCGCGTTGGTAAAGAGCAACGTAGGATCGTCCTGCGGGACGACGGGCGCGCTCGGGACGAATGTGTGACCGCGATCGGTGAAGAACTTAATGTACTCGTCACGGATAACATTTGCTGTTTTCATAATATGCTGACCTTTTGTTTTTAATCCTATAATCCTTTTAATCCTATAAATCCTAGTTCAGACAGTGTTTATCTACTATTCTTCGGATTCCTCATCAACCGCGTCTTTCTGCACGCCCGCCGCCCCCACGCGTTTGGTCGCCGCCAATGCCCTGACTTGCGCCTCTATCTTCGCCAGCGTTTCGCGGTTCTCTCTCAAATAGTCCCTCGCCTTTTCCCTGCCCTGCCCGAGCCGCTCGCTCCCGTAGTTGAACCACGCGCCGCTCTTGTCCACTATCTTCATCTCCACCGCCAAATCCAATACGTCGCCTTCGAACGAGATGCCTTTTCCGTAGAGGATGTCGAACTCGGCCTCCCGAAACGGCGGGGCGACCTTGTTTTTTACCACTTTGGCGCGGGTGCGGTTGCCTATCACCTCTTCGCCGTCTTTTATCTGGGCGGTGCGGCGGATGTCAACGCGCACCGAGGCGTAGAACTTCAGCGCGTTGCCGCCGGTAGTCGTCTCGGGGTTTCCGAACATGACGCCGATCTTCATACGGAGCTGGTTGATGAAGATGAGGCATGTCTTGGACTTCGAGAGTATGCCGGTCAGCTTGCGCAGAGCCTGCGACATGAGGCGGGCTTGCAGACCCACGTGGCTGTCGCCCATGTCGCCCTCGATCTCGGCGGCGGGGACGAGGGCGGCCACGCTGTCGATCACTATGAGGTCAATGGCCCCGCTGCGCACCAGCGTGTCGGCGATCTCCAGCGCCTGCTCGCCGGTGTCGGGCTGGGAGACAAGAAGGTTGTCAACGTCCACGCCCAAGCCCTTGGCGTAGGTGGCGTCGAAAGCGTACTCGGCGTCTATGAGCACCGCCACCCCGCCCTGTTTCTGGACGTTGGCTATAGCGTGGAGCGCAACGGTGGTCTTGCCGGAGGACTCCGGCCCGTATATCTCGACTATGCGCCCCTTCGGGAAGCCGCCCACGCCGAGAGCCGTGTCCAAGGAGATGGAGCCGGTCGGAATCGCCTGAATGTCTGTCTGCTGCGCGGCGGTGCCCAGCCGCATGATCGAACCCTTGCCGTGCTGCTTCTCTATCTGGCTGAGCGCCTGCTCTATGGCGGCGTTGCGCTGCTTGTTGCCGCCGTCCTTGCCCTCTTTGCCATCCTTGTCCTTGCTATCCTTTTCGTCGGCCGCCGACGCGCTTTTCTTTCCCATTATCATCACTCCGTATTTATTGGTTTTATTGTTTGTTGACTGTTTATCCTAAATGGACGATACCGCATATACAATATGCCGCCGGATATTTGGAAATATAATATTTGGGACGGGGGGATGTCAAAAACACCAAGTTTTTCGTCATCTTATTAAATCAAAGTCTTTAAAATCTTTTTTAGACGGAAGGGCGCGATAAATCGCGCCCTTCCATAGGATATGCGGGGCTAAACCCCGCATATAAAGTCAACATCAACATCAAAGTCAATAAGGTGAATGAGGGCACAAGCATTCGCAATAATCTGATCCTATTGTTATATTTATCAACTTGGTCGGTCTCCGATTTGCTTGTGAACCTGACGCCGTACAGCAATTCGTGGCGGAGGAATAGTTTGCCGGTCAACGCGTAATCAAAACCCACGCCGAATTTAATCTGCAAGTAGGGTTACGATCGCCGCCACAATCCCGGCCCGCCGCCCTCTAGCGCCCGTCTTTCCAAGAGTCCGAGGCCTGCAGGTTCCCGTCGGCGTAGGTCCAGGTGATCCTCTGGTAGCGCAGCTGCACCTCTTCCAAGTGCTGGAAACGCTCTTTGGAGGCGTCCTTGACATTGTGCATTATCGGGCGTATCGAGCAGACTTTCACCCCCTCCAGCAGATGGGTGAAGTACTCGGTCTCCGATCCGGCGTCGTCGATTTGATACCAACGGATTATCACCTCGTTAAAGGTCTGCCCCTCGCAAGCCGCCTTGTAGAGATACGGCGACGACGCGTCTATCGCTTTGAGGAGGCGTATGGCCTCGTGCTTGCGGGTCCCCGTGAGTTTGCCTGTGTCGGGGTCGGTGGGGATGCGCACCTCGTGCTCAAACTCAAATATCTCCACGCTCTTCTCCCGACCGATAATGTCAACAGAGCCTTCCACCGGATTTCCGGAATTGTCGGTCATCCACATATACGCAGGTGTCGGCATTGCTTACTCCTTTCTTTTTTAGGTTTATATTATTGTAAAGTCAGGCTTCGACTTCACTCAGCCACCGGGCCCCCCGAAAGGTCACTGAGCGAAGTCGAAGTGACCTGATGCCAGACGGGGCACAGTTTTTTAATCATATAATCCTTATAATCCTATTAATCCTAGTTCAGACAGTGTTTTTACCATTTACTCCTTCCCTTTAGGTAATTTCGATACAAGCGATAGGTTTATGTCTATCCCCTCTATCTGAAAGTGCGGTATCACAGATAGGTTGACCCTGAAGAAGCCCGGATTGTCCTCAATCTCGCTCACGTCCACATCGGCGTCTTTCAACGGATGCGTGGCGATTAGTTCAGGCCCCGGGTCCTTCATCTCCGTGACGAGCTTCTTTATCCACCGTGTCAACTCATCTTGCAGGGCGGTGCGGCTCTTTGTCGATCCGATGTTTTCGCGTTGGATCACCTTCAGGTAGTGGGCGATGCGCGATATCAGGAAGATGTAGGGCAGCCGCGAGTTGATCCGCATGTTGGCGGTGACTATCGGGCTTTCAAACTCCTGCGGCCTCTGCGCCGAGTTCGCCGAGAAGAAGCAGGCGTAGTCCCTGTTCTTGTAGAAGGAGAGGGGAATGAACCCCTCTTGGGCGAACTCGAACTCCCGAGTTTCGGGTATTAAAATTTCGGTTGGTATCTTCACTTCCGTCCCGCGTCCGGCGTCAAATACATGCACCGGCAGGTTGTCTACCTTTCCTCCCGCTTCTGGACCGCGAATCTGAACACACCAACCGTTATCTATGAATGACCTAACCATGTTGGAAGCGAACGCGAAGGCCGCGTTGCCCCAAAGGTACTTATCGCTGCTCGGACCGGCCACGTTTTCTCTATACACAAACTCCTTGACCGGCAGCGTGTCCGGCCCGTACGGCAGGCGCAATGAGAAACGCGGGAGCGTGAGGCCTACGTAGCGGCTGTCCTCGGTGCTTCTAAAGGAATTCCAGCGCAAAAAATCGGAACGCTCCATGTAGTTGTGCAGATCTTCAATCTTCGTGAGATCAACAGCCCTCTCCTTGGCAAAGAACTTGGAGGTGGCCGCCCCGATGAACGGACAGTGGCACGCCGCCGCCACCTTAGACAGCTCCTGCAACAGCGAGACGTCCTCCGCGCCGGAGTCGAACTCGTAGTCGCTGATCATCGCCGCGTAGGGCTCGCCGCCGGGCGTGTCGTACTCGTCCGTGTAGACGTGCTTGTAAAGCCCGGACTGGATCGTCTCGGGGACATCCTCAAAGTCCTCGGCCAGCTCCTCTTTGGATACGTCGAGGATATTGATCTTCACGTTCTTCCGAAAATCCGTCCTCTGCACGAGAAAATCCAAACTGCGCCAGAGCGATTCCAGCTTCTTGAACGGCTCCGCGTGGAGTATCTCGTCGAGCTGCAGCGATATGCGGCGGTCGAGCTCCGCAATCCGGCAGTCCAACACCGCCTTGTCAATCTTATCTATCGAAATCGACTCGGCGATCACGCTGTCCACAAAGAGCGCAAGCGCCGCGCCTATACGCTCGTTGGCGCTGCTCTCGGCGAGAGCTTGCGGGTTGCGGTACTTGGATATGGCGACAGCGCCCGACGGCGGGGCGATGTTCATAGTCTGATATATGTATTCGAGGCCGGACGACGATTTCGCCTCGCCGGCGCCGGTATCCGTCATTTCCGCAACTGCGGTATTTGCTGGCATCTTTTCTCCTTTTGTTTATGTTGTTTGACTGTTATTGATCGCTAACCGCTATTCATCCAGTTCCGGTACGATCTTTTGCAGCTCCGCCCTCAGGTTTTGCGCCGCCTCCGGATTCTTGATCAGTTCCTCCAGCCTCCGCCTGAACTCTCGGTTGTCAAGCAGATTGGACTTCAGGTCTTTGAGCAGATTCCGCGCCGCGAGCAACCGGCAAAGCGACGGCACGGCGGAGGCCACAGACTCCGGCCTGAAAGAGTCCATGCAATTTATGGGGATGGTAACGGGCATCTCGCCGCCGTCGCCTTTCAACTTGTTCTCCACCGTAAAGGAGAGGCTGAGGCCGAACTTTGCCATGACCTGCTGAAAGTTGTTCTTGTCTATCGCGATCTTGTCCCGATCCGCGATTCTGCTATCCTTTTCGCGCCCCGTGAAGTCGCCCATCACAAGCAGTTTGAGCGGTAACTCGATATTTTTGCGGGCGTCGCCCTTGCCAACGTCGAGCTTCAGGTTTATACGCGCCGCCGGTATTTCATTTTGAAAACTTCCAGCCATTTTTTACCGCCTTTCTTTTTATGTTCTGACATTTGCGCATTAAGCCGTATCAATGTATATCGATAGGTAACAATTGTATCCATCGATATTAATCGGTATCAATTATGCCTCCGCTTCTAATACCTCCGCTATCCGTTTCAAACATCTCGCTATCTCTTTAAGCCCGTTCTCGCTTATCCCGGCGCCGCAATTCTTATCCACAGACTTGTTGACCGGCCTATTGGGTGGTTTATCTCCCGCGCCCGACGTTTGACCGCCGAGCTCCGCTAAGACAAGCGCGCCGTCGGTGTTTTTCGCATCGCCGTACGTCGATACCGCTTCAGATTTCGTCTCAAGCGCGCTCTTGATAGAACTCTCCCACTCTAGCGCCCTCTTGTACAGCAACAGCGGGAACGGGGCGCCCGCCGACGAGAAGCGCTTTTCCAACGCGGCCTTCAGTTTCAACATCGCGCCCAAGAGCCTCGCGACGTGCGGCTCGTCTTGCGCCGACGCTTCGACTTTCGGGCAAGCGCTCGTAAAGCGCGCCTCTGAGAGCCAGCGCAGCGCCGACAGCTTCGCGGCGTCGCGCTTTGGAAATATGTCGTCATAACTGCCGTGGCAATAATCCGCCAACGCGCAAAAGACGTCGGCCAAGCGCCCGTGGTCGCCCATCCTGAGCATCGCGTAGGCTAAAAACGACAGCGCCCTCACGTCTTTGGACTTTCCGGCGAGTATCTTTACGGAAAGCGACTCCACCGTGCTGACATCTATGTCGCCGAGCTTACCCATCTCAACTTTCAGAGCCTCGTAGTCAACATCGTGGTTGACGTCGGAACCGAAGGGATCACCGGGTATCGGGGCGGTTATAGTTGACAGAAAGTCTGACATAATATATCCTTGTTATGTATTAAAAAAGTCAAATTCATTTAAATTGTTATTTTTGCACATTTATAAGTACGGATACCCTCTCTGTCTTCCCTGCCTTTGTAGTAACGACGCCTCTGGCGACATACGTGCCGTTGGCTACCGGACGAACGCTATCGTCATTAATCTTCCACGAAGCCACAGACCGCCTACTGCTAATACCTGACCTGTCGTTGACAATTACCGTTGTGACGATATTGCCGGACGCGTCGTAGATAAACAATTTTCCGTTGCTGATAGGCGTACCGCTTCGGAAGAAGTTGACCGCGCCGACAGATCCGGAAACGGGACTGGGACCGGCCGTCAGACTGCCGGACGATGAAACTATCGGTGTGATCGCGGCGGTCTCGGCGTTGCGGACGACGGGAATGTCGCGGGTTGACTCGCGAATGGCGATTGCTCTTATATCCGTCCAAAACAGCGTCAGCACCATATCCGCGTCCACAGACGCGCCGCCGCCTTCGTCGCTGAACCTAAACGGCGTACTCATCTGATCGCCGTCCGCCGATATTCCGGTACGGACATACCATTTGCCGTCGTTATAGTATCCGGATCTCGATATATATTCATCTGTCGACGGTTTCAGCTTATCGCTTACCGTCCCGCCCTTTACAACCAAAATATCGTCGGGAGGCGACGGGTTTCCGAGCGAACCGTTGAGGCTAAACGAGATATTGCAGGTCTTCTTAGCGGCGACAAGATCATTCGCGTCCACGGCAAGCTTCAACCCGGCGTTGCCGGCAACGTCTAACGCGAAGTTATAAAAGAAGCCGGCGCCGTTTTCCACCACAACGCCGCTATCCGACGCGGATATCGCGACGCGGTAGATTTCATTTCTCGGCGGATTAAAAACGTATCCGTCGCCCGCACTGATTTTTATAGGGAAACCGTCTCTCACCGACAGCGAAATCGTCCCGTCAACCGCGGGGGAACCGCACATCTCAAGCCTACCGGCGGATTTACTGCCGTCGCCCTCGTACACGACGATGGCCTTTGCCGCAGAATCGCCGTTCACCGCCGCCAAGGACGATACTATACCGCCGTAAAGATATAGGTAAGCATCGGCGCCGATGTAAACCGCACCGTTCGGGCTTGCGGTGGTAATCTCGGTGTTTCCGGATATAACCGTTCTGCCGGATTGAGCGTTATTAATAGCATAACCGCTGAGCGTATCACTCCCAACAGCGCCGCCGGTAACCTCCAGCCAACCGCCTCCCATGTTGTCGATACGCGGCACCGTACCGCCGGTCATCGTCACCGTACCGCCATTATT
>JAITFI010000027.1 GCA_031281485.1 Chitinispirillales bacterium | reverse complement strand
GACCGTCAGGCCAAGCGTGAGCGGCACTTTCATGTCGGGCGGGACGTTCAACTCTTCCACGCTACGCACGGGTATGGGATGAAACGAGGCTTTTAGGAAGTCGACCAGCGTCAAGTTGTTTGCGCCGCCGCCGGATATCCAAAGCGCCGACGGCTGCGCCGACCCCTTGTACTCCCTGCGGTAGAAGTCGTATACGCTCCTCGCCGTGAGCGCCGTTATCGTCGCCAGCTTATCGACTAGGCTAAGCGATTTCAGGCACGGATGGCTGAGCAGGTGCGAGAAAATCTCCGGCGACGCCTGCTTGGGCGCGGCCTTCACTATCCACGGGTCGGCGGCGAGCACCTCAAGGCACTCGGCGCAGGGAGCGCCCGTGGCGGTAAGCGCCCCGTCGCGGTCAAACCCGCCGGCGCACTCCGCCTCCTGCGCGCACTTGTCGATGAGAACCGTCCCCGGCCCCGTATCCGACTCGAAGAGCAACTGCTGCGGAGCGTCGCGGTCGATAACCGTCATCCGCGAAACAAGCCCGATGTTGACAAAGAGCCCCACGCCGGCAGTGTACTTGGCTACAATAAGGCTGCCGGGATTGGTGGGCAGTATCCCCGGCCCTCCGGCCAATATGTTATGCCGCAAAAACTCGGTGATCACCGGCACGCCCAGCGCGTTGGCCACAAACACCTCGTCGCCGACGGTGAGGTTCCAGCTGCTCTGCTGCAGGTTCTCGCCCGTGGCGCCTTTCCAGAGCGTGGGCTTGTTCAACACAGCGTAGTGCGGCGCGCCTATCGCCTTGGGCACGCCGGAAAGCGCGTTCTTAACGCTGTCCAGGAAGAGCATCGTAACCTTGTAGTCAAGCCACCCAAGTTCAGAAAGCGCCACCGGCTCCTGCGTCTCGCTGAGCCGCGTGATAAGCTCCGCCACCCGCTGCGGATAGGGAAGATAGGCTGTGGAAAAGACCTCCCAATCGTCCCCGGTAAAACCCATGTAGAGCGTCTGAATGCCGCTCTGCAATCCTCCGGCGGAGATCACGACGACGCGGCGGCTCTTCATACGTCTGAGCTTAGAAACAGCGGGCGCATTCATGGGCATATTGACTTGCCTCCGTAGTTTGGGGTGGATAAGGTTATGGGGCTACCGGGTTACGCGTTGCCGTCAAGTCGCTGCGGCCGCTACTACTAATCGGTATACGTGTATATCATGGCCTTAATTATAATGAATGTATGATATATTTTAAGATAATACTTGGTAAAGGACGGTGTCAAATTAAATTTAAACGGACGTTAAGACACGGTAGGGCGGCGATTCGCTCGAGTCGCGACGACGCCCCCCGCATCATCCGTTTTGATTTCACACGCGCAACGCCGCTACTTAGGCAGCGCGAGGCGGAAGCCTGTGTCGTAACTGCTGCCGCCGGGTGATTGGTAGCCGCGCATATACACCTTGCAATACTCCGCGTCTGCGCCCCAATATTGGCCGCGCCCCGCACGAAATTCGCCCGTCGGCGGCCCAGTCGGATTAACTTGATCGCTTGAGCCGTAATCGCCTATCCAATCGCTCACCAACTCCCACACATTGCCGCTCATGTCGTATATCCCAAGCTCGTTGGGCGACTTAGACCCCACCGGATGAGCTCCGCCACCGCTGTTGTCTTCGTGCCACGCGACATCGTCGGGATTATCGCTGCCGGAATATTTGTACCCCTTGCTCTCGGACCCGCCGCGGGCGGCGTACTCCCATTCCGCTTCCGTCGGCAGACGATACTTCTTTCCCGTCGCCGCGTTCAAACGCTCGATAAACTCCTGAATATCATACCAACTGATATTGTTGACAGGGTAATCATCCCCCTCAACGCCGCCTGACGGATTGCCGCCCATCACCTGAAGCCACTGCTTCTGCGTTACCTCGTACTTGCCGATATAAAAATCGCCGACAGTTACGTTATGCGCCCGGTCATCATACTTTTTCTCCCCGTCCTCATTATCGGCATTGCCCATTTTAAACGTCCCGCCTTTCACAAACACCATCTCTATCTCCTGCTTGCCGATCTTATGCTTTTCCGTCCGCGCCGATGCCGATTTATTGCCGCCGGACACGGACGTTTTTCCTGCCTTGCCGTCTTTGCCGCCGGACGGTATTTCGCGGAAATGCGCGGTGATCCCCATGTTCGAGCGCACGGTTACGGTAGTAACCGCCGAGGACGGGTCCGCGACCTTGCCGCCCGTCCACTTGACAAACTCGTACCCGCTCTTAGGAACAGCGGTTATAGTAGTTTGTTCCCCGGGCTTATAGGATGTCTTGCGCGGATTGCTAAACACCGTCCCGCCCTCCTCGGCGCTCAGCGTCAGCGACCCGCCCTCGTCCATGACGCACCTCACCGAATACATGTCGCTCTTATCGGTGGCAAGCCCTTCCAAGTCGTTTTGATGGAGCTTGAATCGGGCGTTTACAGCCCAGTCGTACATCCTCGATGTCGTCCACCACGCGCCGAAGACGTCATTGTTCTCGAACCGATAGGGTTCGCCGCCGCCGGGTTGCGCCGAGAAACCGTAGGCGTCCGTGCCGTCGCCGCGATAGCCGGACTCACCCACCCAGCCGTTCGCCGCTTTCAACTTCTTGCCGGCGACATCGACCCCGCCGACGTAACGCGCTAACTTGTTCCAATCATCAAGCGGCGGTAGATACCAACCGGACGGGCAGACCTCCGTCGCCGTATGCCAATCGTACAGCCGTCCGTACTTCGCGCAGTTGCCCTCTTTGCCGTCAAGACACCCTGATTCGTCCGCCGATTCTTCGGGCTTGTAATTAAGGTTCTCCGCCATCCACGTTTGGCGGCCTATCTTTACCGTGCGGTACGTCTTCCCGTCCCTCTCGTCGGTGAGTTTACCGTAATCGATACGCCGGAAATTCGCGGTCACGGCCATGTCAGAGCGCACCGCTGCGGAGGTGACCAATGAAGCGGAATCGGTAACGCGCCCGCCCGTCCAACCGGCGAAGACGTATCCGTCGCCGGGAACTGCGGCGAGCGTAACCCTTTCTCCGGCGGCGTATACGTCTTTGCGCGGGGCGACGGCCGCCGTCCCGCCGCTTCCGGCGGTCACCGCAAGCGAGAACGTGCCGCGCTCGCCGGCCTTGACGATATAGCCGTCGTCGCTGACACACCTCACGGAATACCCTTGTTCCTTGGAACTCGCGCCGGAGAACACAAGATCTTTGTTGAAAATCTGCCGGTTATGCGAGCTTGAACCGTTGTTCTCGTCGGCAATCCACCAAGAACCTTGACTGCCCGGTTCATCATATTCGCCGCCTCGGTAGCGTTCGCCGCCCGGCAAGGCCGAAAAACCGTAATCGTCCGTGCCGTCGCCGCTTTGTTCGTCGTCTTCATCCTTATCCCAGCCGCTTTTCGCTCTCAGTTTCTTGCTTGCGCCGCCTATCCAATCGTCTCTGTCATGCCCGCTCCTTTTACCGTCTACGGCGGTCAACAGCCTGTCCCACTCCTCGGCGGTGGAGAGATGCCAACCGACAGGGCAAATGCTTTTCGCCGTCTCCCAATCATACAGCCGCCCGTATTTCTCGCAGTTGGATTCTTCATTTTCCATACACCAAGAGTTGCGCGGCGTCTTATAATTAAGATTCTCGGCCATCCACACGTCGCCGCCTATCTTTACCGCCCGATACCTCCGGCAGTCCCTGGAGTCGATGAACGTCAGGGACGGCGCCCCCGTCGAATCAACCGATTCCATCAAAATACCCGCCGCCCCGCACCCGCCGTCCGCAGCGGCGACCCCGGCATCCGAGGGCTGATGGACGGCTTTCCTGACGCAGCCGGAGAGACAAACCGCAATCACCGCCGCCGCGAACAGCGGCGCTTGAACGTATCGATAGAGCGTCTTCATAAAAAAGTTCCTTTGGAGGATGTTGCGCGAATCATTATTTATATATCAAATATAATTAACGACCGGCGGAATTGATATATATTCTATAAAAACAATGGTTTATATTTTTTCCTACCTCTAACCCAAGGAAATATATTATGAAACGGCCGCCGCGCCTTATCATAATCATACCGGCGGCGTGTTTCGCCGTCGTCCTCGCGTTACTGGCCGTTGATAAGTGGGGCGGGAATTTGGTTTCGGATTCCGGCGGGCGGGCGAAAGAGGACGATTGCGAGGCGTTGGACAAAGGGGCTTCGCGCCGTTCTGATTCGAGCGTCAAGGCTTGGTACTGCGGGGCAGACGACACGCCGTGTTCGGTAAAGGCTGTACAGACAAACGGGACGCTCAGGATTAAAGGGAAAGGCGAGATGAGGGGTTACGGACTATACGGCCTCGCCCCGTGGCGCGGTAAATACGGTATTTTTTGGGAGTTTTTCTACGAAATGTGCGGCTACGACCTTGAGTCCGGTGAACGGATTACCGACAATTGTCTAATCGTCAATTCCACAATTACCGACGTAATCGTCGAAAAAGGCGTTACGCGTATAGGCGACCGCGCCTTTGCAGGTTTGATTAAACTGAAATCCGTCACGATTCCCGCGAGCGTAACGTCTATCGGGGAGGACGCGTTTAGCGGCTGCGAGAACTTGACGTCCATAAAGGTCGCGGCCGGCAACGCCTGCTACTCTTCCGTTAACGGCGTACTTTTAAGTAAAGATAAGAAAACCCAAATACACTATCCCCTGGGAAAATTTGCGTTTTCCGGTTGCGTCGATTCAACATCGGTGACGATACCTGCCGGCGCGACGGGTATCTATTACAAGGCGTTTCACGATTGCGCCAAACTGACGTCCGTAAGTGCGGATGAAGGCAACCAGGAATACAGTTCTGTAAACGGCGTATTGTTCAGTAAAACCAAAGACACATTGATACTGTACCCGCGCGGCAGACAGGGCGCGTACGCTATCCCGAACGGCGTTACGATTATCGATGAATTCGCGTTCGCCAATTGCGTCGGCTTGACCTCCGTGACAATTCCGAAAAGCGTAATGATAATCAAAACGAGAGCGTTTATCGGATGTACCGGCCTGACCTCCGTGGCGATCCCAAACGACGTAAATTATATAGGATGGTCGGCGTTCGGCGGTTGCTCCGGCTTAACGTCCGTTACGATAGGAGACAGTTTAACGGAAATCAACGGGGTATTCGACAGTTGCTTCAATCTGACGTCAATAAAGGTAAGCGAAAACAATCCCGAATACCGCTCTGTTGACGGCGTTTTGTTCAATAAAACCAAAGACACATTGATACTGTACCCGCGCGGCAGACAGGGGGCGTACGCTATCCCAAGCGGCGTTACGGATATCAACAAATTCGCGTTTGCCAATTGCGCCGTCCTGACATCAGTAACCATTCCGAACAGCGTGACGGAAATCAAATGGAGAGAGTTTGCCGGATGTACCGGCCTGACCTCAGTAGCGATCCCAAACAGCGTAACGTATATCAACGTTGAGTCGTTTGAGAGGTGCGTCAACTTGACATCCTTAAACGTAAGCAAAGACAATCCCGCATATCGTTCCGTCGACGGCGTGTTGTTCAATAAAGCCAAAGATCTTTTGATACTGTACCCGCACGGCAGACAAGGCGCGTACGTTATCCCAAGCGGCGTAACCGACATCGGATGGTGGGCGTTTAACCGATGCGCGGGCCTGACGTCGCTAACGATACCCGGCAGTGTGGAAACGTTCGACGACAGAGCGTTTTGGTATTGCTCCGCCCTGAGGTCGGTTACTATCGGAAACGGTTTGACGGCGATCCCAACCGAGTTCTTTGAAACATGCACCGGCCTGACCTCCGTCGTCAGTTTGAATCCTGTCCCGCCCGGCCTTGGCCTTGGGCTTAAAAAGTTTGACGATCTCTTTAAGGAAGTCTGCATATACGTCCCGGAAAGCAGTATAGACGCCTATCGCGCCGCCGCCGTGTGGGACAAATTTGAATGTATCAAGGCCATAACCGACAAAGATACCGCCGGCACCGAGATGGCAGGGTTGGACGGGACGGGTACGCTTACCGATGAGAGAGACGCTAAGACGTATAAGACGGCGGTAATCGGCGGTAGAAGGTGGATGGCGGAAAACATGAATTATTTGCCGCAATCGGGCAAGTCTTGGTGTTTTGACAACGATACTTCCAACTGCGGCAAATACGGCAGGCTGTATGATTGGAATACGGCGCGGACGGTTTGTCCGGCGGGCTGGCGCTTGCCGTCCCGTCGAGAGTGGAAGAATTTGGCGCAGACTGCTGAAGATTGGTCCGGCGGCAACGCCGGTCTTAGGTTGAAAGCGAGAAAAGGTTGGGACAAGATCGAAAAGTTCGACGGCAATGGGACAGACGATTACGGTTTTTCGGCTCTGCCGGGCGGCAGTTACAACAACTTCCACAATCAGTTTCTCAACGCCGGTTTATTCGGCTCATGGTGGTCGGCCGCCGAATTCGGTTTCGGCAGCGCATACGATCGAAGCATGGGTTCCTACCCCCCCGGTTACATGAACGAAGGAAATAGCCACAGAGGCACGGGTTTATCCGTCCGTTGCGTCGCGGACAGAAAGGGTGATTAAAAAATGAGGACATCGGCACATACAAAAATCGCCGCGGCAATACTCTTGTCGTCCGTTGCGACACAGGCGCATACAGGAGGATCGTGGGTGTTGCCCGAGCCGTCGGAACAGCCGTGGATATCCGGCGCTGCGACCGTCACGATCTCACGCGACGGGACGCTCAGGGTAAGCGGATCCGGACCGATGGAGGATTACGATCTTAAAGGGGAGCTTAGACATAAATTTTACCCCGATTGGTTCCTCGCGGAGCGGGGCCGCGACAGAACAACGTTTTTCAAAGCGGTCATTGAGGAAGGCGTGACCCGCATCGGGGATTTTGCGTTCCCGTCGTCGCATAATTTGCAATCCGTCGCCATCCCGGCGAGCGTGGCGTCTATCGGGGAGAGCGCGTTTTTGGGGTGCTGTAAGTTGGCATCCGTAAAAATCGCGGCGGATAACGCCCGTTATTGCTCTGTGGACGACGTTATTTTCAACAAAGACAAAACCGTCTTAATAATGTGCCCAAGCGGCAAGCACGGCGCTTACACAATCCCAAACAGCGTAACGACCATCGGTAAATACGCGTTTGCCGGTTACGACGCCGGCTATCCCATAGGCGGTTCAGATAACTATATAGAGGCACGCTATGAACACCGTTTAACATGTTGTTCGTATGTCACAATCTTAGGCCGTGCAACAATAATAAATGAATACGAATTTGACGGCGCCTACTTGGAGTCTATCACAATCCCAAACAGCGTGACGACAATAGAGGAATTCGCGTTTGCCGGCGCCTGCTTTGAGTCTATCATAATTCCAAACAGCGTAACCGCTATCGGAGAGGGGGCGTTTAAGAATTGCGACCGTTTGACATCCGTAACTATACCAAAGAGCGTAAAATCTATCCCAAAAAACACCTTTAAACTTTGCCGAAACTTAACGTCGGTTAAGATTGAAGACGGCGTAACGGCTATCGGGGACTACGCGTTTGCCGGCTGCAAGAGATTGAAACACGTGATAATCCCAAGCAGCGTGAAGACCATTGGAGACTACGCGTTTGCCCAATGCGACAGTTTGAGGTATCTGACGATTGAAAAAGGCGTGAAGCATATCGGAACGTACGCGTTCGTCGGTTGCCGGAGTTTACGGTCGGTAACGATTCCGAGCGGCATAACTAAAATCGAAGAGGGAACTTTCAGCAATTGCTGGGAACTGAGATCCGTCACAATTCCGAGTAGCGTGACCGATATTGAAGCGGATGCGTTTGGATATGCCAACAACATAGCCGCAATAGCCGTCCGGGGTTTGATACCTCCAAGCGTCGGTCCCGGAGCGTTTAACGACAGCTGGAAAGACGCCCGTCTCTACGTCCCGGCAATCAGCATCATAGCCTACCGCTTCGCCGATACGTGGAAGAAATTCAGTAGCGCCGAGCCGGTAGAATTCTATGAAATGAGCGTTGCGAAGATCGTATTATTGTGTGTTTTGACGGCGGCGGTTTTATTTGCCGCGGTATTTGTTATAATCAAAAAATTACGAAAATCATCCGTCCGAGGCGGCTGAAGGGTTGGCGCATATTATATTTATCACAAACGACCATTACTAACATAAGTTCGATTAACCCAAAGGATCAACCACAATGCGCAAACTCATACTGACTACGGCGGCGGTCGCGGCGGCGATTGGATTGGTGGGGTGCGACGACCCTAACACGCTCATCGACAAAAGGGACGGACAGAAATATCGGACGGTTATGATTGGCGGCGATAGGTGGATGGCAGAAAATCTGAATCACACGACGGATAGTTCTTGGTGTTACAATAACGATACTTCCTACTGCAAGAAATACGGCAGGTTGTACGATTGGAAAACTGCGACAACCGTCTGTCCTAAAGGATGGAAGTTGCCGTCCCGCGAGGATTGGAATTATTTGGGGCAAGCAGTAGGAGGCGAGGGAATGTTGCGTGATAAGGGTATGATTTATTGGGACGGCGCGGGTAAGAATTTGAAATCAAAGAGCGGTTGGAATGACCGCAACGACGAGAGTAGTGGCAATGGTACGGATAGTTTCGGATTTTCGGCCTTGCCCGGTGGCTTCCGCAATTCCGATGGCGATTTCGGCCGTGCCGGCAACGACGGCTACTGGTGGACGGCCTCGGACTACACCTACCACCGGGGCATGATCTACTTAGACGACTACGTGTACGAGTACAACGACGACAAGGGCTACGGTTTATCGGTTCGTTGCGTCGCCGACAACCCATGATTTATATTACTACTTACCCCTAACTCCAAAGGATCAACCACAATGCGCAAACTCATACTGACTACGGCGGCGGTCGCGGCGGCGATTGCGGGAGCGGTCGCAGGTGAGCCGTCTTTCGGAACATTCACCGACAACAAGGACGGGCAGACGTACAAGACGGTGAAGATTGGCAAACAGACTTGGATGGCGCAGAATATCAATTATCAGACCGAAAGCGGGTCTTGGTGCTATAAGAACAGCGCTGATAGTTGCAAAAAATACGGCAGACTGTACGATTGGAAGACTGCGACAACAGTCTGTCCTAAAGGTTGGCATTTGCCGGATGTCTACGAATGGCATGATTTGGTTGCGACAGCGGGCGGACAAGAGACGGTGGGTAAAAAATTGAAATCAAAGAGCGGGTGGAATAATCTGGGTGATGTCAAAAGCGGTAACGGTACGGATGATTACGGTTTTTCGGCCCTACCCGGCGGTGACCGCGGCGGTTACGGCCTTGCCGGCTACTACGGCAACTGGTGGTCTGCTACGGAGAACGGGGTTGATTTGTTCGATGATGACGTCTACGGCCTGGGCTTGGGCTACCGCGGCGAAGTGGACATTAACCTCTACCGCAAGAGCAACGGGTACTCTGTGCGTTGCGTTGAGGACCCCCCATGATTTATATTACTACTTACCCCTTAACCCAAAGGATCAACCATAATGCGCGGACTTGTACGGAAAACGGTTATCGTGGCGGTTGTCGTAGTTCTGCATTTGTTGGTGTTGGCGGCCGTGACATATCCCGCGTCAATCATGTTGGGTGCGTTCTTGATTATTGATGTGTCAATAAGCCTTGAGAAGATTCCTTCGCTTTTGTCGTTGCACAGTAAAAAAGCACCCGCATCCGTGACGTACGATACATTCATAGACAGCAGAGACGGAAAGAAGTATAGAACGGTAAAGATGCCGGACGGCAGGATATGGATGGCGGAGAATTTGGATTATCAGACGGGTAACTCTTGGTACTATAAAGATATCTTTTTCGGTATACCCGTCCACTATAAAGAATACGGTAGACTGTACGATTGGGAGACAGCGATAAATGCCTGTCCGGATGGTTGGCGTGTGCCGTTCTTCGAGGAGTGGGATAGTTTGGCGTTGGCGGTAGGCGGCGTAAGAAAGTCAAATCCGCATCGCAGTATTACTTGGGACGGCGTGGGTAAAAAATTAAAAGCGAAAGGCGGTTGGAGCAAGCCCTATAAAGGAACCGACGACTACGGATTTTCGGCGCTACCAAGCGGCAACTTACCCATTAATGGTTATCATATCGGCATTTTTGAGTCCCGCAATAGCGCCGGTAACTATGGCTACGAGGGCCATTGGTGGACGGCTACGAAACACGATCTAGGAGATGTCTACGTTATAGAAATAATAGATTCCTACACCGCATACATCGGTAACAAAAACGACGGTAACTCGATTCGTTGCGTCGCCGACGCCCCATGATTTATATTACTACTTACCCCTAACCCCAAAGGATCAACCACAATGCGCAACCTCATACTGACTACGGCGGCGGTCGCGGCGGCGATTTGCTTGGCGGGGTGCTCGAAGAAAGCACTCGTATCGTTCACCGACGGCAGGGATGGGCAGAAGTACAAGACGGTGAAGATTGGGCAACAGACTTGGATGGCTAAGAATCTCAATTATCAAACGGACGGCGGGTCTTGGTGTTATGAAGACAAAGCCAATAATTGCAAGAAATACGGCAGACTGTACGATTGGAAGACGGCGACGACAGTCTGTCCTAAAGGATGGAAGTTACCGTCTCGCGAGAATTGGGATAAATTGGTTGCGACGGCGGGCGGATTTGAGATTGCGGGTAAGAAGTTGAAATCAAAGAGCGGGTGGAAAAATCGGAATGATTGGAGTACCGTAAATGGTACAGACAATTACGGATTTTCTGCCCTGCCCGGCGGCGACCGGCGCTCCGATGGCTATTTCGGCAATGTCGGCAACTTCGGCTACTGGTGGACGGCTACGGAGTACGACGCCTACTACCGGCACATGTACTACGACGACGACGCCGTGTACGAGGGCAACAGCGACAAGAGCTACGGCTTCTCTGTGCGTTGTGTTAAGGAATAAGGATCAACCACAATGCGCAAACTCATACTGACTACGGCGGCGGTCGCGGCGGCGATTGCGGGGGCTTTCGCCGCAGAACCGTCTTTCGGAACATTCACCGACACAAGAGACGGGCAGACGTACAAGACGGCGAAGATGCCGGACGGCAAGACGTGGATGACGCAGAATCTCAATTATCAGACGAAAAGCGGGTCTTGGTGCTATAAGAATGATACTTCATACTGCGACAAATACGGTAGGCTGTATGGTTGGGAAACCGCGAAAAAAAATTGCCCCCCCGGTTGGCACCTTCCAACTCGTAAGGAGTGGGATAATTTGGTGAAGGCGGTTGGCGGTACTTCAGACATATCGCTCGCCTTTAAAGCCCATACCGCGGATAAACAACTTAAAGCAAAAAGCGGTTGGAAAGACTATAAGGGCAAGAGCGGTAACGGAACGGACGATTATGGATTTTCGGCTCTGCCGACGGGTGGTCGCCGCGATGGCGCTTTCGGCGAAGCCGGTTTAAACGGTTACTGGTGGACGGCCTCATCTTGCGTTGATTTTTTTGCTTGCCTATACTCCGGCTGTCGTATAGACGGTTTATACGAGGACTTTTGCAACGAAAAACACAGCTTTGCGGTGCGTTGCGTTGCTGACGGCCCGTGATTTATATTACTACTTACCCATTAACCCAAAGGATCAACCCTATGGACAGAATTATACGAGCGGTTGCGGCGGCGTAATTTATATTGGGTACTTCCACGCGGGGCAATTTGTTCTACCAAGTTCGACATGTTTCAGGCTTTTCTATGTCCAATTTGCCTTCTTCTTCGTGTATTTTCACAATGTACAAGCCGTTTTCCCTTGCAATTTTCTTCGCGGTATCGTCTATAGCGACACCAACAACGGCTCCAAAGAGTTTTCTGTCTTTAATACCCGCTTCATCTTCGCGGTCGCGTAAATCCTGCAAACGCTCTAAATGCTCCCTCACGTGTAATTCTCTCAGGCGGGTTTTTACTTCCACGGCCAATGCTTCTGTGGGGCCGCGTAAGAGCAAATCTACTTGGGTGATGTCTTCTTTTCTACCGGCGATAACGCCGCGTATTCGCCTATCCGGTTCCGATATATCAAAATTATGGCCTTGCGCGTTCATGTTGTGACGCAATTTAGGAACAACGATAAGCTCCATTATGGTGCCAAGCCGATTATTCACGCCGCCAATGTTTTCGGATAGCCTATCAACTCTATCTGACATTCTATCAACGGAGCGCAGTGTCTCCTGAAGCGTTTCAGACGTCTTTTTATTTACGATAGACAACTCTCGAATTGCGGCCTCTGTTTTTGCGTGATTTTCAGATAGCCCTTGAATCGCGACCTCGGTTTTGGCGTGATTTTCAGCTGTAACAGCCACAAATTCGTCAAGCGTGATCCGTCTCGGTTTCGGCGGAGTTTTCTTCTTTGAATAGGTCTTTTTCGCTACCTTTTTGGGCGCTTTTTTTGTTGCGCTTTTAATTGGGTTCTTTTTGTTCATAATGCCTCCAAATTTATTATTTATTTCGTGTTTTTAATACATCATACGGCAATATAATAAATGTGTCAGTATATTTGCAAATTTTTTATTTTGCCTAACCGGCCATATAGAAATAGGTGTATCCGCGGCGCGATACGGTTGGCTTCGCCTACCGTACCGCGCTTCAGTCATGGAGGCACCTAACAGAGAACCCGTAGCTCCTGAAGTCGTTGCCCTCGCCCACGTTGTCGTAGTCGTAGTGCATATTCCGGAAGTAGGCGCCGATACTCCCGTTCTCCGTAGCCGTCCACCAGTAGCCGAGGTTGCCGACTTCGAAGAAAAAGCCGCCGGATTCGCGGCGGCCGCCCGGCAGAGCCGAAAATCCATAATCATTCGTCCCATTACCATTGCTATTCCATCCGCTCGTCGATTTCAATTTCTTACCCGCCGATGAACCCCCCGCAGCCGTTACCAAAGCCGCCCACTCCTCACGCGTCGGCAACCTCTTCCCAACCGACTGACATGCTCTCTTCGCCGCCTCCCACGTATACAGCCTACCATACTTAGCACAATTCGCTTGTATCTCTGATGACGACAGCGTTTTCAATTCACCATCAACGTCTGCTTCGCCGCCCTCACCGTAACACCATGAATCCGCCGTCTGCACGTCCAAATTCTTCACCATCCACTTCAACCCGCCCAACGTCACCGTCTCGAACGATCCGTCCCCGCCCGACGGATTACCATCCCCCCCGCACCCCACCGCCGCCGCAACCGCCAGCGCACGTCCCAGACCCATCCAATTACGTAACCGCATAAAAACCTCCGTCAAAGATTGTTAAGTATGTTATCAAGTAAGACATCAACCCTATCCTATAAATATACTTCGCGGACACCCCAAAATCCAAAAATTCTGATTTTGCACCTAATTTCTTGACGGGTCGGGTCGGCGTAATTTATATTATATACATCGGGTTGGACGGCCGTTAAGGATTAACTGAATTTTCACCATTCAAAACAGTGAGGTAACGCAATATGAAAAAGCAATTTGCAAAACTCGCAATTACGGCGACCTTAGGGCTTGCCGCGGCATTAACCGTTTCTTGCGGCAAGGCGGTATTAACCGGTTCCGACGGCAATGGGGGCGGCGATGTAAAATTGCTTGAAACCGTCGTCGACGATCAGGGCAACGTACAGAGGTTTGAGTACGATAAGCAAAACCGTATCGTCAAAATAGACGATATGACGATTACCTACGGCGATAATTTGATTACGGCGGGTGATCGAAAGTTTGTCGTAAACGGCAATACGGTAACCGCGGATGACGGCGAATCCTCCGGTAGCGCATACACCATAGACAAATACGGATATATTGTCAGTGACGGTGCGGGCGGGGAATATAATTATGAGGGCTTCAACCTGATTAGCGCGAGAAGCGAGTATGATAATACTTTTTATTCTTATGACAATATGAAATCGCCGCTTTGTAACTCAAAAACTCCTAAATGGCTGATTACTTTATTGCTTCATAAATACGAAAGTTCCAATAATGTCGTTACATCCGAAGGCTCGTATGAAGGAGAGGGCGAAATTGTCACATCCTACAAGTATGAGTATGACTACGATGGACTTCCGGTCACAGCCATAGAGAAGGAAAAGCACAGCGCGATTCCCGGAATAACAACAAGAACAATCCGTTACACCTATTACGGCAAAGATGGAAGCGTCGATGAAAAGAGGCGTGCTGATTCTCTTGCGGCCGTCAACGCCAAAAAGAAAAAAAGAGTCAGCAAAAAAGCGGCGGCGGAGAGAGAAGCGGCGGAAAGGGCGGCGGCGGAACAAGCGGCGGCGGAGGCTTACGCGGCAATGCAAGCGGAAAACGCCAGAGCGGAAGCGGAGGCGGCTGAAGAGGCGAAAATAAAAGCTCAGGCGGAAGCGGACGCGGCGGCGGCGGCAGCGGAAGAGGCGAAAGTAAAAGCTCAGGCGGAAGCGGACGCGGCGGCGGCGGAAGAGGCGAAAGCAAAGGACCGATAGGCGCCCCAAGTCACGCGTCCCCCCGGTCGCGGGGGGACGCGCTTCCATCACGACAACAAGTCCGCCTCCCCGGTAGACTGAATCATTATCGTAGTCGGCATACCTTGAAGCAACCCCGTATACGCCTCTTGGAATTTCATCGGGTCTGTGTCCGCGTCGGCGCTGAAGCCTAAGAATACCACGGTTGACAAACCGGAATAGCGCCGCAAGAGGTTCGGGAAGGTGTCGTCGGAGATTATCGGCTCTACCTCTACATCCATTCTCGCAGCCTCGATCAGGCGTTCCAATTCCTCCCTCGCTTTGGCCTGTTCCTCCGGCGTGTAGGCCACGCGCAATATCCGTATCTTGGTGCCGGTCCACTCCGAGTTCAGGGCCATAAGGTGGGCTAAGATGACCATCAGCGACCCGTTGCGCATACCGCGCCACCAGATGTCTATGCGGCGGTTGCGGCGGTTGCGAGGGTTGGGGTCGGGCAGTTCGCGTCCGTGGATCAGGCCTACGCTCATGTTGAGCATTGAGGCGACTCTGATGCTTTCCATGAAAGACGCGGCGTGAGCCGGGTCGCCGGACCAACCGAAGATGGCGAGGTTCGGCTTTATGGGGCCTATAGAGTTCGCCTGCAGGAAGTGGGTTATACCGGTGTTGTAGTCGGGCGTGACCAGTACCTCCGGGAAGGCCCTTATGCGGTTTTTGTTTAGAAATTCTTGGAACGTGGCCACAAGCCCGGCGCGCGTATCGGCCATCTCGCTCATGTCGCCCCTGACCATCGTCGCGATTGTCAGTATGCCGCGTCCGCTCGACAGCCAGTCGGCGTACTTCACCAAGTGAAGCCGGTCGGTAGGGTCGCCGGCGAAGGCGACTACCGTGGGACGCCAGTTTTTGGGGTGCGCCGGAAGCGACGACAGGGTGAGCAGGTTGTCTCTGGTGCGCGAGTATGTGAAGCCGCGTCGGGCGTCGCCGAAGGAGACGGACATAACGTACTTACGCACGTAGAAGAATATGCCGGCGAAGCAGACGCCGGCCAAGAGCGCCGCCGTCACGTTGATCAGCAGCGTGGCGGCGAAGCAGGCCACCGCGCCTACGAGCGCGCCGAACCAGTGGAAGAACTTGAATCGCGGACGGAAGGACGGGTTGCGGCTGAACGACTCCACAAAGGCGGCTAAGTTGATTATCCCGTAGGTCCATAGGAAGAACATGGAGACCACCGACGCGACCATGTTGAGCGCACCGCCGCCGCTGCCGTTGCGGCAGGCTATGTATATTACGGCGAAGCTGATGGCGATAGTGACGAAAAGCGCCCTTCTCGGCTCGCCCTCGGGCGTTACCTTCGCGAATATGTTGACCGGCTTGAGTATCTTGTCTTGGGCAAGCGACTGCAGCACGCGCGGCGCGCCCAAGATTATGCCAAGCGCGCTCGAAAGCGTGGCGGCCATCACTCCCGGCACCACGAGGAAAGACGTGACGGGGTCCCAAAGGTGCAGTATGCTCTCGTATGGCGTTTCCGTCAGGCCTTCACGCGATATAGAGCCGCCGCAGAGGATCATCTCGGCGGCATAGACTAAGAATGCGACGCCTATGGCCAAAAGCGTACCTATCGGGATAGCGCGCGCCGGGTTCTTCAGGTCGCCCGACATGTTAACCCCGGATAGAATGCCGGTTACCGCCGGGAAGTATATGGCGAAGAGCATCCAAAAGGTGTATTTGCTGCCCTCAAGCGGCTTAGCGTTATCGGCAAAGGTTTGGAAGTCAAAGTGGATAACCGCGCCGGTAAGGAACGCCACTATGGAAAGTACCAGTATGGCCAGCACCAAGTACTGCGCCTTGACCACCACGGCGGCGCCGCGCAACGACAGAATGGCGGTGGCGGCGAAGATCGCGTAGGCGATCAGGTCGAAGTATATGTCGAGCTCCGGGAACGTGAGCACCGTGGCCTCGGCGAAACCGATGAGGTAGAACGGTATCGAGAGCGACTGAGATATAAAGATGGTAAGCGCTATGGCCCCGCCGAATTCGGGCCCGAGCGAACGGGATATAAGGTAATACACCCCGCCGCCCTTGACCTCGGTGTTGGTGGCGATGGCGGAGATGGAAAGCCCCGTGAGCGTGGTGATCGACTTGGCGGCGATCAATATGCCGAGGGCCTGGTATATGCCGGCGTGCCCGGTGACGAATGTGGCGCGCATGAATATGACGAGGCCGAAGATGGTGAGTATGGTGGGCAGGAAGACGCCCTCAAAGGTGGAGAACTTCTTCATATCCGGGGGGGCGGCGACGGCCTCGCCCTCGCCTTGCTGGGGCGGTGGCGGCGATGTTGAACCGATTGTCGGGTTAACTGCTTGCATAGATATAAAATATATAATGCCGCATGTATTTGGATCCTCAATTTTATTCTTAATTTTTAGAAAAATTAAAAAAATAAAGATTTTTATTGACTTTACTAAAAAAATCAAGTATTTTGTGTCTTTGGGGCGCATGGCTCAGCTGGTTAGAGCGCCGCGTTCACATCGCGGAGACCGCTGGTTCGAGTCCAGCTGCGCCCATTGTGTGTCCGTAGTCCATAATGTTTATATAGTAGCAATCGCCTGTCATGGCTTTGCGCAAGCCGGGACGGGGCGTTTACATAAATGCGTCGGCGAGTTAAAATGAACTACCTCAATATAAAATCGGCTGTTATCCGCGCGATGGCGTTGCTTGCCGTCGCGGTCTTTGTCGTTGGCGGCATCGCCATAGCAAGCGCCCAATCAAACTGCATAACGTTCGAGTCGCCGCTTGCCGGCTCCGTCATTCCGGAGATGAGCTGCACCATCTCCCTGAACGTCGAGTGCCGCAACGTCACCAAGGTAGACCTGCAGGCGCGCTACATCCCCGAGCATAGCGACAGCCCGATGATTGTGTCGCTGGGTACGATCTCGCGGCCGCCCTACAAGCTCATTTGGAACACCTACAACCTGCAAAATCAGCTCTTCACCGGTATCGGCATATTAGCCGAGGCGGCGATATCAGGCGGCGCGCCGCAGGTGGCGCGGCAGGAGGGGATATTCCTCACCCACAAATCTATAGACCGCAAGATGATCGAAGTGCCCTACTTGCCTAGCGGCGCCCCCGCGCAAGAGTTAAAACCGGCCGGCAAGAGGGTCGTCCGCAACAGTGAAGGCCTCCTCGTTGAAGATTCCATATACACGTACGCCGGCGCCGAAGTGCAGAAGTTCAATGGTATAGTAGACCCCCAAAAGTCGGCGTGGGGCGCTGTGATATGGAATGAAAAGGAGCTGATTTTCCAAGTCTACGTGACGGATCCCAGCTTCTACAGCAAACAGCCCGGCAAAGATCTTGCCGACGCGGGCTTGGAGATCATGATCGACCCGACCCGCAAAAGGGCCCCTTACCCCACAGACCGCACGATCTTCATCGTGGTGCCGCTCGAAAAAGTCGTCCCGTACGCGGTGAACTACCGCGCCGAGATCGCCGACGGCGCGTTCAAACCTATACCCAAATCCACAAGCATAGACTACCCCTACAACGTGGGGCTCAGCGAATTCAAGGGGTACAACATCCGCGCCTCGGTGCCCAAAGAGGCTTTCGGAAAGTCCATGCCCGATACAATAAGCTGCAATATGGCGCTCAGACTATTGGACGCCGACGGCAAGGTGCAAAAGGTATCGCTCACCGGCAGCAACGTCTACGAGATGTACAGCCCGTTCTCTTGGAACGATTACTATAGGACGCAAAAGCCGCTCTTCATGAACAGCGCGCTGCAGTGGGGCATCTTCTCCGCCATCGGCTTCCTCATCGCCTTGGCCGTGTACGCGCTCGTCTCAAAACTGCGCAAACCCCAGCTGCTCTCCAACTTCGAGCGCTCCGAAGAGGCCAAAGCCGTGTTCGAACGGGTGAACGCCGTAATCGAACAAGAACTCATCAAAAAGGACCTGAAAATAGACTACGTGGCCAACAAGTGCGGAATGGACCAGCAGTCGCTCAACACCCTGATCAAGCGGAATACCGGCTTCAACTTCATCAACTACCTGCAGTACTGCCGGTCGGAGGTGGCGAAAGAACGGCTGAGGTCGTCGCGGTCAAGCGAAACGTCCATAGCCGATCTTTGCGGTTTCGACAGCGCCATTGAGATGGAAAAGTGCTTCGGAAAGTTCTACCATACCACGCCTTATAAGTTCAGGACTCAGCAGCAGGTCGCTTAAAAAGTCAAATTCTTTAAAAGATTAAAGTCAAATTCTTTTTTTTAGACGAAGCCTTCGGCTTCATAGGATATGCGGGGCTAACTTGTTTATCTCGGCGAAGCCAAACCCCGCATATATAAAATCAACGTCAAAATCAATCGTTCCAATAATATCTATTACTATTGAACGTTATCGTACCATCATTATATGTATACATTATTCTGCCGGCGTGACGCTGTAATTCTTCAACCATTTGCGGCGACGGGTGGCCGTAAACGTTGTTGATTGAACAGGATATGACGGCTACCTCAGGGGCAACGTAGGAAAAGAAGAGCGGGTTGACCGAGCCGGCGCTGCCGTGGTGGGGGACGGATAGGATTTGAGAGCGCAGGCCGTAATTACTGCGGGCGGCTATTTCGGTCATGGCGGCGTTGTCGATGTCGGAGGTTATCAGGGCGCGGGCGCTTCCGTGGCGGATTGAAAAGACTAAGCTATAGCGATTCTTCCACTCTCCGGAAAACAGGGTTTGGTCAAGATCGGGCGGCGGCCATAGGCATACTATGTCCACGGCGGGGCCAAGCGTCCGCAGCGTGTCGCCTCCGGCGCATGTTCTGAACCTGATTCGATTCGCCCAGGCCGCGGCGGATTCTCGCAGTTTGGCGGTGTCCTCGTAGATAGAGACCACTATCTCACCGCTCCAGTCGAGGCTGGAGCCGAAGGATTGCAGCGCGCCGCAGTGATCGGATTCGGTGTGCGAGATTATTACCGACTCTATGCGCGGGCTGCCGAGGCTTGCGTAGGCGCTCCGCCACGCAACGTAATCTTTCCCCACGTCCCATGCCACGGCGCGCTTGCCTACTACGCCGAACTGTGCGAGGCCCTGTCCCACATCGGCAACGGCGAAGGTAAAGCGGCCGCCGGACGCGCCGTCGTCTACAGGGTTCGCGCACTCTATCATCAGTGTGATGATTGTCAACACAAAAAACTTAAAACGAATAACTTGACGATACTTTGACATAAACATCGTCCGCCCCTTTCACATTAACCGGAACTTCCAACATTAACCCGGTCCATGTCTTTTTGTATAGGTGAAACTCGCTCTTTACTCCAAACCAATATTCATTGACCGACACATATTTTCCCCTTATATACGGGGTGACGACCGCGCTCGGAATTAGCGCGGTCGGCGCTTCCAGCACGTATGTATTTCTTGGTTTTTCGTAGTAACCGTAGGCGCATTGAAAGACGGCGCGTATCTCTACCGGATAAGCCGTTTGGTAGTTTATCGACGCGCCCGACGTGTGCAAAACCGAGTCGGCGCCGGTTGCGAAAATTTTTGCCGTATGCTTGGCGGCGGCGTCCAGCCGGCCTAAACGCGCCCTCGCTTCCGCCTGCCCTCGGATTCTCTTGACGCCGCCGCTCTCGGTGAAATCGAGCTCCGGTATCAGCTTTACCGCGTCGCTTATAAACGGGAGCGTCATTCTCACGGCGTGTTTTTGTATCGGCGCCGACGGCTCTTTTTCGCCGATTTCGGAGAGCAGCTGCCTTTTCAGGCGGCTCATGGGAGCTATGAAATCCTCCGGATAGAATATCGCGTGATACTCGGCTGACGAACCCTTTACGCGGTAGTTCAAACGGAGCGACATGGCAACGGCCGGGCTTTCTTCGGCTATCGGCACGGCGGCCTCCGCCGTAGCCCGAACGCTTTTGACCTTGTACTCCGCAAATAGATGGGCATAGTAATACCCGTTTGTGACGACGTTTTTCCTGCCGCCGTCATCATCGACAGCGTCGTCGTCCCCATAAGCTCCGTCGCCGCCATCCGTACCGGCATCCGTCGCCGCGCCTAGCAAAAAAACGGTAAAACCGGCGAACACCCTCGCGCGCTTCCCGACGTTTATATCCGTCCCGACACCCCAACCGGCCTCGGCGGGGCGAAGATGGCAGAAGGCGCTCGCCCCCATCATCCGGACGCCACATATCTCCTTCACGTCAACGGAAATCCCGTTCCAAGCGCCGCCGCCGCCGTAGAGCCAATTGGCGGCCATATCGCCCGTTTTATCATCCGTCAATTCCATCAATGATGAGAGCGGCGCGAAACGGCCCATTACCAACTCTCCCGGCATGGGTTGCCTGAAATTACCGATATGGGCGTTCACCCCCTTATACGAGAGGCCGAGACGCCGGCTTTGCCACAGCGCCGAACTGTCGCTGAGCGCCAATCCGCCCTCCGCCGACAACACGCCGCCTTTGCGCCGAAACCTCAACCGGTGCCCCCTTAGCGCCGAAGCGCTTGACCTGTTTATACCCGCAACGACTTCGCCGCCCGACTCCGCAAGCGCCGCGGCGTCGTCGAAACGCAGTATAGGCTCAAAACCCTCAAGCTCAGGATAATCATTAAAAAACCTCCTGATTTGCTTATTGTCAAAGGGCTTGTACGACGAAAGCTCTTCAAAAGAGGCGGGTATCTTATCGGCAATATCGGGAAAGAGCAGCGCCAGATAGGCCAGCTCCCCCCGCGGAACGGAGAGCGGCAGGGCGTAAAAGGCTACGAGCTGTTCGTACTGAACCGTGTCTATAATCCGCGCCTCTAACAACTCCGGAAGATCGTCCTCATCCGCCGGAAGCTGTACGAACGACGCCGAAACGCTTACGGACGATAAGACTAACGCCGCGGCAAAGAAATGTTTACATTTTCCCATAGTATTTTATTATTTTAATGTTTTGTAAGAAAAAAACATACGTAAAACGAGAGCAAAACGAGATTAAAACGAGAGAGTCCGGAACTAAGCCGGGGCAAATACGAGAATACATCCGTAAAACGAGAGTAAAACGAGAAACAGCAATGCCGAAAGCATACCGCAGCACTCGAGAGTTAATATACATTATGCGGAGCGGATTCCGTCAAATTTTTATTTTCGCGCGATCGGCAGCCGCCGTCGGGTGCGCCGTCTGCGCCTTCGCGGCGGCGGATATCGTTTATACCGATGTCAATACGGATGTTGACGATATCAATACAGACATCGCTGCAGATACCGATACATCCGTGAATATCAATACCGATACCGCCATTAATACTAGCATCGCCAACAATGTCAATCCGCCAAAATATAAATTCGCCCTGATTCTAAGCGGCGGCGGGTCCCGCGGTCTGGCCCAGATCGGCGCGCTAATGGCCCTTGAAGAGGCCAATCTCAAACCCGACCTCATCGTCTCCACCAGCATGGGCTCCGTCGTCGGCGGGCTCTACGCGTGCGGTTACGACGCCTCGCAGATACTATACATCGCGCGGACGGTGGATTGGAGCCGCGTATCGACCAACGCCAATTCGCGGCCTTCGCTCTTCGTCAGCCAGAAATCGTCCCCCAAGGGATACCTCTTCGACATGCGGTTGGACGACAACTTAAAACCGGCGCTGCCCAACGCCATCTCGAACGGGCAGATTTTCTACGAACTGCTCACGGCGAGGACGCTGCCGGCGCTTCACGCCGCCGGCTACGACTTCAACAACCTGCCCGTGAGCCTGCGTGTGGTCGCCACCGACCTTTTGACGGGGAACAGGGCGGTCTTCTCGAACGGGAGCCTGACGGCGGCAATACGGGCCTCATGCAGCGCGCCACTCGCCTTCTCGCCGCTTGAACTTGACGGCAAGATGCTCATTGACGGCGGTCTCTCCGCCAACATCCCCGTGCAGACCGCCGCGGACGCCGGCGCGGAATTTACCGTGGCTATCGACGTAACCTCGCCGTTATGGGGGCGCGAACAGCTTATCGACAACCCGGTGCGCCTCATGGAACAGGTCGTCTCCATAGGCGTGGCGCAGAACAAACTGCGGGACACGCGCAGCGCGGATGTGCTTATAACGCCGCAGCTGGGCGCGATAACCAATACCGATTTCAGCCAAATCGATACGCTGGTGGCGCTCGGCTACGCGGCGACGGTGAAAGTCATCCCGGAGATCGCGGCGCGTTTGGGGCAAACGCCGCAAAGCGCCGCCAACGAACAGCAACGCCGCAACGGGGGCGCCATCCTCACATCCGTAAAATCCGTGCGGATATTCGGCAATGAAAAGACATCCACAGGCCAAACGCTCACGGCGAGCGGCATAAAGATCGGTATGCCGCTCGACAGCGCGGCGGTGGAACGGGCAATCCGGTCGCTCTACGCCACCGGGCTCTTCAAGAGCGTGAGATTAGAGACCAATCAAGAAGAGGGCGTCGACATCCATGTAGAGGAGGAGAAATACTGGCGCGTACGGGGCGGTCTGCGCTACGACGAGTACCATCTGGGCGAGGGGTTTATAGAGCCGGCCTACGAAAATATCTTCGGGTTGGGGATATCTACGGCTCTGCACCTGCAGTACGGATCACGCAAAGAGAAGTACGCCGTCGGCTTCACGACGGATATCCTCCTAACCCAGAACTCGGCGATAAACTGCAACGCGCAGCTTTTCACGGCGCGCGAGCAGGTATACAGCCGCGACGCGTATCAGCGGTTCGCGCCCGATTCCACGCTGCTGCCGGATTCTATCGTGATCGGCGACGAGGTACTGGGCAAGAGCGGCGTTACGTTCATTGTGGGAAGCCAGATAGGAAAATCGGTATCGTTGGAGGCCGGAGCCAAACTAGAATGGTTTCAACTGTTGCAGAGCACCCAAAACATCTTCGACAAAGACCTCGGTTTCGGTTTTAGAAACACTCTTCCATACTTTCTATTGCGGCTGACCGCCGACACGAGAGACGCCACCCCGTTCACTAAGAACGGATGGCGGCACACCATCACGGCCGGCATGGCCGGCGGGAGGGCTCTGGGGCTTGGCGGAATCGAGGAGTTCAGAAAGTTGGACGGCAACTTCAACCGCTACGTCACGTTCCTCAATAGGCACACCCTTCACGGACAAGTAGTGGTCGGCTGGACAGACCACACGCTGCCGGAGGTTGAAAAATTCTATCTGGGCGGCGCGATACCCGAGCAAAACTACCACGACGCGGACATATACAACATCGTCCCGTTCATGGGAATGAAACCGCGCAAAGTATCGGCGGACGTCTTCGGGCTGGCGCATTTGGAGTACAGGCTGAAGATACGCAAAAACCTCTACATGTCGGCAATGCTGGACTGGGCGCGCCTATGGACATACGAGGAGTTCATCAGCACGAACGACGACCTCTCGCCCAAGAGCCCGCTGGGCGCCGGCGCGGGCGTAGCGTACAACACGCTGTTCGGACCGATACGACTCTCTTACGGGCGGCTTATACGGCACAAATACGACCCGGAGGCAATACCGGAGCACATGCTTTATTTCTCCGCCGGGCATGATTTCTGACCGTCCGGCGCCACGACCATATTATCCCGCAAAATCACCTCGTTGAACCTTATGGCGCCGAGCTTTTTCTCCACCTCAGCCGTTTTGCACCCGCGTATAGCCTCAACCTCGTCCGTGGAGAAGTTTACCAACCCTTTGGCTATAACGTCTCCGCGCGTATCGACTATATCCACCATGTCCCCGGCGTTGAACCTTCCGCTGACCTTCGTGATCCCGGCGGCCAGCAGGCTTTTGCCCTTTTCCGTTATAGCCTTGGACGCCCCGGCGTCCACGACGATGCTCCCCGCCGACTGCCCGGTGAAGGCTATCCAACGCTGCCTTGAGGGTATCTTTTTGTCGGACGGCAGGAAGAGCGTCGCCCGCGACTCGTCTTTCAGCACCGTCAGCAAGCTTTGGCTGAAACCGTCGCCAATCAGCGCCGGAATACCGGCCCGCGTGACCATCTCGGCGGCCTTCAGCTTTGTGGACATGCCGCCCACGCTTATCTCGCTCTTCTTGTCGCCGGCCATCTTCTGTATCCCTACGGAGACGGCGCTCACGACCGGGATGTGCTTCGCGTCCTTCTCCGTGTGCGGGTTTTTGTCGTAGAGCCCGCCGACATCCGTCAAATTGACCAACACGTCGGCGTTGACCAGCATCGCTATTTGCGCGCCCAGCGTGTCGTTATTGCCGAAGCATATCTCCTCCACGCTCACGGAGTCGTTCTCGTTCACTATGGGTATCGCCCCGCAGTCGAACAATTTGAACAGCGTGTTGCGCAGATTGAGGTAGCGTTTTTTGCTGCGCAGGTCGTCCCACGTCAGCAGGACTTGCCCTATCAGCGTATCGTGTTTCGCGAAGTGTTCTTGGTAGATGGCCATAAGCCTATTCTGCCCTATTCCGGCGCAGGCCTGCTGCATCGGGATCTCGGAGGGCCGTTTGTCGAGCCCGAGCGCCTTCATGCCGTGGGCGATGGCGCCGGAGGAGACTAGCACTACCCGCGCGCCGGATTTGCGCAGCGCGGACAGGTCGGCGGCAAGCCGCTCGACGCGCCTCTCGTGGCCGGCGGCGGTGAGTATGCGGCTGCCGGTTTTGACCACGATCGTACGGACGTCTTTGAGCTCTTTGCGGAATAGCGCCTGTCCGGTCACCGGTACGCCTCCCCGTCGACGATGAGCCTGACCCCAGCCGCCCTCTGCGACGGGGTGAGTGTCAGCACCTCGGCGCCGCTGTCGGTCACCAAGACGGTATGCTCGAACTGGGCGGAGAGCGACCCGTCCTCCGTCCTGACCGTCCACCCGTCGTCCCCCCAGTCCGTCGTCACCGCGTAACCGCCGAGGTTTATCATCGGCTCTATGGTGAAGGTCATTCCGGGCAGCATGATTATATCCTCGCCGCGGGGTTCTATGTGATGGTAGACGGAGAAGGACTCGTGGAACTTCAAGCCGATCCCGTGGCCGGTGTACTGCTGGACCACCGAACAGCCTTGGGCGTTGACGAAGGGTTCGATGGCGTCGCCGATGGCGCGCAGGTGCGCCCCGGGCTTCACCGCGTCTATGCCGATAATGAGGGCCTTGGCCGCCACGCCCACAAGATGCCGCGCCTCTTTGCTGACCGCGCCTATCATGAAGGTCTCGGAGGAGTCGCCGTGAAAGCCGTCAACTATAGTGGTCAGATCAATATTGACGATATCCCCCTCCAATACGCGCTCATCCTTGGACGGGATACCGTGACATACAACATCGTTCCGCGAGATGCAGCACGATTTAGGGAAAGCGCGCTTATGCCCCTTGTAGCCGAGGCAGGCCGGTATGTGGCCGTTTTCGACGGTGTAATTGTGGATCAACGTGTTCAGGTCGTCCGTAACCGCGCCGGCCGCGACGAATGGGCGGATGTAGTCCAAAAGCCGCCCGTTGAACGCGCCGCTGCGGCGCATCCCGTCGATCTGGGCGGGTGTTTTTTGCAAACTCTTCTTCTGCCGGCTCTTTGGCGGCTCTTTGGCGGACGCGCGCGCCGTAACGCCCTTTTTTGGGGGTACGCGCTTCTCTTCATCGCTTGAGAGGTGGCACTTTTTGTATTTTTTACCGCTGCCGCACCAGCAGGGATCATTTCTTTCTATCATAATATTAAAGATAATATTTGCCAAAATATTTGCCAAACTCAAGTTCCATTTCGTATTTTTAGTTGACGCTGGTTTTGGGCTTTGGATTTAATGATCGGGAACAAAATGATATCTGTACACGACAAAGAGTTCGACCTAATAGTTATCGGCGAGAGCATGGTGGAACTTATGTGCGAGGGGGATGTCGTAAACTCCGGCTCGTTCAAGATGGACATTGGCGGGGCCGACCTCGTCGTAGCCGCCACCGCCGCGCGGCTCGGGTCCAGGGTGCAGCTGATATCCGCCATAGCGCACGACCAGTTTCACAACTTCATACGCGAACGGCTTACCGCGCAGAAGATCGACATAAGCTTGGTGACCACATGCCAAGAATCTTACAACGGGCTCTACATCACAAGCACGAAGTATCCTGAATACCGCGAGTACCTGATCCACCACCCCGGCACGGCGAGCAAACACATTACACCGACGCTTGTGCACAACGAATATTTGGATAACAGCAAGATAGTCTACGCGTCAAGCGAGTTGCAATCGGTCTCGCCCCAAACGCAGCGCGCCATTTTCAACGCCTTTCTGTTCGCGCACACCAATAAGATAATGGTCGCATACGACCCCAACGTGCGGCTGCAGCGCTGGTCGTCGTTCGATGAGTACAGAATGAATATGTGGAACGTGCTTCCGCTGGTAGACGTCTTCTTCGTATCGTGGCCGGAGGAGTCCAAATGGCTGTTCGGCTTCGAGCGGGCGTTGGACGTGATAGGCTTCTTGTTAAACCGGAACGTGGGCATAGTGGTGGTCAAGATGGGCGCCGCCGGATGCATGGTGGGCACCGAAAGAAACATAAAAACTTTCCCGCAACCTACCGACGACGGGAGCTGCCCGTTCAAAACGCCGGCGCTGGCCGGCAGCGCGTTCAACGGAGCTTTCCTAAACTGCATCGCGAACGGCTACGATCCGTTCGCCGCGGCGGAATTCGCGAACTCCGTAGCGCTCTTTAAAGGGATCAAGGGCTGGGGGATAGACTCGCTGCCTACGGTGAACGATATGTGTAAAACGTAGGAAATAAGTCAATCTCATAAATTAATAAATCAATCGTCATCCACGTCGTCATCGGTCCCCAAAGCATACTGGTTCAGTTTATTCCTGAGCGTCCGTACCGATATCCCCAGCATCTTCGCCGCCTCGTTTTTTTTATTGCCGCAATGCTCCAACGTCTTTATTATCAGCTCCTTCTCCGCCTCGTCTATGGTCATCCCGGCTTCAAGACCTCTGCCGGAGGATCTGGCGCGCGCGCCGTCGGTCGTAAGATCGAACGCCGTCGGCTTTATCAGGCCGGTGCACGTCAGCACCACAGCCCGCTCAACCTTGTTTTCCAACTCCCGGATATTGCCGGGCCAATTGTACGCGCACAAGAGCTTCTTGCAACCCTCTTCGAGACCGGAGACGCTTAAGTCGTTTTCGTCGTTGAACTTGCCTATAAAGTGCTCGACAAGCGCGACAATGTCCTCTTTCCTCTCGCGCAGCGGCGGCAGCTCAACGTGGAATATGTTGAGACGGTAGTACAGGTCTTCTCGGAAGTTCCCCTTGTCCATCTCCGCCAGCAGATCGCGGTTGGACGTGGCCAATATCCTTACGTCGACCTTCAGCGGATCGTCGCCGCCCACCTTCTGTATCTCCTTCTCCTGTATGGCCCTAAGCAGTTTGGCCTGAGCGCTCATCGGCATCTCGCTGATCTCGTCCAAGAGAAGCGTCCCGCGGTTCGCCGCCTCGAACTTGCCCGTCTTGTCCTTTATCGCCCCGGTGAACGCCCCCTTCTCGTGGCCGAACAGCTCCGACTCAATGAGGTGCTCCGGCAGCGCGGCGCAGTTTATCTTGACAAACGGGCCCAACTGCCTCGGGCTGTGGTAGTGGATCCAGCGGGCTATGAGCTCCTTGCCCGTCCCCGACTCACCGGTTATAAGCACCGTGGAGCGGCTGCCCGCCACGCTCTGCGTGAACTGGCGGATCTCCTGAAGTTTAGGCGCGCAACCCACATAGTTCCACCTGTCGCGCAACTCGTTTTTGAGCGTCTCGTTCTCGGTGTTTAGCATCTTGTTCTCGACAATGAGCGAGCGCTTCTCGAGCGCCCCGTCAACCGTCACTTCAATCTTTTGCAGAAGGGAGTCATCCTTCTCAAGGAAAGTGAAGGCCCCCTTCTGCATCGCCTCAACGGCGATCTTGATCTCGCCGAAGCCGGTGAATATCAGGAACGGCACGTCGGCATTGACGGCTTTGACGCTCTGCAGAAGTTCCACGCCGTTCATCTGCGGCATCTTGTAGTCGGAGATGACGAGGTCGAAGGATTCGCGCTTAAATATTTCCATGGCTTCGTGTCCGCCCGAGGCGGTCTTAACATCGTAGCCTTTGCGGCGCAGAACCTCGGAGATGGATTCGCGCATAAAGTCTTTGTCGTCTACTACCAAAATGTTTCTTTTTTCCATGTCGGAATATCCTTGTATTAATTGTTTCTAATCCTATAATCCTAATCAGACCGCGCTACCGGCAAACAACATTTAACGCACGTTCCCACGCCGCGCTCGCTGTTTATTTCTATCGTTCCCATGTGGGACTCTATTATCTTTTTCACTATGGCGAGGCCCAGGCCTGTTCCGTCTTCTTTGGTGGTGAAGAACGGGTCAAATATCTTGGTTATGTTCTCGGCGCTGATTCCGGAGCCGGTATCTATAATGGAGAACTGCGCGTAGTCTCCGCCGCCGCCGGAAGAGGTCGACAGCAAGACGCTGAGTTTTCCGCCGTCTTCCATGGCCTGCACCGCGTTTAGGCATAGATTTATCACCGCTTGATTGATCTTCTCGGGATCGGCTTTTACGTAAGAGCCCTCTTGACACTCGAATTTCTTTTCGACGTCAATTTTCCGCCCGAGGCGGCCTATCTCCACCTCCGTAAAGTCTACGATCTCTTCCAGCAGCGCGTCTAAGCGCACAATCCTGAACTCGGCGGTCATCGGGCGCGTGTAGACCAACAAGTTGGTGACGATCTTGTTGAGCTTCGCGAGACCGTCGGTTATCTTGCCGAGCGTCTTGCGTTTGGGGTCCTGCGGGTCCATGTCCCTCTCTAAAAGCCCGGCCCACACGCCCATCGCCCCGATCGGGTTCTTTATCTCGTGGGCGACGGTGGCCGACATCTCGCCCAGAGCCGCCATCGTCTTGGCCTGCTGAACCTCCCGCTCCAAGGCCTCGCGCCGTGCAAGGCTCGCGCGCAACTCGGCGTTCTTGCGCTCAAGCTCAAGGTTTACCTTCTTGACCTCCTCCTGCAACGACGAGTACGCGCTTTCGAGCTGGCTCGACCTCTCCAAAAAGTCGTTGAACATGCTTTTGAGCGCGTCAAACGCTTCGACGGAGATATAGCCGTCGAGCTGCTTGGCCGGTGACGCGGGCGCCGTCGCTGCCGTCGTTGCTGTTACTGACATTCATTGGCCTTCCGTTAATAACTAACCGCCGCTCTTATTGTACATCTTCTCCACGTACTGCTTCAGCTTCTCTTCCTCCGCCAGAAACTCCTTTATGACCGTCTCCGTCTTATTCAAAATATCATTTAACGCCGCGGCGTCCCTGTCGTTCGGCGGTAGGTTTTGGCGGTAGGCCTGCCAAAACTCTATATGCCCGGCCATTGACTCCCGTTCGGCGTTGATTTGGGCTATGAGCTTCACCTTTTTGTCCACGCCGGCCATCAGCACGCCCGGATCGCCGCGGGCAAGGATCAACTTGCTCATGTTGGAACGGACGGCGTCCCTGAGCTCCCGATACACGGTCAACTGACGCTCAAAAGAGGCGCGCAACTCCCCTATCATCATTTGCGGCGAATTGTTCAATTGGGCCGTCCGGTCTATTTGGTACTGATTCGG
The DNA here is from genome assembly GCA_031281485.1 of Chitinispirillales bacterium. Lineage (GTDB taxonomy): Bacteria > Fibrobacterota > Chitinivibrionia > Chitinivibrionales > Chitinispirillaceae > GUT77. Next base: position 31,827 of record JAITFI010000027.1, on the reverse strand, counting down.
TATCGGTCTATACTTTATTGATACATATAAAAATATAAAACATGCCTGAAGGCTGTGTCAATTATTGCGGGAACGCCCTACTCCTGCTTCGCTTTCGCCGCACCCTGCCGATACTCGTGCTCCCACACCGTGTCTTCCAGTTTCCACTGCGCCTGCTTGGACCAGTAGTCGTCGGGATACCTCTGCATAAGATCTTTGTAGGTGTCCACGGCCTCGCGGTACAATTTCATGTTGCGCTGGATGCCGGCGATTTGGAAGAGCCCCCACGGGGTCTCTTGAAACGCGGGATATTTTCTTGTCACCTTTTTGTAGTAGTCAAGCGCGGCGGAGAAATCTTTTTGCTTGAAGTTTATGTCCGCGACTTTGTAGTAGCTGTCGGGGACGCGCATGTAGACGCCGTTTTTCTCCCCGATATCTATGGCGGCGGCGAAGTAGTTTATGGCGCGGCTGTTGTCGCCGATCACAGCGCAGGAGTTGCCAAGCTTATAATTGATTATCACCCTGTCGGTAGGCGTGGGCGTGTTGCCGGCGAGCGCCTGGGTGTAGGCGTCTATCGCCTTCTTGTGTTGTTCAAGATCGGCGTAGCTGTCGCCAAGGCGTTCGTAGGCCCTGCCCACCCACTCGTGAGCGCGGTTGTCTTGTATGAATTTGCGGAAGAGCTTTTCGGATTGAGCGTAGTCGCTCCTCTCTTGGTAGGTGCACGCCTTAAAGAAAACGGCGCGCGACGCGAACTTATGGCTCGGGAAACGGTCTAAAAAGAGCTGAAACTGATTTTCGGCGTCTTTGTAAAGGCGCAGGCGGTAGTAGCAGATGCCAGCGTTGTAGAGGCACTGCGCCGCCACGGGGCCGCCGGAGTTTTCGGCGAGCACGCTCTTGAACTCGCGCAACGCGTCGTCGTAGCGGCCGGCGACGAAGGCGCGGATCGCTTTGAGCAACTTCTGCCCGGCGTCGGTGAGGGTATCTACTGTCATCATAGAGAGCATGGAATCTATGCGGATCTCTATCGGGGCGTATTTCTCCGGCGTAACCACGTTCACGGCCGTGTCGACGCTGTCCGGCTTCGCGGACACCGACTGTATCGGCTGCTGCACCTCTATCATGCTCGCCGGAACCTTTTGGCCGCTGTAGAGTTCTATGAGTCTCGCCGCGTCGTTCCTGTCGAAATCCGTCGATCTGGTGTTGAGGGCCGACCGGAGGTACTTTACGGCCTCGCTCTTATTGCCCTCCTGCCCGAGTATCACGCCCAAATAGTAATATGCCGCCCCGCCGTATACGGGGTGCGAGATAGCCTTGTAGAAGTTTATTTTTGCCTTATCGAGCTCGCCCTTCTTCATGCGACCCAAGCCGCCGTAGTAGTAGGCGCCGGGATGGTTGGGCTGCATGGCCAAGACCTCCTTAACCGCAACCAGCATCTCGTCGTATTTGCCTTGGTCGTAGAGCGATATGACCTTCTTCATGGCCTCTTCAGCCCGAGGGTCTAGTTTGACCGGCGTCACTTGCGAGGCTGACGCCTGCCCCTTCGCGGCGGACTGCGTTTGGGCGGATTGCCCGCCTTGACGCCCTGAGGACGGCGGCACGCCCTTCATCCTGTCCAAGAGCGCGTTTATGACGTGCTGCAGACTGTCTTTGACCGCCGGATCGCTGTTTGTTTGGCAGTGCTGGTACTCGCGCACCGCCCTGTCTAACTGACCGTCGGCGGCGAAGGACTCGGCAAGCATGAACTGCGCCTTGCTCCAACCCGGATTGTAGACGAGCGCCCTCTGCAGATTGTAGATCGCGAGCTTGTAGTTGCCCTGCTTCGTGTAGATCTCCGCCAGCTGCATATACGAGTTGTAGTGGTCGGGATAGGCGGCCAGCACCTTTCTGAACTCCTCTATCGCCAAGTCGGTCTTCTTCTCGTTCTTGTACTGCACGGCGAGGCGGTAATGGATATACTCGCCGGCGGAGTCGTCGGCGCCGAAAGCGGCGGCATACGCGAGCGCGACGCAAACGGCGGCAAAGATTACACGGGATCTGCTGATTATCATTTTTATCACACCACTCCTGACGGTTTCAGTAAAACGTTCTTCATAACATCCTTTACCTGCCGATCGGCAAAACCCAATTTAATGATTACATTCGGGTACACCTCCTTGGCGGAGACGTTGCAACCCGACATTTTTTTCATCAATTCGTCCAATTCGTCCAAACTCTTCTCAAACTCCCGGCACCGGGCGACCGATTCGGTCAAATTTTTCTCGTACCATTCGAGGCTGGGCAGCTTATCGCCGGGTATCTTGCCGTCGGCGCCCATGTTGTCGCGCACAAAGCTGAAGAGCTCGGATACGCACCCCTCCAAAAGCAGGCGCTGCGCCACCATGCTGTCCGTCAAAACTGCGCGTTCGCCGGCTAGGCGGTGTATGCCCCCCACATCAATCACTGTCTGTTCGTTGTTGGTGTCGTAACCTATCCTGTCGGCCGTCACGCCGCCGACCCCCGACACCTTTCCGCCGGCAATGACGCCGGCCTTTACGCGCCCTCTGGCGTTGACCTCCGAGTTGATGATGTTCCCGGTCACCCGTACGTCGCCCCCGACCAAGAATTTGGCGTTTTCTATGCCGACGGCCTCAACGCTGCCGCCGCACTCCACCACCGTAACGCCGCCCGCGCCGCGTACCTGCGCCCCCACCGTGAGATCGCCGCCGCAACGCACGGAGGCGCCGTCAATGCCGCCGCCCACCATAAGCGACCCCGTTACCACAACGGTAACGCCGGACCGGATGTTTCCCGTGATCTTCATGTCGCCCGTAAACGACACCCGCCCGGCGCCTTTGTCTATGTCGCCGTGAATATCCTTGTAGGGACGCACGTCTATCTTGCCGCTCGGGTGGCACCGCAGAACGCCGTCGCACGTAGACACCAATATATCCGGATTACTGCTTGAACTCATCTTAACAACGCCGTCGCCGGCTATGAACGTGACGTCATTGGTTTCCGGCGGGGCGACGGCGTTGCCGAAAACATCCATACCCTCCGTCCCCGGCACAGGCGGAACATGGCGCGCCAGCGTGTCCCCGGACTCAACGAAAATCAACTTATCGGAGCCGCCGCCCCCCTCGTCGCCGTCTGCGGAGATCAGCATCTCCACCTTGCCGTCAACACCCGGCTTGGGTTCTGTCCCGCTCGCCACCTCCACAAACGAGTTAAAATTCGACTCCCCGACGACCGACCGAATCGCCTCGTTGTCTATACCGTGCACTATACCCTTGTTGAGCAACTCCGTAAGCACCATGCCCACAGTAATCTGCCCGAAATCGTTGGACAGCGAGACATACGCTTTCATCCGATCGGCAGAATGCTTTACGATTATGCCCCTCGGTTGCTCCATATCGACGCCCTGAGATCCTTAAAGTCAAATTCAAAAACCTTATTTTTTTAATCTTTTAACTATAAATATTAATAAATATACTATTATGTATGCCGTTTACGTCAAAATTTATAATTTTTCGCTTGTTTATTCAATGCGGCTTATATATATTTATTATTGGTACTTATTTTAACTCTAACAAGGCTCCCTATATGCCGCCAAACACAATCAACATGCTCTTGGACGTGAGTATCCCTATCGCCGTCCAGCTCGGGCAGACCAAGATGACCGTGCGCGAACTGCTGAAGATGAAGAAGGGGCAGGTCGTAAAGCTTAACAGCATGGCCGGTGAGACGGTGGACGTGTTCATCAGCAAGAAGATGCTGGCCAAGGGGGAGATCACGGTGGTGGGCGACAAGATGGCGGTTCGTGTGTCTCAATTGTTCAGCGTTAAGGAGAAGTTCAAGCAACTATAATAAAAAAAGGCGGGCGGCTTCTATTTTGTTCAGCCACCCGCCGCTTTTGTTCAAATTTTTAAGCCCATTCATAAACCCATTTAAATCCCAGCCCTCTTAGTCAACCGTCTGATCCGTCGTCACTATGAAGCCCATCGGGTCTACCGGCTTTCCGTACTTGTGAACCTCGTAGTGAAGGTGGGGGCCCGTGCTTCTTCCGGTGGTGCCTACGTATCCGACCAAGTCTCCCCTCTTAACGAACTGCCCTTTTATGACGGCGGCCTTCTGCATGTGGCCGTAGACCGTTGTGTAGACGCTGTCGTGCTCGATTTTCACCACGTTACCGAAATATGGGCCGAAAGAGGATTCTTCAACCTTTCCGTCCGCCGGCGCGTAGATAGGCGTCCACACTGTGTTGGCAAGGTCAAGCCCCTCGTGGAGAAGCACCCTGCCCAAGATCGGGTGGTCGCGGTAACCGAAAGTGGAAGTTATGCGGGCGCCGTTTATCGGCCATGTGGACGGGCGCTTGTCCCACGCGCCCCGCATCTTCTCGGCGCACTTTGACACCTCGGAGAACGTGGACTCCTGAAGCTCGGCCTGATAGTTGAGCGACAAGGCCTGCATACGCAACGACTCTGCCTTGACCAACAGCGGGTCAAACATCGAGGCGAACAAAATATCGTCGTTTGAAGGCAGCCCGCCGACGCCGGCCTTCCGGACGTCGGCGCTAATGGCCTCCAAGCCGTATTTCAACCGAGCGTTGTCTTCATAAGCGATGAGGCCGGCCATTACATCGGCCTCCTGCTTGACGAACCGCTCTATGCTGGCTATCCTCAACTTAAGCTTACCGTTCTCGCGACGGGCATCCGCCGTATCGTGCGCCGCAAGTGCATAGTTGGAACTTACATATACCAGACGGGCGAAACCCGCCAGGCCTACGAGGGCCAACGCCGCGAGGAACAGCACAACCACCCCCGGCACCCCCATCATCTTGGGATTCCCCGACTCGCAGGGATCCGACGCGATTAAACTCCAGTTATTTCTGCGCATAATAGACCAACCTTGTTTACGATTAAAGTTCCCCCAACTCCAGCCCCTACTTCAATCTTAGCATCGACCATAGGTAAAAATCAATAGCTAATATAAAAATAATTTATTAAAATGCAAAAATGTGCAAAAAAAATGTACAAAGACAAGAAACCGGCACCACCAATTGCACCGGTATAAACAACTGCCTACCGGTACAACCGGCGCCGCGAGGCAAAGAATTGCGGCACACGACACCCCAAAACATCAAGCGGCATCCCCCCCGAAAAACTCCACGCCTACACAGTAATAATAATATATGGTAGGTATATAAGTCAATTTTTTTACAAAAAACTTACATTCGCCTTCAGCCCCTCGCGAACGCCGCCTCAAAAAGGACCTTTTTGTCGAGGATGGCCGTAGCCCCTTTTTCGCTGAAAACCAAGTGATAACGTGGGGAACTTTGGGGCATCCGCCTTAAACACAATAGCGCCTCCATACCCACCCGCAGGCGCGGCATCGGCTTCATGAGCGACCCGAACGTCGCCAGAGGGGCGCCGCGCCGCGCCTCCGACGCGTCCAAGAGCGAAACGTAACCGGCGGGCGCCGAAAAATCATCCTCAAATACTACGACCTCGTCGGCGCACAGCCCCCCGTCCCCGCAGAACTCGGAGAGCAGCTGCGAACGCCTGTAGACCGTATGGCGCGTCTTCCACTCGCCTATGCCCACGGCGAGCGATCCGACGTCGCTCCCTTTCATGGAAAGCGTATTTTTCATCACCAGGTCGGCGCACTCGAAAATATTGCCCCGCCTGACCCCCTCCACGGCCACAAGAAGTATCTCCTCGCGCACATCCGCGTCGCGGGGGGCCACCGCTATGCCGAATATTTTTGAAAACGCGCCCAAAACCCAGAATACGGGCGACGCGAGGTAGAAGAAGAACGCGAGCGCCGGGACGGACTTCAAAGTCATTGGGAAAGCGTACTTACGGTATAGAAACTTGGGGATCACCTCGCCGAAAATCAGCACCACCGGCGTTAGAAACCAAGACTCCGGCGAAGGTATCTTAGATAGGTCCAGCGAAACAGCCGCGTCGATCCGCTCAAAGAGACTTGCGAATAAGAGCGCCGCCCCCACATTGCAAACGTTGTTGCCTATAAGAACGGTAGCCAAAAGCCGCCCCCGCCCCTTGATCAGCCGCATCCCCAAACGAGCGGACAACCCGCCCTGAGCCGCGGCATGGGAGACCTTAAGCGGATTCCAAGAGACAAACCCCGTCTCGGAACCGGAAAAGAAGCCGGTACCTAATACGCATATTATTAGTAGTATAAGCAGTGTTAGCATTTTCTTTAATATAATATATAAAACAGCCAAATCTTTTAAAAGATTTTGATTTTACCCCGCCCATGTTGTATACTTAGTATGTATTTGGACTTCACTGCCGGTCGGCGGTATGGAGAGGATTCACGTTTATGCGCACTATTGCCGTGCTTAATTACAAGGGCGGGGTCGGGAAGACCACGTTTACCATCAGCGTCGCGCAGGCCCTCGCCATGGCGGGGTTCCGCGTGCTGGCCATCGACAACGACAGCCAGCACCACTTGTCGCTCGTTGTGGACGGAAATTGGCAGCGCACCCCCTGTATCCGCGACATATACCGCTCCTCCGTCGGCATTGCCGGAAAGAAGCTGCTAGACGCCATCATCGAGACAAAACTGCGCAACTTCCACATCATACCCTCGCACGCCGAGCTCTCCGGACACGACATAAAAGATCCTTACATACTGCGCAAAGTCTTCGAATATTGCAGCCTCGGGCGCTTCTACGACTACGTCCTGATCGACAACTCGCCCGGAATAGACATCCTGCAAGAAGCGGCGCTGAGAGCCGCCGACGAGATATTCGTTCCGACCGAGCTCTCCTTCTTCGCCGTGAACGGCATAATCGAGCTGCACCGCATCCTAAATAAACGGTTCAACGACTGCTGCGGCATCACAAAAATAGTCCCCAACGCTTTCCGCGGGACGAACCGCCAGCTCGAGTATTTGGAGGCGCTCAAGGCCCTCTACCACGAAAAGATCACGGAGACGTACATCCCCTACGACACGGTCTTCGACGCGTGCATGAAGGAGCAGAAGACGCTCTTCATACATAAACTCTTCTCCAAGGCCGCCGCGCACTACCTTAAACTGATACACGAACTCTTCGACCTCGACGAGAAGAAGGTGTGGGAGCAGGTGTGCGACGTGAAGCAGAATCACCTGCGCAGCGAGGCGCGGCAGCGCTTCTTCGAGCAGCAGAAAAAGGCCTTCCAAGACGAACCGGATCCGGACGAGGACAAGACGCTCGCCCACTACCTGCAAACTCAAATGGAATCCGGGGATCTGCCGTTTACCGGGGAACCGGAAGACTAAGAGCCGTCGTAGCCGTCCCACCCGCCCTTGCCCTGCCTGACCAGCACCGGCTCGTCTCCGGTGAGATCTACCACCGTAGACGGCTCCGGGTCGTGGAGCGGCCCGGCGTCGAGCATGACGTCCGCCTCGTGGCGCAGCGCCTTTTTGATCTCCTCCGGATCGTTCGCTATCTCGCCGTATATGTTGACCGACGTGTTGGCCAAAGGCTCCCCGAGCAGCCTGACGAGCTCCAGGGCGACGACGGAGTCGGGCATGCGTATGCCGACCGTCCGCCGCTTCGGGGCGATGCGCTTGGGGACGAGGTTGGTCGCGTTGAGGATGAAAGTATAGGGCCCCGGAAGATAGCGTTTCATAAGCCGGTAGTGCGCGTTTGAGAGGCGTACATAGCGGCTGATCTGCGAAAAATCGCTGCAAATGAAGGAATACGGGCGGTTTTTGTCCTTTTCGAGCAGGTGCGCTATCTTGTCTATCCCCCGCGGGTTGGTGACGCAGGCCCCAAGGCCGTAGACGGAGTCGGTGGGGTAAACCGCGATCCCGCCCTCCACGGAAAGGACGCGGGCGGCGGACTCCATGCTGCGTTTTTGCGGGTTCACCGGGTGGACGTCGTATACGGTCATCATTTGGAACGCTCTCTTTAAATTGACTTCAAATTATCATCAAAATGAAAATCCGCGCAAGTATTGACTTTCACACATAAAAATAATATTTTTATGGTTTATGTTATGATTAAAAAATATCCGGCCCGGGATTTACAGAATTAAAAGATGTCTGAGTCAGGATCGGCAGGATTAAAAAATAATCCATCTGAAAAAAATATCTATCCTTTAACTGTATTATTACATTAATTATGAAAGAGGTTATGAAATGGCACTGGAAGTTGTTATCAAATCGGAAGGCGCCGCCCCCGTCGTCGAGCTTTCCGGCAAGATCGTCGACGTGGACGTGAAGAAAATCCAGCATCAGTTGGACCTCCTCTACAAGGACAAGAAGCTCAACCGCATTGCGCTCGACGTGACGAACGCCAGCTTCATAGACAGCCACGGGTTGGGCGTGGTCGTCTACTTTCACACGCTCATGCAGAAGGACAAGCGGGATTTCGTGATCGTCAACGGAAACCCCGACAAGAGCGCCTATCTGAACCGGCTGTTCGAACTGACCAACTTAGACAAGGTCTTGAAAATCGTCAGCAAACTGGAGGATTAGGCCTAAATGATACGGATAAACGAGAACTACCTGAAGCTGACCTCCTCTTACTTATTCGTGGAGATAGCCAAGCGTGTGTCCGACTTTCAGAAGCATAATCCCGATAAAGAGATCATCCGCCTCGGCATAGGCGACGTGACGCGCCCGCTGCCCAAGGCCTGCGTCGACGCGTTCGCCAAGGGCGTCGCGGAGATGGGCGAGGCGGAGAGTTTTCGCGGCTACGGCCCCGAACAGGGCTACGCCTTTCTGCGTGAACAGATAGCCAAAACCGACTATAAATCACGCGGCGTCAATATTAACCCCGATGAGATCTTTATCAGCGACGGCTCCAAGTGCGACACGGGGAACATACAGGAGCTCTTCGCAAGCGACATATCCGTGGCCGTCCCGGACCCGGTCTATCCGGTCTACGTCGACACCAACGTGATGGCAGGCCGCTCCGGCAGGAACATCAAAGGGCACTACGACGGCTTCGTCTACCTTGAGGGCAACATGGATAACTGTTTCGTCCCAAAGCCCCCAAACGAGAAAGCCGACCTGATATACCTCTGCTTCCCGAACAACCCGACGGGGGCGGTGGCCACGAAAGCGCAGTTGAAAGAGTGGGTGAAGTACGCGAAGGCGCATAAAGCGCTGATACTCTTCGACGCGGCCTACGAGGCCTTCATCACCGATCCCTCCATCCCGCACTCCATCTACGAGATAGACGGGGCGAAAGAGGTGGCCATAGAGTTTCGGAGCTTCTCAAAGACCGCCGGCTTCACCGGCACGCGCTGCGCTTTCACGGTGATCCCCAGCAACTGCAAGGCCTTTGACAAGGATGGAAACTGGCATCTGCTGCACGGTATGTGGAACAGGCGCCACAGCACGAAGTTCAACGGCGTCTCCTACCCGGTGCAGAGGGCGGCGGAGGCGGTATACCTCGGCGACGGCCCGGCGCAGGTACGGGAGATCATCGACTACTACATGGAAAACGCCAAGCTGATCCGGGAGAAGATGGAAAAACTCGGCTACAAGTGCACGGGCGGGGTCAACGCCCCATATATATGGATAGAGTGCGGATCGGACTCGTGGGAGTTCTTCGACATGCTGCTGAGCAAAGCGGGCGTGGTGTGCACGCCCGGCGCCGGGTTCGGTCGGTGCGGCGAGGGGTTCATACGGATCAGCGCGTTCAACTCGCGGGAGAATGTGGAGAAGGCGTTGCGCAAAATTGAGGAATCTGTATAATGATCACCTATAAACCAAACCCAAAGGAGTAGCGTTATGGCTTTAAATTTAAAAAAACTTGTGTGCGCGGCGGTTGCGGCGTTGTGCGTCGGCGTCGTAGGGGCCGGCGCGGAGATACACAGCAACGCTATCGGGCTTCGCCTCGCCGGCGGGTCGCTCTTGGGCGGGGAGTTGAATTATCAGAAAGAGATGGGCGGCGACAATCGGCTTGAAATAGGGGCTTCGGGCAGCTTTAAGTCAGATAATATCTACGGCGCAAAATACAATACAATCTATCTCGGCGCGATCGGTATCTATCAGTGGCATTTCGGTATTACCGGAGTCAACGGGTTCAATTGGTACGTCGGCCCAGGCGCCGGGGTCGGTTTCGGAAGTTATAGTTACAGCTATGAGCTTTTAGGAACAAAATATAGTCATGATGATAGCTGGCTCTACCTTGACGTGGGCGGCCAGATCGGCATTGAGTACGACTTAAATGTGAACAACGTCCCGTTATTGCTGTCGCTTGACGTGCGCCCGATGTTCGGCGTACTCCATGACGGCGGTTTCGGATGGGGAGCCGGATTGGGTATCAGGTACACGTTCTGACGTATCGATTCTCACCAAAAAAAGGCGGGTCTGAGGCCCGCCCTGCTAAGGAGCGGCGGTTATGGCCTTAACATCAAAAAAAATTATTTGCGCGGCGGTTGCGTTGTTGTGCGCAGGCGTCGCGGGCGGCGCGTTTGCTAAAACCGGCACCACGGAACCTACGCACTATCTTTTCATGCCGACGGCGCGGATAAACCAGCCCGGGGAATTGGTGCTCGGGCTTCACGAGATATCGTACGCGTTTCCCGGGAAGCTGCAGATACAGGCGTCGATCCTCGACAACATCGGCAGGCTGAGCCTTGCCGCAAAGTACGGCTTTCATAAAAATCTTGCCGGCGGCGTGGGGTTGGCGTCGACGTTCATCTCCGGAGACTTTGTGGAAGGCGGCGCGCACGGCGTCCCCGAGAACGCGCGGGCGAGGATAGGCGCGTTTCTGACATACGAGTTCGGCAGGCCGCACTACGGCTTGGTGCTGACCGGGCATACTCAAATAGGCGACCACTTTTCCATCGGCGCGGATTTGGGGGGAAGGATCACCCCGTCAAGCGTATGGTCGTTTTTGTGGGAGACGGGGCTCTCCGCCGACCTCACTGACAAGGCGATATATCTCTACGGCATAGGCGGACTGCGTTTCAACGTCGGGGTTCCTGGACTCTTTATAGACGTAGGCGCGCAAGCGTTAGAATTCAACATAAAACATTTCGGCAAGGGAGCCCCGCACGCCGGAATGTACTTTGACATTATGTATTGCTTTAAGCCATAGTGTTTTGAGGCTTTAACCTTTTAATCCTATTCTAAGGAGGTTGTTATGCGTATCAGAAAGTTTGTTTGTGCGGCGGTGCTGGCGTCTTTCCTTTGCGTCAGCCTAAATAGTTGCTACGGTAGCTTCGCGTTGTTCAACAAGGTGCACAAGTGGAACGGCAAAGTCGGAGGCAAGTGGATTAACGAAGTGGTTTACCTTGTTTTTTGGATACTTCCGGTTTACGAGATATGTCTTGGCGCTGACTGGCTCATTCTCAACACCATCGAGTTTTGGACAGGTTCAAAGCTCGTCTCCATGAACAACGACACCTACCAAGAGACCGACGCCGACGGCAATAAGGTTTACGCCGTAAGGAACACCGACGGCTCGCTCTCCGTGAGCATAACGGACGCCAACGGCAAAAAGGCCGACTTCACATTGGAACACGACGGGAATATAATTCGCGCCGTTGACACAAAAGGCAAAATTATAGCCCAAGAAATCGTCGACGCCAACAGCGAAATCGTCGCCCAGACCGCCCTTAAGTAATAAACACGGAACCGAAAAAAGGGTCGGCCTAATAAAGGCCTGCCCTTTAATTTTTTAATCCTATAATCTTTTTTATTAATCCTATTAATCCTAGTCAAAAAGGGGCGGGTTTAAGACCCGCCCCTCCCCAACGACAACCACTGCAAACAACCACTGCAACAGATACGGAGGCAACAGCACGGCATATCCTATTTGGACCTCTTAGCCGGTCCCTTATTCTTTATGAGATGCTGCAACGAGGTCCCGTCCACATACTTGTCAATCGCCTCGTGCAGACCTTTCCAGAACCCCAGCGTCGGGCAAAAGTCGGCGCGATTGCACATGTAATCCGGCTCGGCCAAACAAGCCACCGGCGCTAGCGTCCCCTCCGCCGCGCGGAGGATCTCGCCCACGGAGTACTCCTTGGGCGTCTTGACGAGCGTATAGCCGCCCTGAGACCCGCGGCCACTGCGCAACAGTCCCGCCTTTGTCAACTGCGAGACGATCTGCTCCAGATATTTGACGGAGATGGCCTGACGCTTTGACACGTCCTTTATCGGCACAAACCCAACACCGCAATGCTCCGCGATGTCAATCATCATCCGCAGCGCGTACCGACCCCTTGACGAAACTGTCATAGATTTTCCCCTTTCGAAAAGTTCTTGTTATTATTATAGTTACGGCTGATCTCACACAGCCCATATACTATACGTCTATCCCCACACAATTATTATCATAGGATTGATAACTACCAAAAATCAACACAGTATTTTGGTATACATGTACATTACCCACAAGTTTTGGCGCAATTGACAATATCATCAGCTTTGCGTAAGCAACCACGCCACGGCCTCGTCCATGTTTGTAAACGGCGGCGCCAAATCGCGCTCAGCCTGCTTGTAAATGCTCTTGGCCACCATCCGTGTGATACCGTTGATACCAACAAGCGCTGAGGCTATAACGTAGGGTTTATTGAAGACAATCCATTCGGAGCATATCTCTTTAGTCCGCGTATCGAAGAACGCCAGGCGGCTCGTAATCACGTAAACTGATTTGGGCGGGTACTTCTTCACAACCTCTTTAGCCGCGGCGGCATAACGCTCAAACTGATCGTTATCGGACAAACCCGCGATATTGAAGAATATGAAGTTCTTCCCGTCATGCTGAAACTCCTCAATATTATTCTTGATATAATCTTCCATTATAGTTCCCCCTATTTTGGATTTTTGTTATTAACACCCCAACATTCCCTCAACAATCACAAGGGCTTGATCGTACTCGCAAATCAAAATCTTGTTGGACACCCGCTCCAACATCTCCCCCGTCGCCGCGTCCAATTGCTCTCCCAATAACACGGAAAGCGCGTTATCAGCGGCCTCTATGTTGAACTCCACAAGCGCGTTGCGCAACTCGGTAAGACGCCCCTTTATGAACGCCGAGTCCGGTATAACGGCATTCGTTTGCTTCCCCTCCGGCGACACCACGTAACGGATGTTGCCCAAAAGCGTCTTGAACTCGTCCATGAACGTTTCGTGATTATTCTTTATATAGTTTAAATTCTCGTTCTTCGCCGCCAACTCAAGCGCCTTCGCGAAACTCGACAGCTTCACGGCGCCGACGCTCGCTCCGGCACCCTTAACAGCGTGGGCGCAGGCCGCGTAAGCCTTCGTGTCGCCGCGCTCAAAACTCTCGGAGAGCTGCGACAGTTTGTCCGTGCCGTCCTTATAGAACGCCGAGAGCGCGCGCAGATAGTTGCGCTCGTTGCCGCCCGTCATCTGCACGCCGGAGCTCACATCTATTCCCGGTATCTCGAAAGCCGGAGCGTAGGCGTCCCCATCCTCGGCCACGTACGGCATCTTCTTTTCCGCCGGCAGCCACGCGTCCAAGATCGCGTTGAGCTTCATCATCTCTATCGGCTTCGCCAAAAAATCATTGAATCCATTTTGCAAAAACATTTCCCGCACACCCGACACCGCGTTCGCCGTCAGCGCCACTATAGGCAAGCGCTTGTACTCGTCGCCGCCCAAATCCCTTATCTTTTGCGCCGCCTCTATACCGTCCATCTCCGGCATCATGTGGTCCATGAAGACAATGTCGTAGGGCTTTCCCCTCACCTGCTCTATCGCCTCCGCGCCGCTCTGGCAAACGTCTATCTGCATCTTGTAGGGCAGCATGAGCCCCTCGGCCACACGCAAATTCGTTATCAGGTCGTCCACGATCAACACCCGCGCCGACGGCGCCATGAACGGCGTGCCCCCCTGCGGATTCTCCGCGTAAACGACATCCATGGCGCCGTTCAACAAATTCGCTATGGAAATCGAGTGCACCGGCATCTCAAGCGTCTTCACCGTCTCCTTGTTCACCGCGTTCTCCCCGTACTCGGCCAAGAGAACGACCGTGATATCTATACCCAAGTTCCTTACTATCTTTTCCGTGCTCTCAAAGAGAAACGAAGATACGAATACGTGCGTGTACTTATTTTTATTGAGCTCCTCAAGAAATCTCGACTGGTTCGACACAAGCGTGCACCCCACGCCCAGATTGTCGATGGAGCATATTATAGAACTCGAATACGCCTGCCGCGTCTCGTAGATCAAAACGTTTTTGCTGCCGGGGTCGTCGACGTTGGCGAACCGCTCGTAGGAGATAAACTTCTGCGGTATGCGCACCGTGAACGTGCTCCCCTCCCCGTAGACGCTGTACACATCTATGCTGCCGCCCATCGCCTCGCACAAACTCTTGGTTATCACAAGGCCCAGCCCCGTGCCCTCCACCTCCTTGTGGGCGACCTTGTCCAACTGGACAAAGTCGGTAAAGAGTCTGGCGTGATCCTCCGGCTTTATCCCTATGCCGCTGTCGGAAATATCGAAGACCATCGTCACTTCGCCGTCGGAGGCCTTCTCGCTGCTAACATGAATGGATATGAAGCCGCGATCACAGTATTTAAAAGCGTTGCTGAGCAAATTGAGAAGTATCTGCCGCATCCGTATCTCGTCGCCGATCAGGCGCCCCGGAATATCGCAGTCTATGTTCGTAGTGAAGAATATCTGCTTGTCTATGACGCGCATCCTTATGATGCTTATCACATCGTTTATGAGAGAGGCGAACTGGTACTCGGTCTCCACTATTTCGAGCTTTCCCGACTCTATCTTTGAGAAATCCAAGATGTCGTTGATAATCGCCATCAGGTTGCCGCTGGCCTGCCTGATGCTCAGCGCGTGTTCGCGGACGAGCCCGGAAATATGCTCGCGCAGTATGAGTTCCGCCATTCCTGCGATCGCGTTCATCGGCGTGCGTATCTCGTGGCTGATCTTGGCCAAAAAGTTCGTCTTCGCCTTATTCGACCGCTCCGCGTTAAGCACCGCCTCGTGGAGCGTGGTCTCGTCATGCATGGTCAGGATCACCCCCGTCACAGCGCCCGTGCTATCATCCTTTATGGGGATGACGCTCGTCTCGAAGTAGTACTCCGAGCCGTGCACGGTGGCCACGAACTTGCTGAACCGCTTGCTGATGCCCGACGAGAGCACGCCCCGCAAATCGTTCGTAAGCGCCGACACCCAATCCATCGGCATGATCTGCAAGAACACCGCCGATACGTCCTGTCCGGTGAGGGCGTCGGTGTTGATCCCAAGCACACGCATGGAGTTTTTGGTGCCGAGCACGTACATCAGGTTCGCGTCGAGCACGAGAATGACGTCCGGGGTGTTGCCGAAAATCAAGCGCAGATAGGTGTCCTGCTCGCTCTTCTGTTTCTTTATGGACTCGTATATACTCTTCTGAAAAATGGCGTACTGCTCATAGGAGGAGACGAGATACTCGGTCTCTTTGAGTTTTCGCGCAAGAGCCTTATTCTCTTTTTGCAAAGCGGCGATGTCGGGATGCATTTTGGCGTTATCAGACATTATTTGAGATCTCCTTAAAACACACACGCCACAATAGTTTGGCTATGGTCTTGATTGAACGCCTTGCCCTTAGTGACTTTTGTGGGGCACATCTCCCCAGTACCGTAGGCGGCAGTGTAGACGAAATCATCCCCCAAGCGTTCGATTATCGCCGACAGTTCGGCCATAGGTTCGCCAAGCAATCCGAAGCGCCTGCCTATGCAGGTGTAAATGATCACCGTCCCACCGGCGCTGTCCCGTTTTACTTGTTCGCATATTCGCGACGCGGTCTCCACCACGCCGTCCCGCGTATTAAAAGCCACCGATATCGCCGCGCCCTCTACGAGCGGTCCGGCGCAGTAGACGGCCTCGGCGTCCACCATGAACGGTATTCGCGTGAGGTCGGCGGCGCCGCCGCAATCGTCGTTGATGTGCAATACGAAGAGGCTCGAAAGCAGCCCCTCCCCGCCGTTGCGCCAACCGCCCGACTCCTCGCCCAAAAAGCCTATCTGCTTGAAAAATTCGGGGGCGCTCACGTTGTTCACCTTGAGCAGCTTGATACCGTCCGCCTTCGTTATAACACCCACACGCGGCATGATTATCGCGTCTTCGGTGACGGAGGCTATGTAAAATTTCGGGGACACTTCGCCCGACACCAAAAGCAGGGCCGGCCTGTCGTCGTAAAGCTCCCCGTCGGCCAAAATCCGGGCGTTCGTCTGCGGCCGCACATTCTGCTTATCGTCGTTCGTCACCGCGCCGAATATCGGAAGCTGAGGGATGACCTCCGAAATGGCGTCGGTAAACTGGTATTGGCGCGGAGCGAGAAAGAATTGCGAGTAGAGGAGCGCCAACTTGGGCTCTGACGGCAAGCGGCCGCTAAGCTCCCCGTAACACTTGCGCACGGCCTCCCGCGCAGTCTCGACGCCGCACGTCTCAGGTATCGGATCGCTCGCCCCGCAGGAAAAAACGCAGTCGTCGCTCGTCAGCACCAAAATCGACAGCATGTAGGTGTCGGCCTCGGCGCCGGCGCAGTGGGCGATGGTGGTCATCCCTACGCTTGGAAAGGGCAGCGCCCTCGCCACGTCGCGTAAGACGCCGGAGGGGACGCACTCCGGGTGCGCGGTGATAATGCCCACGGTATTTTTAAGCAACGGCAGAGACGCGACGCCCTTCGCGGCCTGCCCGACCGCCGCCGCGCCGTCGTCGATCTCCCTAACCGCCACCGTGTACGACTTGATCATAACTGCGCCCCGGACTTTCCGCCCATACTCTTTGAGATCAGCTTGAACTCTTGCTCACGCTCCAAAAACAGCTTGACCAAGTTCGGGTCAAAGTGCGACCCGCTCCCGTCCGATATGATCTTCACCGCCTCTTCGTGCGTGAACGCCTTCTTGTAGGGACGCTCCGAGATAAGCGCGTCGTAGACGTCGGCTATGGCCATCAGACGCCCCTGTAGCGGAATGGCCTCCCCAATAAGCCCGCACGGATACCCCGACCCGTCCCACTTCTCGTGGTGCGTGCTCGCGAATATCTTCGCGTACTCAAGGAATGTCGCCTCTGAGGTGTTCTCCTGTATCTTCTCTATAACCTTTATACCGAAGGTGGTATGCGTCTTCATCTCCTCGAACTCCTCCGGAGTGAGCTTGGAGGGCTTTTGGAGGATGCTGTCCTTGATGGCGATCTTGCCCACGTCGTGCAGTTGCGACGACTGCAGCAGGAAGTCTATGTTCCACGACGACACCTCGTCCCTGTACATAGGATCCGTCCAAAGGGCGTCCACGAGTATCTGAAGGTAGCTCTGCGTGCGCTCGATGTGGCCGCCGGTCGTGTCGTCGCGACACTCCACGAGCTCCGCCACCGTCCGCAATATGGCGTTTTGCAGGTCAAGCACCGTTTTGGTCTTCTCCTCGACCATGCCCTGCAGGTTGCGGCTATAGTTTTCGAGCTCCCGCTTTTGCTCCTCGACGAGCATGTGCACCTCTATGCGCTTTAGGAGCAGCGGCGGGGAGAATGGCTTGGAGATGTAGTCTATCGCCCCCAGCGACAGCCCCTCCAGCTCCGACCCGCTGTCGCTGCGGGCCGTAAGGAAGATCACCGGTATGTCGGCGGTGGTCTCGTTCGCCTTCAGCAGTTTTATGATCTCGTATCCGTTCATGTCCGGCATCTCTATGTCGAGCAGGATCATGTCCGGGGTGGTCTTGTCGAGCATCTCAAAGAGCTTCTTGCCCGACGGTATGGTGAAAACCCTATACGCCCCGAGCAGGGCGTTCTTGCCCACAGTCAGGTTTGTAAGGTTGTCGTCTACCATAAAAATAGTCTTGCGCGCAGCGCCTTCAGCCATAAAGACCCCTCCGTCCAAGTATGTAGGGAAACAAAATGCCAACATCGCCGCCTATACGCCGATAGCCGACACGCCGTTACTATCCGTTCTGTCCGTACTTAGTTAGTAATATAAACAAATTATGCGTAAATTTCACGCAGAAAAAAACCTTTTTTATGTCGACGGCTGACGTCCAGCATTCTATAATTATAGCATTATTGGGCGCGGAAAAACAATAGGGTCTTTGAAATCAGAGGACTTATATGTTCTAACTGCTTTAGAATCAATGGCTTAATGATATTAATTTTTCCAAAACCGACTCAATCACCCCCTTTTCTTCTCCGGAAACACCAACCATTTCCTAAGTAAAAAGTTCCCGACAAAGCCGGCGACAGACGCCGTGAACTTAGACAAAACAGGCCACCCGCAGAGCGCAATAAGCGCCCTTGTCAGCCCGAAATCAATCAAACCCATTAGCCCCGTGGTAACCCCGTACCAAAACAGCTCCCCAGCCGTCCTCCACCGCGCCTTATGCCTAAACAAGATTAAAACGCACAACACGTAATTGACCGCCGCCGCCAATACAAAAGCGCCCGCAATCGCATAATCCATCGGAACGGAGAGATAGTTCCCAAATATGAAAAATCCCATGTTGGCGAGCATAGACACGCCGCCTATAAACAAATAAATCAGTATCTGCATAGGCAGCGGCGCGGTGTGGGCGCTGTAATGGAATATGCAGTACAATGCGCGCACCCCGTCCCTCCACCCGATCTTCTTACCCTCCTCGTAACTCCTTGGATTGTAAGATATAGCGCACTCGTACACCCGGCACCCGGCATCCGCGACCCGCGCCGTTATCTCCGGCTCAAACCCGAAACGCTCCTCCTTGAGCAGCGGAGCGATACGCCCTATAACCTCCCGCCGGAAGAGCTTGTAGCAGGTCTCCATATCGGTAATATCAAGATTGGTAAACATGTTCGACACACGGGTCAGAGCGTTGTTCATCCAAGTATGCCAGAAGTAAAGCACCCGGCGGGTATCGGGACGCAAATACCGTGACCCGTACACCACGTCCGCCTTTCCGGCAAGCAACGGCTCCAGCATTATAAGGTAGTCGCGTGGATCGTACTCGTCGTCCGCGTCGTTAATCCCCACAAAGTCGCCCGTGGCGTGGGCAAACCCCGTCCGCAGCGCCGCCCCCTTGCCGCGATTCTTCTCGTGCCTGAAAACCTTGATCACGCCGCCATGCTCCGCGGCAAGCCGCTCAAGAATCCGCGCCGAGGCGTCGGTAGAAGCGTCGTCAACCGCTATGATTTCCAACGAAAAAGGCTGCTCGCGGGAAAAGTCCAAAAGCTTCCCGATGCAGACCTCTATGGTCCCCGCTTCGTTATAACAAGGGACTATGAGCGACAACGTGAAACTCATGCCACACCCCATAACCGGAACGACCGGATACGGATACGGGGCAAAACCCTCCGTATACGCATTTTACGCAAAATAGGCTCCCCAAACGGCTCCATCATATTTTCCATCCTCCCCAAAAAGCCAGAAAAATCATTTTTTTGTAATATAATATATTCCATTTAAATCTTTTAAAATCTTTAAAATCTTTTTTAGACGAAGCCTTCGGCTTCATAGGATATGCGGGGCTAAACCCCGCATATAAAATCAAAGTCAAAGGCTTTTTTCTTTTGACGTTGACTTTATATGCGGGGCTTGTCCCCGCATATATAAAATCAAAATCAAAGGCTAAAAACGCCGATTTTGACTTTAATAAAGAAAAATTGACTACGGATTTGGAGTTATGTATATAGTTCCCCAAAAAATATTGCAAATATACTGACACATTTATTATATTAGTGTATATCGTATTAAAAACACGAAATAAACAACAAATCTGGAGGCAAGTATGAACAGAAAGAACCCAATTAAAAGCGCAACCAAAAAAGCAACCAAAAAGGTAGCGAAAAAAACCTATTTAAAGAAGAAAACCCCGCCGAAACCGAGGAAGTTCACGCTTGATGAGTTTATAGCGGTTACGGCTGAAAATCACGCCAAAACCGAGGCCGCTATCAGGGAACTGTCTGCTGCAAATCAAAGGTCTCGCGAAGAAACGGAAGCACGAATCGCGAAGTCTCGCGAAGAAACGGATAAGGCACTCCAAAGACTAACCGATAATATCGATAGGCTGTCCTCGAATATCGGTAGCGTGGGTAAAGATATTGGTGAACTCATGGAATTTATTGTGATCCCCAAGATACGCCTTGCCATGAACGCTACCGGGAAACACACGTTTAACACTATGCAGACGGAAAAAGAACTCAAAAAAATCGATGAGCTTGGTGAAAAGAAAACGCTCACCGAAGTAGACGTACTTCTATACGGTGACACAGAGGTTATGGCCGTTGAAACCAAATCCCACCTCATGACACGTGACGTAAAAAAACACATAGAACGCTTGGAGATACTGCGCAAAAATGAAACTTTAGTAGATATTACGGATAAAAAACTCTTTGGAGCTGTTGTTGGGGCGATTGTTGACGAGGGCGCCAAAAACTATGCTTTGGAAAAGGGTCTTTACGTCGTAACAATCCGCGAAGAGGAAAACAAATTAAATATAATTCAACCTGAAGAGCGTCAAGAGTGGTAGAACAAAACGCCGGACGGGAACTATGCGGAGTTACGTATATAGTTCCCTAAAATATCTATCCGAAATTAAAACCAAAATCTTTTTAAATTCTTTAAATTCTTTTTTAGACGAAGCCTAAAAAGTCAAAATCTTTAAATCAAAATCTTTTTTAGACGAAGCCTTCGGCTTCATAGGATATGCGGGGCTAAACCCCGCATATATAAAATCAAAGTCAAAGGCTAAAAACACCGACTTTGACTTTGACTTTGACTTTGATTTTGATTTTGATTTTGATTTTGATTTTGATTTTGATTTTGATTTTGACGTTGACGTTGACGTTGATTTTGATTTTGACGTTGACGTTGACTTTATATGCGGGGTTTAGCCCCGCATATCCTATGGAAGGGCGCGATTTATCGCGCACTTCCGTCTAAAAATGATTTTAAAAATTTTAATGTTTTAAAGACTTTGACGTTCATTTCAAACCTGCGCCGCAAAAAAATTGTTCATCCCACACTGAAAATACCTATGCCTAACCTCCGCAAACCCAGCCTTGTCAAAAATCTCCAACAAATCACGCCTATCAAAATACCGCTTGTGGTCACGAATCTCCGCCTCGTTCACAATTCCAAGCCTGTAACTCAAAAACTCCAAAACCGGCCTCGCCGCCTTGCTCGGCACCGTTCCCACCAAAATACCGCCTCGCCCACAACCGCCCGCGACTTCCGGCTTTTTCAAAACACGACGAATCTCACGCAAAATCTCAAGCGGCTTCTCCAAATGCTCCAACACGGCCATAAGCGTCACCACATCAAAAGAATCGTCGTCAAACGGCAACTTGTCGTCCAACGTAGCCGATATTGTCGAAAGCTTCGCGCCCGAAAGTTCCGGCGCCTTAAAGTCTATCCCAACGCCGCTCTCAATGTACGGCTCCACGCTCTTAAGCAACCTCGCCTCCCAACCGCAACCTACGTCCAACAGACGACACCGCGGAAACCGCCGAAGATGGGGCAACACTCGACGGATACGCATGTTGCGCAAAATCGGTTCCAAAATAGGCTCTTTCATATCTTCTTCCCTTTCTTAAGGCGCCTTCTCAATGATTCCGAGCGAGTAATCGAGATAACGGTATACCGTCATGTCGTAGTAAGATCCGCTTACAAATAGGAACAACCCTACAAATATGCTTACGATAAGTAATACGTAAACAATCTTCAGGCGAACCGCGCTACGATATAAGTCGCCGTGTTTATAGTCGCACCAATAGTACGCGCAGAATAACGATGAAAATATAAGGAAAACCGCGCAATCCAATAGATATCTTCCGTGAAATATACCCATTTTTGAATACAGAATTATCATGACTGCGGTAATAATGAAAAACACCGACGATAGATAAAAACCGTTTGGCTTATTTTTGCTTAAAATATTTTTAAACAAATATAATAAGCAAAAGAGTATCGGGAAATTTATTAATCCTGCGCCGGGATCACGTATCCAAATGAAACCAAGTGAGGAAGTAACAAGATTATTGGCTAGAATAGGGTGAACAAAAGGGAAATGCAGCGAATACCCGTATAAACGAAAGAGGTAAAATGTGAAAGTTATGAACATTCTGTGAATCTTTCCCAAAGGATTCAATAAATGGCCAGTTGTTCCGTTGCTGGTGCCTGTACAGTACCTATGGCCGAATTCAAAAATAGAGTCGAAGCGAACGTAATTATAGAGACATATCGGCACCGCAACCATGATGTACGGAATCAGGATAAACATCGCTAATTTCCACGACCGGCGCTTCCACAAAACAGCTGGAACAATAATAGACACAAAAACCATGTTGGGGCGGCAACCGACGGCCAACGCCAAACAGAGACACGCGAAAAATAATTGCAACCGGTTTATATTCTCTTTATCAATAGATTTAAGCAATAAAAAAGTTCCGGCTACGGTAAAGGCAAGCCCAGCTACTATTACTATAGTCCACATATTCGGCACTCTTAAACAATCGGAGAGACGGCTTACGAAAAACAACGCCAAAAACGAGAGTAAATAAAACGCGAATCGCGCGTTCGGCATATACTTTTTGACTAAAAATCTCCAAAGCAACGCCAGAAAAATCACTGTAATCACGGTAAATACGAATATCGCCGAATTGTGTGACAAATAATTTCCCGTAATGAGCTTATACGGGAGATAAAGCAAAACTACCGGAACAACCCCGTAGTAGGTATAGTATTTACCCTTGTAATAAGATATATCCCATGCCCAGTCAACGCCGAATTCATAGCCGTTCGCGAAGCGCCAAACATCATCATACGGACGTTCCGCGCTAAGGAACTTTTCCGGGTGTCCGAAATCTATATTTGTCTTACCGGCTATGAGCGCGTCAACCAAATACTTATTGTACTGAAGATTCATCGGAGTATTCGCATAATCCTCAAAAACAGATGTATAATCACAGAACCATGAGAAAAATAGTATCAGAATAACCAAGCACACATAAATGACGTTTTGTTTTTTGTTTGCCGGATCGAACTTATACTCAAACAGATAATAAGCCGCTTTGGCGCGAAGCGGCTTATACGCAAACAAGATAATCGCGAAAAACAGCAGAGAGACGACTAAAAGACGCAAACCGCTGAAATAAAAGGGTATCTGCCTATTCACGGCGATTTGTGATATTTCGTCAAAGAAAATCCGTCCCGAAAATATGATTGTAAGTTCAGAAACATTCCCACATGTTTGTATAGCCGTATAGTTATCGTAAGGTATGGTCTTATCAAGCGTTCTTGTGAGTTCACGAGTGCTTTCCTCATCTGTCCATCTGATACGCATTTCCAATTGTTTGTATTTATTGAAAATCGGCTGAACAAATACAGATGTAACATAACGGTCAATACCTGTGAACTTTACTCCGCTTGCGATAACTGCGCTATCGTTTTGATCGAACAATATTTTCGCCGTAACGCCGTCTGAAGTCAAAAGGATCAACGGATCTTGCGGAGAAACTTCTGTGGTATGAAATTCCGCGCCGGCAAAATACTTCAAATAGTGCTTGTAATTGAAACATAGCGCTTCTACGGCAAACGCGAGGAGCGAGGCGACGCAAAACGCGGATAAAAACATCTTACCGCGAAACGCGTTCAAACGCGAGTTCCTGCCAAAGACAATAATCAGTCCATATATCGCGAAAAAAGCCGATACCACGGTCAACGCGATATTAAAGTATCGTATAATCAGCGCGATTGTGGAATTTTCCATAACGTTTATTCCTTATATTCGAGAGATAGTATCAAACTCACACGATACCTAAAATGATTAGGGATTGGCGCAAATAGCGGAACAGCGCCGGATTGGAGGGTGTAATGTCATTCGTTACTGTGGTCGCGAAAAGAAATAAACCTACAAATATGCTGAAAACAAGCAAAATATAGGTGACTTTCTGACGAGCTCTAAATTGAATCTCCGATGTTTGGACGTTACTACCTGCGCCGTTGCACCAATAATAAGCGCAAAACAAGGACGGTAAGATAATGAAAATCGCGAAATCTATCGTGTACCTTCCGGAATGGCCTATCATCCATGAATTAATAAATATTAAAACGGCGGCAATGACTAAAAATATCGCGGATACGTAAAACGTTTTGAATCTCTCGCCTTTATTTATAAGACTCTTGAAAAAGAAAATTAAACAAAATACTATAGGGAAGTTTATCATACCGCAACCCTTATCGTAGAATTTCGTAATTGTCCAAAAAAACTTATTATGCTGTGGAATACACTCAACGTAAGGGAAAAAGAATGAATATTTGTTTACGGTAAACAAGTAAGATAACGACATGTTAAACGTATTTATGAGCTTTCCTATCGGATTTAAAAGGCTATACGCGCTTAAATTAAGACTAGTCATGTTATAATTGGTTCCAAAATCCCAAATCGAGCCGAAACGAACATAGTTATACACGCACAAAGGAACAGCGGCCGCCACGTATGGGATTGCCACCAGCGGCAAGTGCTTCCACTGTTTGTATTTCCATAGGATAACAGGGACAATAAGCGACGCGAAGAGCAGGTGAGGACGGCAACCCACAGCCAACGCGAGACAGGCACAGGCTAAAAACAACTTGGAACGATCAATCTTATCTTGTTCTTGTACAACCGATTCAAAAAGCAATAATATGCCGGCAATGACAAACATAAATCCGGCGGCCGATACGATAGAGTAGAATCTCGTAAATCGCAAAGGACAAAACCACCCGCTTGCGAAAAATAAGACAAAAAATGAAAGCAGGTAAAACATAAATCGCGCGTCGGGCATATACTTTTTGACGAAAAACCGCCACAAACACGCCAACAAAATTATTGAGATAGCGGCAAACAGGAAAATTCCACAGTGATTTGATAGGTATTCTCCGGTAATCAGGTTATACGGAACGTAGAGTATGAGCGCCGGAACGACGCCGAAATAACAGTAAAATCTTCCTTTGTAATAAACCCAATCCGGCATCCAGTCCACACTTCTTTTATACTTGTCCCCATTCTCATCTAACCAAATCAAATCATAAGGACGTTCCGCTTTAAGCAATTTTTCCGGACTCCCAGCCTCTAAGTGTGTTCTTCCGGCTATGATAGCGTCAACCAAATATTTATTATATTGTTTGGCCTGAACAGTATCTTCCACAACCGAGGTGTAGGCGCAAATCCACGAAAAAAGGATGAGCGATATGACCGACAATATATAGATAATATTCTGTTTTCTGCTTGACGGGTCAAAGCGATAATCAAACAAAAGATACGCGGTTTTGGCGCGGAGCGGCTTATAGACGAATAATATAACCGCAAATAAGAGTAACGAAACGACTATCAGACGCAAACCGCTGAAATACAACGGTATCTGCTTATTTATAGCTATCTGAGACGCCCCGGTTTGCTTGGCGCCGTAAATCTCTATTTTGAGCTCGGAAACCTTTCCGTGTAACTGAAGTGAAATATGGTTAGTATTAGGCAAACCCTTATAAATATTTTGTTCCGCCAAAAAATTACCGGCCACCGTAGTACCTGATACAATTACGTTTATCCACTCCGTTGTGTCAAAAACCGGTGAAATGAACACGGAAGTAACGCTTCTGTTAAGATCCTTGAACTTTATCCCATATCCAAAAATAGTAGTTGTATCTTTATCTTTGGAAGAAGTATCCGCAACTAACGTACTACCGACGTCGCCTGTGCTACCGGAAGCCAAAACCGTCGCGGAATCCCGTGGTGTTGTGTCGTTTTTTTGGGCGGAATACTTTTCCGCTATTGTACCGTCGGAAGTTAAAATGATCGTGGAATCTTTCGGTGAAACTTCTAATGTGTAACATTCGCTATCCGCGAAATATTTTAAGTAATACGGAAAATTGGAAACGGTTAACTCTAAAATAAACGCGAAAAGCGCGGCAATACAAAACGCCTGTATGAAGATATTGCGGCGAAAGATATTCAGGTGTGATTTCCTACCGAATACGGCGATCGCTCCGTATATGGCGAAGAAGGCCATTACTGTTGCGGAGAGAATATTGAAGTATCTTATTAATAGCGTTATTGTGGAATTTTCCATATTACATTATACCTAAATGTTAATCTTAAGGTGTTTCTTGGGCATTCGAATAGATGTGAATTCTTAGTTTCCAACCTTTAATAATTCTTTTTTTATCATGTAATTTTTTGTTTTATATACTATATCAAAAAAATAAAAGTGCGATTTCATAAAATAGTAGATACTATTTATTGTGTATGAATATATTCTATATTTTTCTAAACCTGCCTTTATGAGAATATTTTCATTATTAATTATTTTTACTATCTCTATTATATTGCATAATAAGGTTTTATATTCGTCATTGTATAATTTATAAAACTTATTTTTTTGTTGTCCATAAATTATTTCATACATGTCTTGATACTCTTCAAAGGATAATAATAAATCGTTGAATACTAATTCACGGATTTCATTGATATTATTCCTAATATTTTCCGCATCACCTTTTGAAAAAGCACTCACCAATTCGGTTGTTGCGAGTTGTGCAATCTTGTGGTTTTCCATATACTTTCTTTTTACTTCTTTTAACCTATTATAATTTTCAATTTGTTTTGCTTTCCTATCTTCGTCTATATTCATTAATTCACTCTTAATTTTTTGCGTAGAAAAAAACCATGTCAAAAGAGCAACTATACCGCCAATAATCACAATGAAAACTATAACTACAATATATA
This sequence comes from Chitinispirillales bacterium, assembly GCA_031281485.1. GTDB lineage: Bacteria > Fibrobacterota > Chitinivibrionia > Chitinivibrionales > Chitinispirillaceae > GUT77. Next base: position 5,209 of record JAITFI010000027.1, on the reverse strand, counting down.
CTTCTGTATTTTCACCATTTTCGATTTTTTTTCAAAAAATATCTTAATCCATTTTCTACAAAAAAAATAAATAAATCATTCATCTTTTGGCCCACTTGTCTGCCGCAATTTTTAATTCAGCGATTATATTTGCCCAATTATTATTTGCACCTTCAGACTCTGATACCAAAATAGGTTCCATTACGTCTTCACCGAAAACATCTTTTATTGCATTTTTGGCACGTACATACGCATTTCCATGTTTCGTCGTATTAAATGCCGTAATTATTCTCTGTTTTTCTTCAGAAACTAACGGTCTCTGAATTGATTTTTCAGCAACCCCAAAAATTACTTCTTTAAAATCCATGTCACTCATAATAAACTCCTATATCAAAAGTCTTAATTTGTCTCTACATAAAAGTAGACGCTAGGGCAAACGCTTTCGCGTTTGCCCTGCGTCGAAACCATACAATCTAATCACTTCATCCACAATAATCTTCACCAATTAGGGGTAGAAATTCTTAGCATACTTAACAGGAAGATCTCCGGTATGAGTTACCGTTCCGGTTGACCCCACATAAACCATCAAATATTTACCGGCCGCAGTTCCACCTATTCCCGCGCCAGCTACCGCACCATAACTAGCCGATGCAGCACCAACCGCCACGTTCGTAGCCCCAGAGTACGCCCACCACTTGCTCGTTGGACTTTCAAAAATCAGACCATCCAACCCCGAAAGCCCCCCCTCAGCAATAGCCGCCAACTGCGCCGACTCATAAGACGCCAGCACCCGCGGAGCCTCCGCCACCTTAGCCTTCACTGACGCGTCCGTAAACCTCGGAATCGCCAATGACGCCAGCACGCCGATGATCACGATAACGACCATCAACTCGATAAGAGTGAAACCCTGCTTTTTTAAGAAACGTGACATCACAAACCTCCCTTTTAAGGTTTTAATGTTAGTAAAGAAGTGAATTAAAGAAGAAACTGCCAATTCAAAGAGCCGCTTGGTATAGGGTTTCGTCCCCGGCCGTCTTCTTGCTACGGCTTGGGTGTCTCCCGTACCTTGCGCCGGCGGCGTTTCGGGCGGTCTCGCTACCGCCTGTACGTCTTGCCGGTTGGCTTCCCGGTCATTCGGCTCGCGAATCCGAACGTTGGGGTTGCCGCGTTTGATGGGGTTTTTGGGCCATTTTGGGCCGTTTTACCCCTACCAATTGTATTTTACCACTAATTTCAGGGTAATGCAAGGATTTTTTTGTGAAAAAGTGAAAATTTTTTTGGGGGGGGCCGGGGTTTTGGGCGATTTGGGGCGGTTTGGGGACGTTTGGGGCGATTTTGGGCGGTTTGGGGGCTTCGGGGGGCGGTTGGCGGGTTTTGGGGGACAACTAGATATTCGTAGCTGTAACTAGGGTCACCGCTAACTACAGAAATTTTTTGTCCCTACTATTGACTTTTTCGGCATAATTAATTATTTTATTATTAATTATGTGAGCCCGTGATGGGGAAGTGCGTAGGAGGAATGTTCTCGTGCCTCTTCTAACATACCCACGGACTCTATTATTTTGTTTTTTGTGCATCTTCTAATATACCTTTGAGCTTTCCCGTATACATTTCAGGACGGGGGTTGTTATGGAAAGCAGTATAAAAGATTACTTCACGGACGAGCAGAATCAAGCAATAGCCTTTTTCCGGAAGCACTTGGAAGAATGGCGGAATAATCATCTGTACAAGTACAAGTACGCTATTATACGCAATAACGCCCTTGACGGTATATTTGATACTTTCGACGCCGCATATATTGAGGCTACCTGCAAGTATCCGCAGGGTAGTTATATTATTCAACAAATCATCTCCGATAAAGACTTTGTTAGCTTTCTTTCGCCAGCTAAGATGTAGGGAGGTATACAAGAAATGGGTTCATTTTTTAGTCCGGGCTTTATCCCTCCGCCCGATATTCAGATCAGGGTTGAGATTAACCACAGGCAGTTAGCGTCGCACGGACTGAATATGCCTGTTGTGATTTCTCCGCACGGTGTTGATTTGTCGTCGGATAAAGCGACTTACCCTGTGGTGGTATCGGCGCATTTAGACACTGGTGCGAGTGTAACATCAATAGATATTGACCTCGCCTTGCAATTGGGGCTGAAACCAACGGGGGTATCTCAATTTTTGACTGCCGGCGGGCCGCACGAGATGCCAAGCTTCGTTGTTGATCTGGATTTTCCGGAGAGCAGTTTAAAATCCGTGAAAATGTTACCTATAAGTTCATGCCGTTTAATGTATGACGGCGCGGATGGAAATCACGTGAATCCGGATAATTTTGCGATATTAATTGGTCGAGATATCTTATCCAGATGGAATATCATTTGGAATGGACCGACGTCAACAGTAATAATAAACGACTGAGTTAACGATTTTGACAAAGATAGCGCATCTCACGAAACAATTTCGTATATTATAATGTATACACCCGCCTTGCGGAAAGGATGGATAAGTTATGGCTGCCGCTGCTCCCCGTCGTCTGTTCGCCTTGTCGTTGCTGCTGACGCTTGTAACGCTGACCACGGCCATATCGGCGGCTGTCGAGCCATCTTACGTTTTGGGGGGGGCCGGAAAGAATTTGACTTTCGACGGAGACAATAGTATATTGTAGGTGTAGGCCCTCCCGTTGCGGCCGTCACCCGCAGCGGCTGAAAAAACTCTTGAAAGGTGTCCAAAATGAATCTGTTAGACGAATTAACGACCGAGCGAGGCCATGTAATAGGCTTCGGGCGGGTCAAAATTCCAAAAATACCGCAAATAGGGTTCAATGCCGAAATCCCTTTGCTCTCGTTTATTGTCCAAAAGGGCGATGAGCAAGAGTATGTCGCTACGTGCATCCATCTTCTGCTGGACGGGTACGGCGTCGACCGGGAAGGCGCCGTGAACGACATGGTCGGCCATATTTGGGATTTTTTGCTCCGGAACTTTAAGAACACGGAACCCCATAGCGAATTTTGGTATCGCCTATACGAATTGTCTAAATCCAACGTCGTAAACGGCCCCTTATGGGACAAATACCACGCCCTGCAGTATCACTTCGCGGAAATGGGCGAACCCGACCACTATACTGAATTGGTTGAAAAAATCAAATCTTTGGAAACGAGAGTGGGCGAGATGGAAGATACTATCGGCGACGTTGTGGACGGTATCGACAGCCGGAATTGGCGCATACTTGACGGAATCAAAGAGCGTCTCGTCGTTCAATACAAAAAGGTCGAGAAAGACGGTATCGCGGCGGCATGATGGCAGGATATACGGCAAGCTCGGTAAAAAACGCTTTGGTAAGTATGAAGCCGGATTCGGGGTTCCACATCAAACAGCCGGAGATTGACCGGTTAAAGTGTCCCATTCCGGGCGAGTTCCCTATAGGAGCGCAAATTAAATGCGCCGGAAACAATGTAGGATGCGCAAATAGGGCGTACTTCGGTTGTAAACAGATGGTGGGCGTTTATACTAATAACGGGTTTTGCTACAACTTGTATTTTTATTTCACAATATCCGACGACAATCGCGACGGATTCATTGATGTAAACGATATTACACTCAAATGGCTAATAGACGTGAAAAGGGTCATAAATCGGGCGGCATTGGTGTTGGTCTAGCCCACTCATTACCCGCGGCCCCTATTATTTTGTTCAAAAAAGATAGCGCATTTCCGGAAACAATATTGTATGTTATTATATATATAATGTATATATTAATCCCGAACCAACCCACCGCCTCGCGGAAAGGATGGATAAGTTATGGCTGCCGCTGCTCCTCGTCGTCTGTTCGCCTTGTCGTTGCTGTTGACGCTTGCGGCGTTAACCACGGCCATATCGGCGGCTGTCGAGCCGTCCTATGTTTTGGGGGCCGACATCTCTTGGGTTCAGCAGCGTGAGGGCGAAAGGGTGAAGTACGCCCACAACGGGCGTGTTATGGACATGTTCGATATCCTGAAAGAGCACAAATTCAACTATATACGGCTGCGCCTCTTCGTAGACCCGACCGCGAGGGTGCCGGAGGACACCCCGAACTCGGACGGGTGGAGCGCGTCGCCCTACTCCGCCGCCGGATACTGCGGGCTGGACTCCACCGTGAAGATGGCCAAGAGGGTCAAGGCCGCCGGTATGGGGCTCCTCTTAGACTTCCACTACAGCGACACGTGGGCGGATCCCGGCAAGCAGTACAAGCCGGTCTCTTGGCGGGGCCTCAATTTCAGCCAGCTGACCGAAAGGGTGCGCTCGTACACTAAGGAGAGCCTGCTGGCCTTCAAGGCGGCCGGGGCGCTGCCGGACATGGTGCAGGTGGGCAACGAGGTCGTGGGCGGTATGATACACCCCGACGGCAGAAACAACGGCGCCGATTTCGCCAAGCTGGTCAACGCCGGTATAAACGGGGTAAAAGACGTTGACCCGAACATCAAAATAATGATGCACACCATCAACGAGCGCAACCCGAACGGCTGGGTGCAGACCCTGAAAACGAACCTGAACAACGCGGAGGCGAACGCGGCAAACAAGATAGACGTGATCGGCCTGTCATACTACCCGAAATGGCACGGCAACGTCGATTCGCTGAGACGCTCTCTGACCGCCATAGCCAACAACCACAACTACAAGGTGGCCGTGGCCGAGTACGCCGACAAGCACCGCGAGGTCAACGACGTGGTCTTCGCGCTGCCGGCGAACAAACGGTTAGGTACTTTCGTCTGGGAACCGCAGGAGTTCAGCGGGGACAACTCGCTGCCGCTGTTCGACTGGAAAAATAATCGGCGGGAGACGAACTCTAGGATCGCGCTCTATCCGATTATGGCGGAGGCTTACGGGATTGAGGATGGGGAGGGGAATACTACAGGTGTTATCAATATCAATAGCAGAGATCGTATATCAACGCGAAATTTCAGCCTAATTCACGGCGGCACTGTCGCATATAATTCCAATGTTCCGGGAGTGATAACCGTTTATAGCATAAACGGGCGTATGCTGGGAAAAATACGGGTAGATAAGGCTGGGCTGTATGATCCGGCGCGAATGTTAAATTTACCTTTGAAATCTGGGGTATATATGTTATCTATAAAATCAAATTCTTTTTTAGACGAAAGGGCGCGATAAATCGCGCCCTTTCATAGGCGGTTCGGGGCTAAACCCCTCACCGAAACGTCAACGTCAAAAGAAAAAAGCCTTTGATTTTATCTATGCGGGGTTTA
>JAITFI010000072.1 GCA_031281485.1 Chitinispirillales bacterium | reverse complement strand
AGGATTACCTTCTCCAACTTGTCGCCCAAGACCTCTTTGGCGGCGGCGCAGACCCTTGACGTTATCTCGTCTAATACGGATTTGTCGCACATAACAGCCTCCTATGCGGGATTATTGATGTTTTACACCAATAACAAAGATAATTCTTGGGGACGACCGAAGTCAAATTAATCTTTGGGACGGGGACTGACCGAAAACCGACCGACCCGACGAACCCCACCGACCAAACACACAACGACGGCGGGGACGCGGGGAGTGGGAAAGGTCAGTTGTCTTGTATGCAACGAACGGATAAGCGGGAAGTCTTATCGGTAGTGTTGATGAAATTTGAGTAAACCATCAGCCTCGACGGTTCCACAATGGCTGCAATATGAGCGTCTTTGCCGTTTTTCTCTGTAGCCGTCCACCAGAAACCACCATTGCCTAGATAGCTAAAGTTCATGCCAAGAGGCAAGGCCGAAAATCCATAATCATCCGTACCATTACCGGTTACATTATTCCATTCATTCCAAGCCCACCCACTCTTTGATTTCAGCGCCTTTGTATCGTAATTCACCATCTCAAACAACTTATACCAATCACTCGTGTCAGGTAAATGATATCCGGAAGGACATACCATCTTTGCCGTATACCAATCGTAGTACTTATCACAACTTGCAAAATCGGTATTAGCACCAAAGCAATACGCACCGATCGGATCTGCATAATTCAGATGCTCTGCCATCCACGTCTGACGACATATCTGTATCGTCTTGTATTCTTTCCCATCTCTGTTGTCGATGAGCGTACCTTTAACAACAGTATTAGGAGATATAGCGGTCGTTGCTCTAATTTCGGTATGGCTATTATCTTGCGTACAGATTCTTGTTTCTACACCGGACGCGTCGCAAGTCGCCGGAGTTGTTACTACCCAATCGCCCCAAGTATGCGTATGGCTCGGCATAGTACCGCCATTATTCCCGCCGTTCCCATCGCAACCCATCAACACTGCCATAATCGCCGTCGCTATCAACAGCGCCCATTCCTGCCGATTAAAGATTTTCATAAAAGTCTCCATCAAAGAGTGTTAAGTTAATAGTTATCAAATCAAAAAGTTATTCCTCGTCCCCGCCCTTTCCTCCTTTCTTGTGATGGTGTCTCGCCGCGAGCGTGTTGAATCTTTTGGTAACGACGTTGAGTTGGGTTTTCATCGTATGCCGAAGGGTCAAAAAGGACACAGGATAAGGTCGCCGCCGGGGAGGGCGGGTTGATTCGTTTGTATGGATAGGCTCTTTCGCGCGCGCGAGGGGCTTGTTTTTTAGATTTTTGTAGGCGGTTTGACGCCGTTGTTGGGGGGGGGGGGGGATACTGGATTCGGTGCGTCGGCGCGGTCGGTCGCGGTCGCCGCCGGAGCGGTCCGGTCGATCGGAGATGTCGGGTCGGTGATGTTCATGATTCCCCCTATAACGGTTGAAGCCCGGTCGGTTTGGTCCGGTTCGGTAGTAATATAGTATGCGGTCAGTGGAGGAGTCAAATTTTTTGTGGAAAAAAGTGAAATCATGGTCAGGAGGGGGGTTTTGCCTTTGATTTTAAAGATTTTAAAGAATTTGATTTTAAAAGATTTAAAACAATTATTATATTATTTCAATGCCGACCGCACCCGACAGACTCTGCATAATCTGCAACCGGCGCAAGCCCGCGCCGCAGTTCGAGAGGAAGGGGGAGCATATCGTCCCCCGGTTTCTCGGCAATCGGCGTCTGCGGACGCCTTTCGTGTGCCGTGCCTGCAACGGCGCGTTGGGTGGGACGGTCGATCTGGCGCTGAAAAGCGCCCCGGGAGTGGCGGCGGCTTGCTTCAACCGCGGGGTTGGGCGGGGCGGGGGGGACCGCTCCTCCGGGCAGCCCGTCCGCCTGAGTTCGATCTTCGGGGAGTATTACGGCGACGGAGGCGGTCGGGATCGGAGTGACGACCCGCTCAAGAACCCCGCCGTGAAGGGCGCCGTCCTGAAAATAGCCTACGAATCCGCCCACCTGCGTCTCGGCGACGCCTACCTGGCCGACCCGGCCGCCGTGGCCGCCAGAGAGATGCTGTCGGCGTTAATCAATAAGGATAAGGAGAGGGCCTGCGGGTTGATCGACGCCGTAGAGTTGTACGCCATAGACATAAGCGCCTTCCACGCCGCGATGCGGGCGCCGAGGAGTGATTTCGTCAAAAGGGCCATAGCGGGCAAGAGCTGCCTGAACAGTATATGGATCGTACCCCTGAAACCGAGGCCGGCCGGCGGGAGCGGGCCGTTAGCCGTAGTAACGGATATAGAAGGGCTGCCGCCAAGCTATATATTGATCGGCGAATCGCCGTACGGTATCAATGCCGCGGAATTAATTTTCCCAAAACTTTAATTTTTTGACTTTTACCGCATGCGTTTATTATATTTATTTATTATACATTTATTAGGCTCAATGCATTATCAACGTTAAAATTAACATTAAACGTCAACACCGGACACAAAAGGAGTACAGGTATGCCCACAATCTTTTATTTGCCCGAACCCAACTTTACCGGCGTATGGCCCAATAAGGACGATAAGGCCGCGTCGCCGGAGTACAAGGACGGGGTCTCCGTATTCAAGTTCTCGATCGACAGCGACGAGGCGCCGACCGCCTTGTTCTCGGTCTGCGAGGAGCCGTACGCCCAGAAGACGGCGCTGGGCGGCCTGCGGAAGGGTTGGGTCAACTCCGTTTGCCACTTTGAGGGCTTCCCGCCGCCGAATTCGCGCAACGTTAAGAGTATGACCGACGGGATCGCGATACGTCAAGAGGGCGGGGCTTGGAAGGTGCAGATCAAGACCAAAATACAGTTTATTGTCTAGTCGGCCGGTTATTCCGGTCGGACGAGTTTTTCGCCGTTGCGTACCGACCGGTATTGCGGGACGATCATCTCTATCCCCTCGCGCTTGAAGACGTCGAGCACGTTCCGGTTGATGTTCGAGCATATCACCGAGTATAGGTCGGGTCTGCGCGTGTAGGCGCGCAGCGAGTAGATCACGGCGAAGTCGCCCAATTCCTTCGTAAACACGAACGGCGACGGGTCGGGCAGGATGTGCTCGGCCCCAAGCGCCGCTTCTATGAGCAGGGGGTACGCCCTCTCCCAAGCGACATCGTAGCATACGGAAAATTCAACGGAGATCACTACGCCCGGCCCGCCCTCTCCCGCCTCGGTGCTGAAGTTGGTTACGTTCGCGGATAGTATGGACGAGTTGGGTACGGTGATGACCTCCTTCTTTATGGTCTGAATGCGGACCACGAAGAGCGTCTTCTCAACGACGTCGCCGTAGACGTCGCCCACCTTTATCCGGTCGCCGATCTTGAATGGGCGCATGTACGTGATGACCATACCGGCCATCATGTTCGAGATTACGCTTGACGATCCGATGGAGAAGAGTATGCCTATGAAGACCGAGACGCCCTTGAAGATCGAGGAGTCGGAGTTGGGCAGCAGCGGGAAGATCAGTACTACGGTGAAGGCGTAGATGAATATCCGTAGCAGGTTGAAGGTCGCCCGCGCCCAGTCCGGGTAGAAATTGGGTATCGTCAAGCGCCCGGTCTCTATCTCCGCGGCTATGTAGTGCAGGAATTTGAGTATGTAGCGCATTACTACGATGATTACGGCTATGCGCAGCAGGTTGGGCAGGTAGGTTATGAAGCCCTCGCCCATGGAGACCACGGGGGCGGCGATCCACGAGAATAGCAGTCCGGCGAGGTGCCGCGTCGCGGGGAAGATCGCGAAGATCATGGGCAGCGCCGCGTAGAGCAGCACGGCGTATATTGTGTAGCGTAAGGCCTTGGAGACGAAGAACGCGGCGGCGGTAAGTTTCTCGGAGGTCAGTATCTCTATGTTGCGGAAGTGGATGCCTTTGAACCACTTTTCGCGATTTTCGGTTATCTTGCGGTCTATGACGTTGCGGAACGTTCGGCTTACGAGTATGAACAGGGCGGCGAGCACCGCGACGACGAATATAGACAGGCCTACCATTTTCAGGATATTCCAAACGCCCAAGCTCTTTTTGTAGGCGGCGATGGCGGCGAGCACCCTCTCCCTTTCGATATGCGCCAAGGTGTTCCTGTCCGTGCCCGCCCAGTGGGCGTCCGCGGCGGTGATGTTTATGAGCGGCGTTTCCCCGAAGGTCACATCGAGGCTCAAGCCGTTGTCTACAATTTTCAGCGTATCGAATTTGGGCGAAAATTCTTTGACCGCCCGCTGTACGCGGTTGCAGTATAGCGCGGCGCGTTCCTGCGGGGAGAGGGTGGGCGTGGGCGCGTAGATTGTCATGATGGTATCGCCGCCAAGCATGGCGGCGACCGGCATGGCGCGTTGTTTCACTGAGTCTATAGCCCGTTTACGCAGGGCCAGTTTCATGGAGTCGGCGACGTGCTGCTTAGCAAACTGCGCCTTTAGGGTTTTACCGGAGATTGAGTCGCTTTGGGCGATTTGGGCGATGATCATGGACTCTCGGATAGAGGCGGCGAGGCTGTCGTTTATATAGGCGTTTATCTGCTCCACAGCCGCGTAGTTGTGCTTGTATATGGAGTCGGGCGCGGTCGGTTCCTTGGCCGAGGCCGGGCCCTTGTCTTGGGCGGCCGTGGGCAAGGCGGATAGACAGAATACGGACAGCGCGTACGCGGCGTATAGCAGTGTTTGGCGCATTGTCCGTATTACCTGTTTATCATCAAATGCGGCATCCCCGTCGCCTCTATCACGTCCCTCCACAGATCGCTCTCCGGGTCTATGCAGTTGCGCTTTGCCACCGCGAGTTCCGTCGGGATGTGCACGAAGGTGTCGTTGACGTTGCTAACGAGCATCTTCGTCCTGCCCGACATCGCGGCGTGGACGGCGTTGGTGCCCAAGCGAGCGCAATAGATGGAATCTATCGGATTGGATACCCGCGCGCGGATTGTGTAGCTTGGGTCTATATACTTCAAGTTGGTCTCGATTTTCTTCTCCTTGAAGTATTTTGTGATGCAATCCCTGAGGAACATGCCGATGTCGCCGAATTTTTTGTTGCCGGAGGCGTCGAACCCGCCGCCGGACGAGAGGTGCTCTTGGCCGGCGCCCTCCGCCACTATGATGAGCGCGTGGCCGCGCTTGGCCAGCCGCTTTTCAAGGTGCGCCAGAAAGCCGTTCTCCCCCTCCAGATCGAACCGTACTTCGGGGACGAGTACGAAATTGACGTCGCCCGAGCTTATCGCCGTGGACGCGGTGATGAAGCCCGCCTCCCGGCCCATCAACTTGACCAGACCTATGCCGTTCACGGCGTTTTCCGCCTCAATGTGCGCGTCGGCGACCGCCTGAACCGCCTCCGAAACGGCGGTCTCGAAGCCGAAAGACTTCTCTATGAAGCTCAGGTCGTTGTCAATCGTCTTGGGGACGCCCACAACGGCAACGTTGAGCCCGCGCCGCTCGACCTCCTCGGCGATACGCAGAGTGCCGCGCTGAGTCCCGTCGCCGCCTATCGTGTAGAGCTGGTTTATGCCCTCCATCTCTATCCTGTCGACTATCTCGACGGTACGCTCGCCGTTTCCGCGGGAAGAGCCCAGCACCGTGCCGCCCAAGCGCTGAATGTTCATGACGGTCTCCGGTTTGAGCTGTACGAACGGGTGGTCAAATTCATGCAGGAAACCCCTGTACCCGTACTTTATGCCGGAGATTTTGCGCACCCCGTACTGATACCAGAGCGCGTGCACCAGAGCGCGGATCACGTCGTTCAACCCGGGGCACAAGCCGCCGCATGTCACGATGGCGGCGTGGACCTTGTCGGGGTTGAAGAAGATCGACTCACGCGGCCCCGCCCGCTCGATCAGCTGCTTGCGCGTGTACTCGACCGTGGTGCCGGCTTTGGCTCTTATGTCGAAGATTATGTACTCGTCGTCCCGCACGAAGTTGGCGATCTTGTCCCCGCGGTGGGTGGAAAGGTTGATAGGCGACGGCCTCTTGCCCGGCCCGAGCGTGGGTATAGTAAAGTCTAACGCCTGTATATTATCTATATTGTTTAAATCCATAATTACCGCGATCTCCCCCTGTTTTATTTGTCTGTTAAATTACTTCCCGGATTGCTTCGTCATCAATCCGACGTCGCCTCCGCAGCCGCCCGCGTGGCGCCTTCCTTGGTGAAGGAGAGGCCTATCACCGGCACCCTGTCCTTGATCTCTTTGAGCTCCTCCTCGCCGAAACGCCCCTTCTCCTTCTTGTACTCAGAGAGCTGGAACCTCTTCACCTCCAAAACCCCGCCGTTCTCGGGGCCTATCATGAAGCCGCCTTTGCGGCCGTCCTTCAAGGCTACCTTCGTGCCGTAGTCGTATATGTAGTCGATCTCTTCCATCTTGATTTCCTCGCCGTCGCCGCCGCCGGCCACTATACGCATTCCGGGCAAGCTCTGAACCTTACCCTTTATGCTTTGCCCGTTGCCCTCTATGAAGCCCTTGTTGGGGCCGGCGGGGAAGAGCTGGAAGTTCATCCCGGCGTTGATCTCTATCTGACCCTCCCCGGGGTAATTACGCTTCAATTTGACGTCGTAGTCCCCCAAATAGACGCGCCAATAACTCATATCGCGTACCTTTTTGTCGGTATCCACGTACCAGGCTTTGCTCTCGATCATGCCCTTAGTCCCCTGCGCGAAGACGGCGCCGGCGGCGAACGCCAAAAGGGCGGCGAACATAACGGATGTACGGATTAGACGGTTCATTATGGAAACCTCCTTATTATGTGTTAATTTTTTGTTAGTTTAAAGTCAATGCCGAATAATAAAAAAAAGCCGAAATCAACATCCATACACAAGAATATAATTAATTGCGCCGGCGTCGGGCAAATTAATTTAACTTTTGTGGCGCAACAGCACCTCGCGCCAAAGACCGCTCGCGGCGTCTTTTACTAATTTTATGTGCGGAGTCTCGCCGCCGTCGAATACGATCAGTTCTTTGTCGGTCACCACCGTCTTGCCGTAGAGCGTCACCCCCAGTTTACGGATGCTCCGGTACTGCGTGATTAAAAAGTCCTTGATCCTCTCAAAATCGTCCCTGCTCTCATTAAAAGTGAAGAACAGCGCGTCAATGCCGTGCGGCGCCAGCTCCTCGTATATCTTGATCGGCAGCGGCTTCAGCCGCCTCAGGCTCTCGTGCGATCCGCGGACCAAGATGGAGCGCCGGTCGGTGAACAACACGTAGCTGAACGCCGCCCCCGGAAAGAGCTTGGAAAGCGGGACGAACAGATTGCCGATCAGGTCTTCGCAGTTCACGTTTATCCTCTCGAGTTTGCTCTCCAAAACCAAGATATGCCGGCGCCCGGCGTAGCGATAGTCAAAAAAGCCGTCCAACTCCTTTATGTTCTCGTACCCGAACTTACCGCGGGCCCACTCCCCGGTCTCGCCCGTCTGCCTCAAAATAATCAGGTTCGGGTAGCGCTGAATCTTCAGGACGTACTCCTTCGTGTGGGCGACGATGTAGTCGTCGCTGCTCTTCGGGTCGAACCCTTGGTCAAAGAGCCCGCCCATCCGGCCGAGTTTGCTCCAGTGCTTCAAAAAGTACTTAGTGATCCGCCGCGCTATGCGCTCCGCCACCTCCCCCAGAATATTGCCCTGCGCCGCGGTGTCCCACGGGTAGGGGGAACTCAGCAGATCGGAAACGGTCACGATCGGGTAGCTGCATTCGCCGATGCAATACTCCAAAAGTATCTTGTCAAAGAGCGTCCGCCTGTCGTTTATCGCGTCGTTGACGTTGTGCAGTTTGAACGCGCCCCTTATGCCGTGGTTGCGTTTGACGGAGTAGATAGGCTCGCCGTCCTCGTACGGCTGCCACCGCACGGGGATGAACTCGGAAAACGGGCTCTGCTCCATCTTTATATACCCCGCAATCATTTCTTCTGATGAGTCAATACTTATTTGACGGCAAATGCGTGACAAATGTTACATCAACGAAAAATTCGTTACTGGCTTGAGTAGTGCAACCGCAGCCAAATTCCGTGCGCCGACGTGTGAACCGGCTCGTCTAACTCCGCTGGACGCTTTAGGTTCTGCCTGTACGTGTAGTCCAAATTCAGGCTTCGATGCAGACGCCACGATAGTGTTCCGCTTAACTCGACGTCCGGCTTTGTCAGGCGCTGCTCCGGCAGTACCGGCGCGAATAGCTTGATCTCCCCCTCCGCGCTTCCGAGCGACCCGATCCTCACCGTGGCGCCGAGCGACGCCTGCGGGCCGATCTCCAGTATGTTCACTCTCGTTTCCGGAAAGAGAACGATGCTGTTCAGCACCAAGAGCTTTTGCGAAAGCGAGTCCTCCGACCCGTACTTTACTTTGTTGCCCTCTATGACCCGGTACCGGTCGTCGTACCGCGAGTAGGCGCACCCGAAACCCAAACGCGTCTTTGCCTCGAAGTAGCGCCACGTGGTCAGATCGAAGTTCATCCCGGCGCCCAACTCGAAAGTAAAGGGCGAAAGGGCCGGCTCTACGGTGTAGACCTGCGTGGTGTCGAGCCCGGCGAGTCCTATACTCTCGTCAAAAACATAGTCCGCGTCCGTAAAGCAAAACCCACTCTCGCTTGACCGCTTGATCTTTGTGTCAAAAATCTTCGTGTTGGACTCCACGCGGGCGTAGGGGCCGAACCAATTCAGTATCCTCCATATAAAAATGCTCGACATAAGCAGGCGGTCCGGATTGTTGACCATGTTTTCCAAGTGTTCGTCCGTCAGGTTTATGCTCTCGTCGAGCCGCAGGCGCGTACTCCACTCCACAGGCTTCTTTCTGTAGAGCAGCCACGCGTCCAAAAGCCCTCCGAGCGTGAAAGTGCTTGTAGTCAAATCCGCTTGATGGTCGACTTCCGTGTTGAACTGCGCGTTTATCCCCACGTTTATCCCGAAAAGCCAGTTCGACGTCAGCTTCGCGGTAGGCGTTAGGTGGATCGTCCCGCCGCCCCTTATGCGGAAGTCGCTCGGATCTTGGATTAGCAGAAACGTCGTTAACTCCCCGGGCAATAGGCGCACGGTTACGAAGTTCGTCAGCGTGTTGTAACCCTCTCCGACGCCCAGAATCTTGTATACGCCCGGCTTCAAAACCCAAGCCTTCACCGTCTCGCCAAGCTCGATACTTGCCCCGTAACCTCGGCCGTAGGGATCAAACTCGTCGATCCGCACAAGCTCGTACTCGCCCTTCAGCGCCACCCCCTGCTCGTCGACCACGTCTATCACAAGCCCCGACCAGTCGGGGACAAGCGGTTGCGCGGCGCCCTCCTCAACCCTTATGTTTTTCACGATGCGTTGCTGTCTGGAACCGCTGCCCAGCATCGCCCTGTATTCGCCCGGTTCGAGCGCGACGGTACGCCCCGGCTGAATCGAGGCGATAAGGCTGTCTTTCAAGTCAAATATCTCGACCTCCGGTTCGGAGTTCGTCTCCGTGTAGGTGGGGACGAATATCCCGCCCTTGCCGTAGGGTATTATGGTTCCGTCGGTGGCCTGCTGCATGTAGAGCGGCGGCGCGTTCCACGTCTCCATAGCCCCCTCAAGCCACGAACGCTCCGTACGCGACGCTTTCGCGATGGCGTCTTCTATGGCCGCCGCGCTCGCGTCGCCGCGGCTGCGCTTCTGCTGGAACACCTGACGGTCCGTCAGCTCCTCCCCCGGCAAATCCGGCGGCGGCGCGGCCGCGGCGGCGCCGTACAGCAAAAACGACAAAAAAACGGCGGGGCGGACACGCATATCAGTCGCCCTCCGCCGTAAAACTCGGCTCCTCAACCTGCATAAACTTAGAGCCTTGATCGGTTATGCCAAACTCCGTCGCCAGCTTGCCGTCTATATCGGAAATCGCCTCCGTGAAGATGTACTCCACTATCTGCGACATCTCCTTTATGACAAGCCCCGTCTCACGCGTGTAAACCTTCTTGCGGCGGTCGAACGACCGGCTGTAAAGCATCGACCCGTCGGAGATCTTCGTCAAGGTCAGGCGGATGGACACGTGGGCGAAAAGCATGTCCTCGCTATCGTACTCCTCAAGGGCGTCTATGAAGCCTACAAGCTCGAAATCGGGCTTTCTGCCCTCGTCAAAACGGCGCACCAGCCCGCTTACAAGCTGCACCGACGAGAGATGCCGGAAGAAGAGGTCGGTCAGCATCCGCGTCGGTTTCACCGCCCACGACTTATAATTGTAGTAACGCAGCTCGTAAGGGTTCACGCGGTACACGATATTCGACCGGTTATAGGCCTCCTCGATGGAGAAATCGCGTAAACGTATCACGCAGGCGTACGGATTCTGCATCGTCCGGCGCTCCATGTTCGGCGGCATGTAGGTGAGCATATAGTACTGCCGCGACGGCGGCTTGGCGCAACCGGTCAAGGATCCGAGCGCCAAACACACAAAGACAACCGCCAAGCACCAAAGCGCTCCGCCCCGCCGGAAAATTCCGCCTCCCATATATCCGCTGCCCCACATCATCTGTTATCCCTCTCTTTCCCCTCGCCCCGGATAAGCAGAGACGGGTTGTCGGCAAGCATCTTCATAAGCTGGCTGGCGCTCTCGAGCGTCTCACGCAAATTCTCCATGCTTATTGAAAAATCCTCGCGTGTCTGCATCACCATTAGGGAGAGATTGTCCGTAAGCGCCTTTACCGACGTGACCGCGGTGTCCGCCTTAGCCAAGATCCCCGGTATATTGGCGCCGCTGACCCCTCCCTTCAGCGTGTCTGTCAGTTCCTTTATGTCTAACGTGATCTTGTGTATCTCGCTCATAGTCGCCTGCGCCGTGTCGACGATTTTCCCCACTGAGGGAACAACCTCGCCGACGCTGCCGAAGAGGTTCTTGGCCTCGCTCGTCAAGTCGGCCAGATTGTCCAAAGCGATCTTAACGGAGCGCAAGCTGTCGGGATTGGTCACGTTGTTCAAGTGGTTTAGCAGCGTCTCCACTTTATCGATAAGCACGTCCGCCTTCTCGCCGACGCTCGCGAAGAGCGACGCCCGCGTGGGGACTATCCCGCCCGGCTTAAGCAACGCCGCCCCGTTGCTGCCCCCGGAGATCTCCACGTACTTGAGCCCTGTTATCCCGATGAGCCCCGTCGTGGCGTACATGTCCACGCGCATCGGGAAGGATTCGACGACGCTCAACTCCACCCGCATCTTGTTGATGTCGTCGGGGTTGTAGGTCACCCGCTGAACCGTGCCTATGGACACGCCGTTGAACTTCACCGCCGCGCCCTGCTCCAGCCCCTGCAACGACTCGCCCTCGAAAATCGAGATGTAGACTTTCCTGTGCTGCGTCATCTTCATCCCGATGGGTATGATGATGAACGCGGCAAGGATGGCCATGCCGATGATTACGAAAATGCCGAGCCGGAATTTTTGCGCCGCGGTTATTGCCATAATGATTTAGTCTTTTTAATTAATGTTTTTAATCCTATAATCCTTTTAATCCTAAGTTTCATTTAGTCTCTTTCCGTAAAAAGAAATCCGCCACCGGCCCGTCCTCTATCTTCCGGGCATCCGTGTACAGCCCGTCGAACAGCGTCTTGCCCTTGTGCAAAAACAGGATCTTGTCCGCGATCTTCTCTATGGAAAATAATTCGTGCGTCACCACAATCACCGTAATTCCTAGAGTTTCCCTCAGGCGGAGCAGTAACAAGTCTAACCCCGCGCTTGTTACCGGGTCCAATCCGGCGCTCGGCTCGTCGCAGAAGAGCAACGGCGGGTCGAGCGCCAAAGCCCGCGCCAGAGCCGCCCTTTTGCGCATACCGCCCGAAAGCTCCCCCGGAAAGAGTCCGTAGGCGTGCGGCAGCTCCACCTGCGACAGCTTGTAACGAACGATCTCATCCACAACCGCCGGCTGCAAGTCCGTGTGCAGCTCCAAAGGCAGCGCCACGTTCTGCGCCACCGTC
This sequence comes from Chitinispirillales bacterium, assembly GCA_031281485.1. GTDB lineage: Bacteria > Fibrobacterota > Chitinivibrionia > Chitinivibrionales > Chitinispirillaceae > GUT77. The sequence continues at coordinate 12,851 of JAITFI010000072.1, read as the reverse complement.
AGCGACCCCAAAAGCGCCCCGTTCTGAAACAGCACCCCCACCCGCCTCAAAATATCCGAGTCGGCGTCACTCTCCATATCCTCAATCTGCCGCCCGAAGAGCTTCACCCGCCCCGAATACGGCTTGATTAACCCCACAATCGACCTCAAAAGCGTCGTCTTCCCGCACCCGCTGCCCCCCAAAATCACCCGTATCTCCGACGGGCTGACCGCGGCGTTTACCCCGTCGAGCACAACCTTTTCGCCGTAACGGACAATCAGGTTTTCAACGGAGACGATGGGGTTGCTGGAAGTCATGGGGTGCCTTTTAAATCTTTTAAAGTCTTTTAAAATCAAAATCTTTTAAAATCTTTTTTAGACGAAGCCTTCGGCTTCATAGGATATGCGGGGCTAAACCCCGCATATAAAGTCAAATTCTTTAAATTCTTTTTTAGACGAAGCCCCTTCGGGGCTTCATAGAATATGCGGGGCTAAACCCCGCATATATAAAATCAAAGGCTAAAAACGCCGATTTTGATTTTGACTTTGATTTTGACTTTATATGCGGGGTTTAGCCCCGCATATCCTATGAAAGGGCGCGATTTATCGCGCCCTTTCGTCTGAAAAAGATTTTAAAGATTTTGACTTATATTAAAGATATATTATCGACGCTGAATATATAGTCAAATTTGATTTAAATATTTTGAATTACACCTCGCTGTCTATTATATTATCAATGTCTACCTCATAAAGTATTTCCTCCTCCGCGCCGTCCGCGCCGTGTTTTGCTGTTACCGGATCCGGATCAAAATCAAAATTAAAGTCAACGTCAACAGCTGAAAGGAGGACGGCGTTATGCGCGACGTCTATTATGAGGAAGAGCTTCGCTACCTCAAGGAGGAAGGGGCCCGCTTCGCCCAAAAGTACCCGCAGCGGGCGGGATACCTGAACCTCGAATCCGCCAAAGACCGCGACCCCAAGGTCGAGGCGCTCTTCGAGGGCTTCGCTTTCATCTCCGCCGGCATCCGCGAGCGCATCGACGAGACCCTCCCGAGCCTCGCCGCCGGGCTTGCCGGGCTTGTCTGGCCGCAGTTCCTCCACCCCATACCGGCCATCTGCGTCGCGGAGTTCAAACCCCGGCCCGGGACGCTTCAGGGGGTTTGCGCGCTGCGCCGTGGGACGCCCCTCTTCACCGACCCCGACCCGGCCACCGGCGTCAGCTGCCAATTCGCCACGACGCGGGAGGTGCGTGTGCGCCCGATCCGCGTGGAGGGGGCGCGGGCCGACGCGAACGGCGACGGCGGGGGCACGCTGACCGTCGCCTTCAGGTACGACCGCGGGATCCGCCCCGAAACGCTCTCCCTCTCGCCGCTTCGGGTCTTTATCAACGACGAACTCCCCGCCGCGTTACATATAAGGAAAATGCTGCTCGGCCACGCTGAGGAGGTTATCCTCTCCGACGACGCCCGGAACGCCCTGACGCTGCCCCCGTCCGACGTGTTCGCCGAGGGGGGCTTCGGGGAGGAGGAGTGCCTCTTTCCCGAACCGCGCCGCTCCGGCAGGGCGCTTGACCTCCTCCGCGACTACTTCGCCTTTCCGGAGCGGTTCATGTTCTTAGACCTGCACGGCTTGGACGCCCTCGCCCGGCGCGGCGGTTGCGCTTCAGGCGCGCTCTACATGCAAGTGCGCTTCGACAGGAAGCTCTCGGCGAAGGTATCGCTCTCGCGGGAGACCTTCAAACTGCACTGCGCCCCCGCCGTGAACCTCTTCCGGCGCGACGCGGAACCGATACTCGCGGACGGCAGGAGGCACGAACACGACCTTGTCTCCGACGCGGCGCGCCCCGAGTGCTTCGACATACACAGCGTCGCCTCGGTGACCGGCGTGGACTGCGTCACGGGCGTTCGGCGCGGCTACGAACGATACGGCAAGATAGGCGGCGAACAGCGCTTCTACTCCCTGCGCGCCGAAGAGCTCTCCGGCGACGGGCGCCCGCAAAACGGCGGCAGACGGCTCAAACTCTCGATGAACGGACGCCAAACGGAGGAGGGGCGGCTCATACGGGAGACGCTTCACGTGGAGGCTTGGCAGACAAACGGCGCCTTGGCCCGAAAGAGGCTCACGGAGGGCGGCACGCTCTGCAAGGCCGCGCCGGACTTCCCGGACTACATCTCCTTCACAAATATAACAAAACCGAGCCCGCCGGTCAACCCGCCGAGCGGCGATAAGTACCTGTGGGCGTTCCTCTCGCACATGTCGAGCGCATACACGAACTTCGGCGACGCGGAGAGGCTCAAAGAGCTTCTGCGCGCCTACGACTGGGGCGGGCGCGCCGAATTGCGGCCCGAGATAGAGGCGATACGCTCGGTATCGGTAAAGCCGAGCGACATGTCGGTCGGCAAGGCCGTGATCAGGGGCGCCGAGATAAATGTCGTGGTAGACGAAAACGCCGCGCCGGAGGAGAGTCTGTTCTTGCTGGGAACGGTATTGGCGAGAAGCCTCTCGTGTATGGCCTCAATCAACACGTTCCTTAAATTGATCATCGCGATGCCCGTGTCCGGCAAGAGCTACGAGTGGTATTGCAGGGCGGGGGAGAGGTGGTCGGTATGACGGCGTTTGACGAATTGACGGAGACGATCGAGCGGGAGTTCTACTCGTTCGACGTGTTGCAGTTAGTCGCGGTTATCGAGGAGCTGTTGGAAGACAAAGGGCGGATATACTTCGAGGTTGACGCCGGTCTGTCGTTCCCGCCGTGCGACGTCGGGTATGTCGGGATTGAGGCCGGCGGGGCGACCGTCCGCCTGCCGATAATGAACTTGCTCGGCTCCTCCTCCCCCTTGCCCATAGGCTTCTCCGACCACATAACGAGAGGGCGCCGCGACGCCGACATGTACGCCGATTTCCTCTCCATAATGCAGAACCGCCTGCACGCGCTTTGGATCGACGCGCACCGGGCTTCGACTCCGCTCAACGACCCTGAGCCGTCCCCCCAAAAGGACCCTGAGCGAAGCCGAAGGGTCATTCCCCCCGCAGCCGAAAAAATCTTCAAGTTTATGACCGGCCTGTCGATAGACAGAAAAGGGTTCTCCGAAATCGCGCTCCCCGGGCTCTGGCATCTGTCTAACAGGGCGAGGAGCGCGCAGGGCCTAAAAGAGCTGCTGTACGCGGCGCTGGGCGATATACCCGTAACCATAGAAGAGAACGTCGGGCGTTGCGCCGCGGTATCGAACGCGCGGCCCCTCGGCGCCGCGCGCTTGGGCAAAAACGCGGCTGCGGGCACGAGGTTTTACGACAGAACGTCTAAGTTCAGGCTGACGCTCGGCCCGCTCGACAGCCCGGCCTACAAGACGTTTATGCCCGGCGGAAACGGCTACCGGATGGTTAACGAGATACTCTCCGCGTACCTTAACGAGCCGGTAATCTGCGAACTGTCGGTCACGTGCCGGCTTTGCGACCTGCCTAAGGCGCGCGTGGGAGGGGACGGGCGCGGCGGCGAAAACGAACTCGGACGGACGGCGGCGCTGGGCGGGGGCGGGCTCCGCGGCGGCAGGGCGGTCGGACGGACGGAGACGGTCGAGATGGGCGCGTGGTAGCCCGAAAACCGCTGTATTTCGCCGAAAACACAAAAAAAATAAAAAAGACTTGCGTTATGGGCGGTTTTTTGTTATTATATATATGTGTTAATTTTTTTTGGGCTAATTGGCGCGTGTTGTGCATAACGGGGGGCGTAAGGGGGTGCCGGTACGCGATTGCGTAAAGTCCGCGTAAAATTTAGCGGTTTTTGCGTCGTTGATGTAACAGAGCGCCGGTACGCGCGGTCTAACCATAAAGGCGTGGGTACGGCGGTGTTTAGCGTCGCCGAGGCGGTTTGCTTGTTTTTGCGTAGATTTTAACTTGATAAGTATACCTTATAACTAATAACCAAAAAGGAGTAACTATTATGGGACGTTTTACTAAGCGGATGGTTTTGGGGCTTGCCGCGGCCTTGGCGGTGGCGGGCGGCGCGTTTGCGGACTCCGTGCTGGATAATTTCGAGGGCGGATCGAACGCTAATAGGTTCGGGGCTTATTGGTATTTCTACACTAACACGTACGCGGCGAGGGCGTCGGGAAATCCTACCGGGTGCGACCAGAAAGATTATACGGCGGCTTTGGTGGATTCGAAGCTCGAAATGATTGACAACGCTACAAAGTCCGGGAATCAGTTGCTGTTCACGGGGTCGTATGGCTCCGACCTTGTCGCGCCGCACGGCGGGCAGTATTCGGGAGTAATGAAATTCAGTAACCTCCTATCGCCGTGGAAGTCGGCGACGACAAAAGAGAATCCGGACGTGTATCCGGGCGTGGGGATGGGCACGGGTTTAACTACCGATACCATAAATGGGATGGGGTCGGGTTTTACCAGCGCGAAAAAGATTAAGTTTTGGATGAGAGTGTCGGACGCCGATTTAGTCGTGAAGTTTAAAATTGAATTCGCCACTCAGATCGCGGGCAACGGCAATAGCTGGCCTTGTAACGCAGACGCCTCGTATGAGGTTGTGCTTCCCGAACCTTCCACCGCGTGGAAAGAGTATGAAATTAACATTGAGGCAAGCAATTCCGGGTCGGGGGCTACGTGCGCGGCGCCCAAATTGTGCAGGCCTACTTGGGAAACAGGAAAACCTTATACGTATGATTTAAGCAAAGCGTTAAAAGTCGCTTGGTTCCTTGAGGGGTCAAGCAACGGAACTACAGCCGGAGCGGAAGGACAAATTGCGATCGACGACATTTCGATTGAAGGATACACGTTTGTTGACAAGTGGTTGTGCACCAGTTGCATAAAGAACGACTCCGAGAGGCCGGCCGATTCGTTGTTGTTCTCCAACTTTGACAATCAGCTTCCGGAAACCCAATCCTTGGCTCAGAACAGGTTGAAACAATATTGGTACGCGTATAGCGACAACGTGGCGCGCGGAACTCAGGGTACGCCGTCTACTATTGACGACGGTCAGTGGAACGATCCCTACTATCCGGACGGGCCGAGTTTGATAATAAACGACGAATCGAATGTTTACGGGGTGAACGGGTCGCACGGCGCGTATATTCAATTCACGATGGGTACGCCGTTTACGAAAAACGGCGAATCGGTTCAGCCGTTTGTGGGAATCGGGACAAATTTGGCCGACTCCAACTCGGTCTATAACGGCGCGAATTTGACCAAAATTTGGTTGAGGTACAAGACGGTGGGTTTTGAGGAGTTGTTTGTTGAATTTCACGATGAGTACGCCGTATCGCATGACGACGGAGAGGTGTTCTACACCAAACTGCCGGGTACGAACGGCGAGTGGAACATCGCGGAAATCCCGTTGACCGGTGATGTGCTGAAACTTCCGTCATGGGCGAAGAACCGTACCGGCGCGCTCGCGACTTTTGACAAGACCAAGCTCACGAAGCTTCAGTTCAAGAATCAAAGCACAAACGACGGCGTGCTCGTGCTTGACGACATCTACTTCTTTGATCCCACTATCGCCGGCGGAGTGGAAGGCCCTGTCAGCGTGAAGAGTTTGGGTTCCAAGGCCAAGGTTTCCGGTCTCCGCGCCGTCTACAGCCGCGGCAAGATCGGCGTGAATTGGAACGCCGGGACGTCCGTCGCGAGCGGCAGCGTTCAATTGGTGAACACGAAGGGCCGTGTAGTGGCCAGCGCCCCCATCGCGACTACGGCGGGTAAAGTGACGGCCAATCTGGGCGCGAACACGATTCCGACGGGTATGTACTTTGTGCGTGTGAACGCCAAAGACGTAAACGGCAAGAAGATCGTTTCGCAGGCTCCGATCAGCGTAGTGAAGTAAGCGTTGCGCGGGCGGGCGTTTAGCGGCGCCCGCCCTTTTACGGGAGTGGGCAGTGCTTGGGCGAACGAAGCGTGTTCGCCCATTTTTTTAAATGACGACGATATCTGGAGACAATATATTATGACGACGAATGATACGGAAATATCGGAAAAATCGATAAATGACATGTCGTTAGATGAAATGAGGGATGCGACATTGGCATTCCTAATGAGGACGTCGGAGCGGTTAGATAGGCTCGCCGCCGAGCATGAAGAAGAGAGAAAGCAACGTCTCGCCGCGCAGGAAGAAGAAAGAAAGCAACGTCTCGCCGCGCAGGAAGAAGAGAAAGAGCATCGAAATGAATTGAGAGACGAGATTAATAAATGGGTCGGTTATTTCGGCAACAGCATAGGCTATATTATGGAGGCTGTACTCATTCCCGGAATAAAACCGAAAATGAACGAGCTTGGGCATAATTTCACAACGCTGGCCACACGGAAGAAGTATTTCAAAGATAAAGGAAGAGCATACGTCGAGGTCGATTTGTACCTTGAAAACTGCGAGGAAGTAATGATAGTTGAGGTAAAAACGCAGTTATCGGTAAAAGGGGTTGAACGTCAACTGAAACGTTTGAAGCTGCTGCGGGAAAACGAATCGGAAAAGAGCTTGAAAGGCAAGGTCCTTTACTCCGCGGTCGCGGGAATGGAGATTGACGACGACGCCCGCGAGATGGCTTTGGAACTTGGAATGTACGTTGTGGAGATGGTTGAGGATACTAAGTATGTCAATGTGATTAAACCGCCCGGAAAGATCGGAACGTGGTGAACGCGCCGTCGGTAAAAACCGGGTAAAATTTAGATAGGATAACAAAAAAGTAATGTTTTTTGTTGTATTTTGAAACAAAACCCATTATATTATCGTATATAGTTGTGTTTGGTATTCACATATTTTTTCGTACCTCGTTTCTCAAGGAAGGCGGTTGGTCTATGAAAAGGTCATTAACGATGTTGGGCGCGGCAGTTTTTGTTTCCGCCGTGATGGTCGGCGGCGCGTTTGCGCAGATAAGCCCGCAGTTGCCCGCGCCCGGAGACGCGCCGGCGGGTAGCCCTGTGGCCAAGCACGGGGCGCTGAAGACAAGCGGCAACAAAATAATGGATAAAAACAACCAGCCGGTGACGCTGAGAGGCATGAGCCTCTATTGGGCGAATACCGGCGCGGGAGGGCCGTACTACAACGACTATGTCATCGGGTGGCTGGTTCAGGATTGGAAGGTGTCGGTCGTGAGGGCGGCCATAGGGGTGGCCAAAACAGACGGTACCTTTGACGGAAACAAAGGATATGCCGACGGGGATTCGTCGGGTATGGTAAACTTAGCCAAAACAGTAATCGAGGCGTGTATACGCAGGGGCGCCTACGTTCTTGTTGATTGGCATACCCACAACGACAAAGAAGCCGCCGGAAAAAGCGCCAAAGGAGCGGAATTTTTGGGTAATATAGCGGCGAAGTACGGGCAATACCCTAACGTGCTGTTTGAACCCTTTAATGAGCCTATGCAGGATAACGGCAGTGTCGCGACTTATGTGACTCCGATAATCAACAAGATAAGGCAAAGCAGCCAAAACCTCATAATAGTCGGTTCGAGCGAATTCAGCAGAAATCCGAACGGCGTAAATGTGACCGGAACCAATATCGCTTTCTCGTTCCACTTTTACGCGGGCTCGCACTCTCAAGGTTCCTTTTCCGGCGCTATCAACAGCGCTCTGAGCGCGAATAAGCCGGTGGTGGTAACGGAATTCGGTACGACGGACTATACCGGCAACGGTACCGTTCAAGAAAGCGCGTCCAACACTTGGATTACCTACCTTGAGGAAAAGAACATAGGCTGGATTAACTGGTCGGTTTGCGACCTGCCCGAAACGTCGGGGATTCTCACCTCCAGTTCAGGCGGCACTACCGGCGGGCCGTCGTGGTCGCTCAAACAGTCCGGCACTTGGGTTCGCGGTAAAATCCTCGGTTACAACGGATCGTCGGGAGCCAACTATTACCCGACCACCACGTACACCATAAACGCTACCGCCTCCCCGAGCGAGGGCGGTACGGTTGAGAAGAGAAAGGGCAACGCCGTGAGCAACGGCCCGTACAATTGGAAAGACGCGGTCACGATAAAAGCGGTTCCCAACGCCGGTTGGGAGATTAAGAGATGGACCGGCGACGCCTCCGGCTCCCAAGAGTCTATGGATGTCACGATCACCGGAGTAAATTTGAATATGGGCGTGGAGTTCTACAACGGCGGAGTGATCAAAAACGGCCATTTCGCAACCGGAACCGGAAATTGGAGCATGTACAAAAACGGATTGGCGACGACGGTGCCCGCCGGGTCTATCGCGTGGGATGAGGCGGCGCCCGGAGTGAAAGCGACTATTACCGCGGCGGGCGCGAACATTGAAGACCTGTCGGTGTTTCAAAACAATCTGACGTTTACGCAGGGCAGGAAGTACGAGCTGTCGTTTGAGGCTAAGGGCGCGTCGGCAAGGCCGCTCGTCGCTCGTGTAAGCAACAACCGCGCGGCCACCGCCACGGTGTACCTAAACCATCCGGTGAACCTCACCACGTCTATGGCGCCGTATACGGCCACTTTCAGCATGACCGGTGCCACGGTGACCAACGGCCGGCTCGACTTTGACATGGGCGGCAACGCGGCGGCGGTGACAATTGCGAATGTGAAACTCAAGGACGTGGGCGCGGGCAGCACCGGGGTAGCGCACGGCGCGATTTCCAGACCCGCGGCGGCGACGTGGTCGGTGGCGACCGTCGGCGGCGTTCCGTTGCTTCGCGGCCCGATTGACGCCGGCGCGAAAGCCTTGCTCTACGATACACGCGGCAAGTTGGTAAAAAGCGTGTCTGCCGTGAACGGGCTGAATATCGGCGGGGCGGGCATATCGGCGGGCAATTACCTGCTGGTAGTTAAAAACGGTTCGGGCGCGGAAGTGCTCAGGTCTAAGGTTGTGACGGCTAAGTAGAATCGATCTTTACTATTATATAACGAAGGAGACGTACAAATGATGAAAAACGTTAAAAAAATCGCCGTCGCGGCGCTGACCGCTTTGACGCTTTGCGGGGTTGCGTCGGCAGGTACTCCGGTGGCTGACCACGGGAGACTTAGCGTGAAGGGGAACAGGATAGTTGACAGAGACGGCAATCCCGTGCAGTTGAGGGGTATGAGTTTCTTTTGGGATTGCTGGGCAGGCGGTTACTATAACAGCGGCGCGGTGAACACGCTGGCTAACGATTGGAAGGTAAGCGTGGTACGGGCCGCGTTTTCCGCTCCTAACGTGCAGAATTGCAGCGGCGGCGACATAAATAAAACCAAAGCTGTCATAAACGCCGCTAAAGCGGCGGGTATATACGCCATAGCAGACTATCACTCGCATAACGCCCATAATGAGGTGACCCAAGCCACGGCTTTTTTTCAGGAAATAGCGAGAACGTATAAGGACGATCCCAATATCATTTATGAAATCTATAATGAGCCGGCGGATAACGTAACTTGGTCGCAGATCAAAACCTATGCCACCACAATGTACGGCGTGATAAGGGCGATAGATCCGAACGGCATCATTCTCGTAGGCACCGAACTTATGAGCAAACGCGTTGACAACGCCGCCGCCAATCCGGTAGAAGGCACAAACATCGCGTATGTGGCCCACTATTACGCCGCGCAGGAGGGACACGGGGATGAGATTCGCACAATGATAAGAGGCGCGCTCAACCGCAATAAGGCGGTTTTTATTACGGAATTCGGCACCTGCGAGGCTGACGGAAACGGCAGGGTAGACACGGTCGCGAGCAACACGTGGTTCAATTTTCTTGACCAAGCCCAGATCGGTTGGGCCAATTGGTCGGTTAACGATAAAGGCGAGGCGGCTTCGGCGCTCACCGGTAGCCCATCTCAAAACGGCGGCTGGTCTGAGTCGAACTATACCGTGTCCGGCAGATATATCCGCAATAAACTCCGTTTTTACGCGAACAGCGCCTACACCCTAAATGTAAGCGGCGCGACCCCTACCCGTTTCCCCAACTACACGACCTATACCCACGGCACGCCCGTAACCCTCGTGGTCAGGCCGCCGAGCGGGCAAGGCGTGGTGTGGGGCGGCGACGTTTCCGGCACGGGCGATACGATGGTAGTTTCCATGACCGGCAACAAAAACGTCACCGTCGCGTTTTCGACGGCCGGCAACCTGATCCAAAACGGCACGTTCCTCACAACCTCAATCTCCCCGTGGGTAGTGTACAAGAACGGGTTGCTTGACCAAGTGCCGAACCCCGCGATGGTGGCTGAAAACGGAGAGGGAAAGATCACCATGACGATTGCGGGTACCGCCGTAGACCACGCCTACGTTCACCAGACGGGCGTCTCGCTCAAAAACGGCCGCAGATACAAGCTCACATTCAGCGCCCGCAGCGCGTCGCCGAGAAGCGTCACCGCGAAAGTGGTCGCAAGCAACGCCGATTGCATGACCCCGTACGAGGCGCAGGTGACCTCCACTAAACAGGCTTTCACAACAACGTTCGACATGACCAAGCCCGACAACGCGAACGTCTCCGTCCGCTTCTGCTTCGGCGGCAACGCGACCACGTGGTACATAAGCGACGTAAGTCTCGTTGACGTCGGAGCGGGAACCGCCGTAGCCCCGACGCGCCAAACCGCAAACGCCCGCAGAACCGCTTGGTCGATATCCGGCGCCGGCGGCTCCCTGCAGCTCCGAGGCCCGATAGAGGCCGGATCGACGGTATCGCTCTACGACACCCGAGGCAAAGCGGTAAAAACCATGGCCGCCAAAGACGGCCTGACCCTAAACACAGGCATCCCGGCCGGCAACTACTTAGTAATAGTGAAAAACCGTACTGGAGCCGATGTCTATAGGTCAATGGTATCGTCGTTTGTTAGGTAAATAGGTTTTATGGGTGGTTTTATAAAGCCTTAAAATCAAAGTCAAATTCTTTTTTAGACGAAGCCTTCGGCTTCATAGAATATGCGGGGCTAAACCCCGCATATATAAAATCAAAATCAAAGTCAAAGGCTTTTTTCTTTTGACTTTGACTTTATATGCGGGGTTTAGCCCCGCATATCCTATGGAAGGGCGCGATTTATCGCGCACTTCCGTCTAAAAAAGATTTTTAAGATTTTGACTTTATCGTTTATCTTTATTATATTATGATATTATGGACACCCAAGTCAACACAAACGCCGGCAATGCGGAAATCGCCTTTTTCGACGTCTTCTTCACCAACGCCACCGAGGCCATATTCATAACCGACCACGAGGGGCAGCTCATCACTGCCAACCCCAGTTTCATCAGCCTGACCGGCATAGAGCTCGCCGAGGCGCGCGGCAAGGCGCCGCTCATCCTGCGATCCGAGTTCCACGACGCCGACTTTTACCTCGCCCTATGGCGCACGCTGAAGCGCCGCGGCAGTTGGAAGGGCGAGATCATAAACCGGCGCGGCGACGGCGAGATATGCCGCGAGTGGCTCTCCGTGAGCTCCCACAAGAACGCCGCCGGCGAGGTCACCAACTACGTCGGCACCTTCGCGGACTCCGCCGGAAGGATGTCGCAGTCCTTCAGCAAGCACTACTACGACTCGATGACCAAACTCCCGAACCGCCTGCTGTTGCAAGACCGGCTTGAGTTCATGATAAACCACGCCCGGCGCAACAACCAGCTCATGGCGCTCCTCCTCTTAGACATAGACCGCTTCAAGATGATAAACGACACCTTCGGCTACGAGGCGGGCGACGCGCTCCTCCGCATCACCGCCGAGCGCCTCGTCACCTGCGTCAGGGACGTCGACGTCGTCTTCAGGTCGGGCGACGACGAGTTCGCCATCATATTGGAAGAGATCGCCCGCCCGGAAGACGCCGCCAAGGTCGCGCGGCGCGTTTTAGACTCCTGCGCCGAGCCCCTGCAAATCGGGGGACGCGACATATACGCCACCATCTGCATCGGGATAAGCATCTTCCCGACCGACGGCGACGGGAAGGTGCAAATGCTCCAAAACGCCGAGGCGGCTATGCGCCGCGCCAAAGAGACCGGCCTAAACAGCTTCGAGCACTACAAACCGAGCATGAACGCCCGCGCCATGGAGCGCCTCTCTCTGGAAAGCGACCTGCGAAACGCCATAGGGCACTCGCAGCTGTGCGCCTTCTACCAACCGCAGGTGGAGATAAAATCGGGACGCATAACCGGCGCCGAGGCGCTGCTGCGCTGGAAGCACCACGACCTCGGCATGGTGCAGCCGGGCCAATTCATACCTATAGCCGAAGACACCGGCCTGATCCTGTCAATCGGCGAATGGGTTCTGCGCACCGCCTGCATAGAGGCCCGCAAGAGCCAAGAGGGCGGGAAACCCTTCGTAATCTCGGTCAACCTCTCCGTCAGTCAGTTCCGCCAGCAAAACCTGGTCTCCATTGTGGAGAGCGCCCTGAAAGACGCCGAGCTGCCGCCGGAACTCTTGGAGTTGGAGATAACCGAGACCATGAGCATGAAAAATCCGGAAGACACTATGACAGTGCTGCGCAAACTGAAAGACTTGGGGACAAGAATCGCCATAGACGACTTCGGCACCGGATACTCCTCGCTGAGCTACCTGAAGCGCTTCCCGATAGACACGCTGAAGATAGACCGGTCGTTCATAATAGACATCCCGGAGAATTCACGGGACGCGGAGATCGTCAAAGCCATAATAACGATGGCGCACTCACTGGATTTGTCCGTCATTGCCGAGGGGGTGGAGACGGAACCGCAGGCGCAGTATCTACTGGATAACGGATGCGAGAGCATGCAAGGATATTTGTTCAGCCCGCCGGTGCCGCTTGTGGAGTTCGATAAACTTTGGGCGAAGCATAAATAAAGTCAAATTCTTTTAAAATCTTTAAAATCAAATTCTTTTTTAGACGAAGCCCCTTCGGGGCTTCATAGGATATGCGGGGCTAAACCCCGCATATATAAAATCAAAATCAAAGTCAAAGGCTTTTTTCTTTTGACGTTGACTTTATATGCGGG